>NEUO01000086.1 GCA_002304315.1 Verrucomicrobiia bacterium Tous-C4TDCM
TTTGCGATCGACCTTTTCGATATAGCCCAGCGCCCGCATTCCCGGGTAGCTGGTGGCGGGATCGAGGCTGCCGACGTAAGCGCGGAACTCGGATCCCGTGACGGTTTCACTGGCCGCGAACAGTCCGTGGACGCCTTGCAGGACCTGCGCGTAATGGAGGAGGCGCTCGACCACCGCGTTCCTCAAGATGGCCGCGTCGGCCCGGAATCGGACCTCCCGCGCGTCTTTCTGGAACTGCCATGCCTGCTGGCAAACGACAGCGGTGGCAAACAGCGACAGCGCGAGCACGACCTGCGGGGCTCCGCAGAGGGTGAGGGTGCGGAAAACAAATCGCACCCACCTCGAAGAATGGCCTTGAGCCAATTTCCCTGGTGAAGGGTCGGACACGGGAGGTTTCGCCGGTTATGGCGAGCGGAATACCGCGCTATCAAAAAAGCGGCCCAGCGGCAGATGTCAAATCATGATCTTCCCGTGGCGGGCGATCATGGGGCTCCGGCGAAGAGCGAAAGCGGCCGGAGCTCGTGGCCGGGGAAGACTTTCGCGAGGTCGGTGCCGGGGGCCTGTTTGGCGAGGATGGGGGCGAGGAAGTCGCGGTAGTTGTTGAGCACCGGGAGATCGCCGGGGCCGGCGAGTTGGGTGGCGAGGTCGGGCCACTCGACGTGGATCTTACCGCCGCGGATGCCACCGCCTAACAGGAACATGACCCCGCCGCGGCCGTGGTCGGTGCCGGCGGCGCTGTTTTCGGCGACGCGGCGGCCGAACTCGGTCATGACGACGATCTGGGTGCGGGCGAGTTCCTCCGGGCCGAGGTCGGTGGCGAAGGCGTGCAGGCCTTTGGCGAGGCGCTGCATCGGCGGGTCCATGATGACCGATTGCGTGATGTGGGAATCCCAACCGCCGAGGTCGAGGGTGGCGGCTTGCAAGCCGACGCGGCCCTTGATCAGGCGGGCGACCTGGGTGAGGCCGGCGGCGAAGGTGTCGGCGGCGTAGGTGGCACCGTGGGCGGGCGCGTATTTCGTGCCGGTGAGCGATTGGATGCGGTCGAGCGCGGCAAGCGCATTGCGGCCGGCGGGGCCGAGCTCGCGGGGGGCGGTGCCGTAAAGCTTCGCGAGGCTTTGCAGGAAGCCGGGCGGGACATGGGGACCGAGGCCGAACTCGTCGAGCGACTGGATGGCGGCGCAGGACGGCGCGCCGCGCAGGCACTCGGGCAGGGTGGGGCCGATGGCGACTGCGGTGAGCGGCGATTGGCCGGCATCGGGCCGGACGCGGAGGAATCGGCCGAGCCAGCCGCCGGCGGCGAGCCCGCCGTGTTCCATGAAGTCCTGGGCTTCGAAGTGGGAGCGCGACTCGTCTTCCGAGCCGGCGCAATGGACCAGCGCGAGGTCGCCGGATTGCCACCAGGAATGGAGCGGCCGGAGATGGGAATTGAGGCCGAAGAAGCCATCAAGGTCGGTGAGTTCGGGCTTGCGGATGCCAAGGCCGGGGCGGGCCTTGTAGTAGTGGTCGTCGCCATGGGGGACGATCATGTTGAGGCCATCGGCCCCGCCGCGGAGGAAGACGATGACGAGGGTGCCGGCGGGGTCGCGCTGCTCGCTGACGAAAGTGGTAAGCTGGCTTTTCACGGCGATCAGAAGGTTTGGAAGGCCGGGCTGGCGATGAGGAGGGCGAGCGGCGCGCCGGATGCGGTGGCGGCGGCCATTTCGTCCGGCGACGGCGTGCGGCCTAACAGATGGGCGGCGAGCGCGGTCTCACCACCGGCGGCGCGGGTGAGTTTTCCGGCAGGGAAGTTGGTGCCTTCGAGCTTTCGGTTTGCGAAGTCGAGCGCGAATTTCCAGCGCCAGAGCAGGGTGGCCATCCACGGCTGGGCCTCCTCCGGGTAGCCGTCGGGCGTGGGATATTGGAAGGGTGCGTGGCCGAGGCGGAGGAGATGATTTTGCAAGGCCGGGCCGGCATTGCTGCGGGCGGAGGTGGCTCGAAGGGTGGAGACAACGAAGTGGAAAGGGCGCTTGGTCTTGCCGCCGCGGGAGGACCAGAACTCCGGGGTGTTGAAGAGCGCGGCGAGGGTCGGGCGGATCTCGCCATTGGACTTCTGGAAGGCATCGGCGACCGCGGTGACGGCGGATGTGGGCGGATCGTCGGCGATGAAACGGCGGCAGAGTTTCTCCGCGAGGTAGTGGGCGGTGGAGGGGTGATGCGCCACGATTCCGATCATGCGGTCAAGGTCGCCGGCGCCGAGACCGGCGGGGATGGCGGTGCCGAGCACGGTCTTCGGGCCATCGTCGTGGAGGTCCTTGCGGAACTCGACCTTGCCGACGGCGAAGCCCGACTTGGCGCGTTCGCGGACGGTCCAGCCGGTGAGGCAGCGGGCGACTTCCATCACGTCCTTTTGCGTGTAGCCACCATCGACGCCGAGCGAGTGCAGCTCTAACAGCTCGCGGCCGTAATTCTCGTTCGGGCGTTCGGAATCGTCGGTAGTTCGGTTCACTCGGCCGTCGAGGTACCAGAGCATCGACGGGCTGAGCGCGGAGGCTTTCAGCAGGGCCGGAAAGGAGCCGAGGGCGTGGGCGCGGATGACTTCGCGGTCGTCGGCGGGCTTGAGCCATTTCGAGTCGCCCTTGGAGGGGTCGATGTTGAAGTGGTCCGACCAGAAATCGACCATCACCTCGTGGAGCTGGCGCTTGGAATGGACGGCGTGGAGGATCTTCTTGCGGGTGAGCTGGTCGAGCAGTTCGCGGGCGTCGTATTCGAGTAGCTCGCCGAGCGGCCAGGCGCGGAGGGCTTCGAAGCGGGCGGCGCGGGACTCGATCCAGCGGTCGTCGATGGAGGCGGGATCGAGCTGCTGTGCGATGAATTCGCGGGCCCCGAGGGCGGTGATTTCCGCGTGCTGGCCGGGGCGGGGGCCGAAAGTGAGGCGGTTGAGGACGTGGGAGGCGTCGTCAATATCGTCCGAGCGCGGCGGCTGGAAGGCGGCGAGGCCATCGTCCGCGCCGGCCATCAGCGGGGCGAAGAGCTGCGACAGCGCGCTGAAACCGCCGATGCCGGCGACCGCACCACCGGCGGTGGCGGCTTTCAAAAGCGTGCGGCGGGAGATCGGGCTCACGATTCCGGATGGGGTGGAGGCGCGACGGGAAGCGCGGCGGGAGCCGATGCTGGCGGAATGACAGCGGGCTTGCGGGCGAACCAGGTCAGGATGCTGGCACCGACGCCGCAGGCAAGGACCAGCGGGATGACGATGAGCTGGCCGAGGATCGGCAGCAGGAAGGTCAGCGCGAGGGCGGTGCCGCCGCGGAGGACCCGGCGCCACGGCTGGGCTTCATCGACCGGAGCGGGCATCCCGCAGCCGACGCGGCGGGCCAGGCCGGCGGTGCCGAGCAGGCCGGCGAGGATCGGGACGGCGGTGATCAGGATGCCGATCCATTTCAAGGCGGGCGGCGCGACATTTGCGATGGTCAGGCCGATGGCGATCGGAATGACGGTGAAAAGCAGGCCGACCAAGGTGGTGACCACCGGGCGTTCGAACTGCAACTGACATTTGGCGACGTAGTCCGGGAACAAGGAGGCGGCGACCAGCCAGTGGCTGAGGAAGACGAAGTAGAAGGCGACCGTGAGGAAGACCCAGAGCAGGACATTGGCGGTGGTGAGGTAGTCCATAAGAGGGATCGATGTTGGATGGAACCAGCCTTGGGCGTGGGCACGGCGGCTTGTGAAATCGTAGGGAGTACGAGGTTCTGGCGACCTTGGTTACACCGCCGAAGTGCCTTTGTGAAATCCTGTCTGCTTTGGAATTGCCCCGGCTTCGTGGATTTCCGTAGGTTTCGCAGGTAATGAAATCGTATCGCACTTGGTGGTCGGTCCTCCCCGCGTCCGCGCTGGTTCTGGGTTCTTGTGGCAAAAAAGAGGAGAAGGCTCCTTCTTCTGCTCCAGCCGAGGTCGCGGGAGTTCCTGCCGCCGGCACTCCGGCAGCCGTGCCGGCCGAGGCTCCGGCTCCGGTGGTCAAGGCCCTGACGCCCGGCGAGCGCGCTGCGCTGCTGGGCATCGTCGGCCACCTTTCAAAGGACACCGAGAGCGTGATGTCGATCCTCGACGGCAAGGAGATCGTGAAGCGGCTGAAGTCGCTCAAGAGCTGGGACTTCATCCGCGAGACTTCGAAGGAGCTGGGCGGCACCGATCCCGAAGAAGAGATTGCCGAAGGTGCGACCGAGGCCGGGAAATTCCTCGGTCAGGAAATCTTCCTCGCGACCGGCAAGGGGACCGTCCCGCAGTTCGGCAACCTGATCAAACTGAGCCAGCGCAGCAATTATTTCCAGATGCGGGTGATGACCCAGGCTTTCGCCGCAGGTGCCAAGGAGGGCGATCTCTCGGGCATGGATACCGCGACGCAGGATGCCATGATGCAGATGGCCAAGGAGGTGGGCAAGGAGATGGCACTCATCGAGAGCGCGGCGATGCCACCGATGCTGCTCGGGGTGAAAGCGGCCGATGCCGAAGCATTGGGGATGGCCCAGGAGAACCTGGTGGCCGGGTTGGAGAACCTCCCGTCGGCGATCGGTGAAGAAGGCGCGAAGGCGATCGAGTTCACCCAAGGCGGAGTGGTGTTCAAAGGCTACAAGATTCTCGGCGAGTTCCTTGCGACCTCGATGGAAGAAGGTCGCGCGGACATGGAAGGGATGCTCGAGCCCGCCGACATTGATCGCCTGATCGCGGCGGTGAAAACCAAGAACCTGGTCGTTGCCGTGGGCACGCTGGGTGACTACGCGATGCTCTACATTGGCAGCGACGAGAAGTCCTGCCCGCTGGTCGACAAGGTGGAAGATTCCTTGGCGGCGAACGAAGGAATCTCCTTTGTCGATGGCTATCAGGGCAAGAAGCTGGCCGGCTTCGTATACGGCGAGCAGGGCCTCGCCAAGGCGCTGGTGGTCGGTTCGCTGAAGGACATGGCGCTGGGCGTGCGTGACGGACTCGCGGGTGCCGAAGGCTTCGGCGACACCCGCGAGCTGGCGAGCTTGCTTGAGATGGTCGGCGAGAAGGAAAACTCGCTGCTGGGTCTGGCCAAGACCGAGGCACTGGGCGGATTGATCGTGCTGGAGGACGGCGTGAAGTTCGAACTGTTCGGCGGCACCGACCGCGGGGGCGTCGATTTCGCCGCCGTGCACCAGTTGGGCAGCCTGGGTGACAGCGAGGATGTCCTGCTCTTCGCCAACTGGGTCGGCACTCCCGAATACTCGAAGCGGATGCGTGAATACGGCGAAGTGATCGTCGAGTCCGCCTATGCGATGGCGGAAAAGGTGGCCGGGTTGAAGATCGAGGACTCGCAAGAGCTTGCCCAATTCCAGGAGGGTTTCGCGATGTTCAACGAGAAGTTCCGCACCGACGCGCTCGAGATGTGGGATGCCATGTCGACGGCGGATTCCGGTCTCGGGAACGAAGCCGCGCTGGTGGTCGACCTCAAGGGCAGCATGCCGCCGCTTCCGGGCGTGCCGCAGGAGCTGGTGGATGGCGGCCGCTTCGTGCGGGCGTCGATGCTGGCTCCGGTGACCGAGCGCGACAAACTCAAAGCCTCCTGGAGCAAGCTCGACGGATCCTTGACCAAGATCATGAAGACCGTCAGCGAGATGTCCGGCGAGGAGATCCCGATGCAGAAGCCGATGACTTCCGAGAAGAATGGCTTGATGACTTACTTCTTCTCGTTCCCGTTCTTCACCGATGACTTCATGCCGTCGGTCACGGTGGGTGACAAGTGGTTCGTTGCCTCGACCTCCAAGCTCCAGGCGTATGATCTGGTCGCCGCCGCGGAGGCTGCCACTCCCGGAGCGCGCAGGGGCACGTGGATGGATCTGGATTTCGATGTCCTGCGCAAGTTCACCGCCGAATGGGTGGCGCTGATGGAGAAGAACGGCGAGGCCGCGCTCGGCGGACCGGAGCAGTTCGCGGCGTTCAAGGAGGAGATGCCCCGCATCCAGAAGGGCCTCGCGGCCTTCGAGGAGTTCGACGAGCTGAGCTTCTCCGAATACAAGGAGGGCGGCAAATTGCGCACCTCGCTGCACTTCAAGATGCGATAAACACAATCCATCAAGGGCCTCCCGCGAGGGAGGCCCTTTTTCGTGCCCGGATCAAGCGAGGCGGACGCGGTCGAGGCGCAGGGTGCGGGTCTCGCGGCGGAGTTCGCAGTGGCCGCGGACATAGATCCGGCCGCCGGGGCGGAGGCGGAACAGGCTTTCCGGCCGGATCACCCGCAAGGCGCCGGGGGTGGAGCCGCCGAAGTAGTAGAGCGGCACCCCGCGGCTCTCCATCAGGGCGCGGAGGAAGACCTGCGCGATAGGATCGCGGGATTCCTCGAGCGGGATGGGGTCGGATGGCTCCGGAGCAGCGGGTGGCTCCGCGGCCGGAGAAGGGAGGGATTTGAGAACGAGAAGCCCGGTGATCCAGCGGCCGAGCGAACGACGGGAAATGTTTCGTTCCATGGCCGCAATTTGGCGGCGGGGGTAGGACAAGCGCGGGGCGAGCTTCGGGATTGGCAGATGAAGGTCGGGCTGCTACGACCTCCATCATGGCAAGCCTGCGTGACACCGTGACGGATCTGATGGCCGAGAAACCAAAGCGCGCCGGGATCACCCGCAGGCCTTACCAGCGGATGTTCGCGATCCACCGGGCGATCAGCAAGGGCGGCTATCCGAACTGCTCCACCCTGGCCCAGGAGCTGGAAGTCACGCCGAAGACCATCCAGCGGGACATCGACTTCATGCGCGACAACTTCGGGGTGGTCATCGAGTACGACGACAAGCGCCACGGCTTCCACGCGGTGAACGGGCTGCCGGATTTCCCGGGCTTCGTGATGGGGGCGGAGGAACTCGCCGCGCTGTTCCTGACCCGCACCGCGCTGGAGGCGATCCGCGGGACCTCGCTGGAGAAGACGATGCGCGAGGTCTTCGCGAAGTTGATCCGCCCGATCGAAGGAACGGTCCATCTTTCCTGGGCGGAGATGGATGAAGCTTTCACCCGCAAGATGCCGGAGATGAAAGCGCGCGATGTCGCTCTCTTCGGCCAGCTTGCGGAGGCGGTGATCAAGTGCCGCGAGGTTTCATTCCACTACCGCAAGCTGGACTCCGACAAGGCCGCGCCGCGGCGGATCCGGCCCTATCACCTGGGCGAGGTGGAGGGGGCCTTGTATCTGATCGGGCACGATGTCGAGCGCGGTGCGCTGCGGACTTTCGCGTTGCCGCGGATGACCAGGACCAAGGTGCTGGCAAGCAGCTTCCAGCGGCCGGAGGAATTCGACGGCCGCGAGCATCTCCGCCGTTCCTTCGGGATCTGGCACAGCGCCGGCAACCGGGTCCATCTGGTGCGGGTCGTCCTCAAGGACTACGCTGCCCGCCTCGCCCAGGAACGCCGCTGGCACCCGACCCAGGAAACCGAAGTGTTGGACGCGAAAGGCAACAAGGTGGAGGTCCGCTTCGAGGCTGGTGCGCTGGAGGAGGTCCTGCGCTGGGTGCTGAGCTTCGGCAGCAAGGCGGAAGTCGTGGGGCCGCCCGAACTCCGGCAGATGGTGCGGGAGGAGCTGAAGCTGATGAAAGGGTGATCGCTAACCTTTGAAATGGAGGGCCAGCCAAAGCGCGTCGGCGGAGGTGCTTTCCACCCGGTGTTTCTGGCGGGCGGGAATGAGCAGGTGATCGCCGGCTTTCAGCGGGATCGGATCGCCATTTTCAAATCGCAGTACCGCTTCGCCGCGGGCGAGCAGCACCCACTCGTTCACCACCTGGTCGAACCAGAAGCCGGCGGGATTTTCCGACTTGTTAGAGACGATCCGTTCGAGCCGGAACATCGGCTGCTCGACCAGGGTCTCGAAAATCTCCCCGCCGTCCGTCGAGGTGGCAGGAGCGAAGAGATGACGGACCTCCGGGTGGTTCATGGCCGGAGGGTCGACCCGGCAGCGGCAATTCCAAAGACAAAAGCGAGCGGTGCCTGGGTTGGGAGACGGAAGCGCTACCCGAATGCCTGAAACGGATCAGGACGAGCGAGGAGGAAGTGGCTCGGGACGGAATCGAACCGCCGACACGTGAATTTTCAATCCACTGCTCTACCGACTGAGCTACCGAGCCTTTAACCTCCCTGCGGGTGGGCGGAGATTTAGGGAGGGGGGGCGGGTTTTGACAACCGAAAAGTTGGAGGAAAATCAGGGCCAGGCACCGGGTCAATTTTCGGCCCGCGAGAGGCGGCTCAGGCCGCGTTGTTTGAGCTGCGCATCGACCGCGTCGGAGGCGGCTTCGTCGAGGTGAACGGAGAACTTTTCCTCGTCGAACTCGATCTGGTCCATGCCATCGGCACCGGGTTGGGCGAAGGCTTCGATCAGCGACTTCATGTCCTTGACGTCCTTGCCGTTGACCTTGGTGACGATGAGATTCCGCAGCGGCTCGTAGCCGACCGTGGCGGGGGTGGCGATGACCCCGGCGAGGAACACGATGCGGCGGCCGCGGGACTCGTATTTCTGGGGGTTCTCATACACGTCCAGCAGGTTGAGCGGGGCGCGCGACGACCATTCCTCGCCGAAGCCTTCGAGCAGCGGACGGGTGAGTTCCTGGAAGACCAGGCCACCCTTGACGAGATAGGACGGAGCCTTGCCGAAGGTGTAGGCGGGCACGAGCTGGTCCTGCTCGTCGCGGCGGTCGAGCACGGCTTCGACGGTGGTCGGCTGGCCGTCGCGGAGCAGGTCGAGCTTCACCGTGTCGCCCGCGCTTTTCGCACCACGGACGAGATGACTCCAGTAAAGGCGGCCGTAATGGGCATCCTCGAAGTAACCGAGGCGGTCGATCGGATGGCCGTCGATGGTCACGATCACGTCGCCCTTTTTCAAGCCGGCTTTCTCGGCGGCACCACCGACCTTGAGGGTGGAGACGTAAAGGCCGCCTCCGTCTTCGGGCAGCTTGAGCCAGGCGCGGAAGTTGGAGTCATCGGTGCGGCTGATCGAGATGCCGAGGGACGGGAAACCGGCGTATTCGCCGTCCGCGGCCTCCTTGATGAAGCGCGCGACGATGTCGCTCGCGGTGACGTCGCTGATCTGGTCCTTGGAATCGTAGCTGGTGAGCAGGCCGGCGAGCTTGCCGTCGTGCAGCACGGGCAGCGAGAAGCTGTTGGCGGCACTCTGCATCGAGGCTTTGACTTCGTAGGTCAGGAAGAACTGGCCGGGGAGGAAGTTCGAGACGACATCAATGCTCAGCAGGCTGCCGGGGGTGACCAGCGGTGTGCCGTTTTCCTCGACCTGGACGATGTCGAGCGTGTCGCCGAGTTTCGGTGGCACGGCCATTTCCAAGGGCTTGGTGCCGTCGAAGAACTTCGCATCGGACTCCGATTCCAAGCCTAACAGAGCGAGGTTCGCTTCGAAATCGACGGCGATCACCTTGGCGGGCGCGAGCTGCTTGCCGTCGGGAGATTCGAGTTCGATGTAGGTGACATCGGCGGCCATTTCCGCGGTGGTGAGGACCTGGCCGGGTGCGACGATGGCACCGAGCGAGCGGCGTTTGCCGGGTGGCTGCTTTTCCCAGGGCTGGCCTTCGTTCCAAGCCTGCTGGGTGGTGCTGATACGGATCACCGAGGCAAGGGTCGCGGCGGGATCCGGGGCGGGCGCGGTGACTGCGGGTTCCGCGGGAGCAGGCGTCGCGACGACGGCTTCGTGGCGTTCGCAGGCAGCGAGAATCAGGAAAGGAAAGATCAAGAGCGGGCGCATGAGGGCGGCGGGTGCGGGGTGTTTCACTCTTCGAGGTTGGAAAGTTTCTGGATGTCGTAGGTCTTGCCGACGCGCTCGTTGGCGGCGGCGACGGCATTGCCGGCGATGATCACCGGGCGGGCGGCGCCGAACAATTCGATGACGAAGAAATCCGGCGGCGTGGCGGGGTTGAGCAGCTCGTGGGCGTGCTTGAGGCTCTTGACCAGGGTTCCGTTGATCTTGTCGACCGCCAGGCCGGTGAAGCCGGAGAGCTGGCTGTTGACGGGATCGCTCTCGACCCGGGTGAGCAGGACGATGTCCTCGCGCTCGGTGAAGATGCCCTTCGGCACGAAATCGGAGTAGAGGCGGCGGACGTTGACGTCGTCGAGTTTGATGGTGGCGAAGAGATTGGTGTCGAGGGGCTGGAAGACGAGGCCGGCGAAGACGGTGTAGCGTGGCTTCTTCTCATACTGGATGGCATACATCCGTGAGGGATGCAGCGTCTTGAGGGCGACGTCGCGGTCATTCCAAGTGCCCGCGCTTTGCCAGCGCAGCGCCACGGTGTCGCCGGCGAACTTGCGCTCGACGACTTCGTTGAGGTCGACCTTCTCGCCGGCAAGCAGGATCTGGCCGGCGCTGTCGATGGGGAATCCGTCGATCGATACCAGCACGTCGCCCGGCTTGAGGATGCCGTCGCAGGCACCGGTCGGGGTGACATTGGTGACCAGCACGCCGAGGCCGTTGTCGGGCAGCTTGAGGGCGCGGCGCATGGCGGGGTTGAAGAGCGGGAAGGTGGCGACGCCGAGGTCGACGTAGTGGTCGTAGCGGCCGTCTTCGATGTCCTTGAGGAAGCGGCGGACGACCGGAGTGGGGATGATGTAGCCGGTATTGTCCGCCTGGCGCAGTCCCTGGAAGGCGACGCCGACGACCTTGCCGTCCTGGACCACCGGGCCGCCGGAGTTGCCGGGGTTGATGGCTGCGTCGATCTGCACGATGAGGTGGGAATCGGCGCGGGAGTGGGAGTAGGAGGAGAAGTCGATGCGCGAGACGACGCCGCGGGTGACCGAAAGCCGCTCGCCGCCGATCGGGTAGCCGATCACGCGGACTTGGCTTTCCAGGCTGGGAACGTCGCCGATCGAGAAGACGGGGAATTTCTCGAAGTCGGAGAAGTCCTCGACTTCCAGCAGCGCGAGGTCGCAGTCGTGGGCGATGAATTTCACCCGTGCCGGGTATTTCCGCGGGCTGCCGTGGACGGTGATGAGCAGGCGGCTGGAGTTCGAAACGACGTGGGCGTTGGTCAGGAACTGGTTTTTGCCGATGACGAATCCGGTGCCGATGCCGCCGGTGAAGCGGCCGCTGTTCCAGGGCGTCGAGTAGTCGGGCATTTGCACGGCGGCCTCGATGCGGACGACGGAGCGGTAGATCTCGGAGACCGCGGCGGCGGGACTGCCGGGAAGCGTGGGGGCGGCGGTCTGGGCCGGCGATGGCCCGGCGGTCAGCAGGGCGAGGGTGAGAATGGAACGCGCGAGCATTTCGGCGAGGCTAGGGGGGAACCGACGCCGTGCAAGGTGAATGGCGGAGGGCTGGGCGGGCAATGGGGTGAAATAATGCTTGAAGGGTCGGAAAGAAGGAATTAGATGTTTCACGTGAAACAAAAGGTCAGCTATCGCGATGCCCTCAAGAAACGGCGGGAGAAGCCCGCGAATGCGAGCGGGGTATCGGCGGACACGTCATTGACGGCGGAAAAGGAACTTGGTTTTCCCGTTGGATCGGTGCTCGGGGAGCCGGAGGCGGCTTACATGATTGAAAAGGTCCGGGACGGATTGCCCTTGGCGGAGTTCCATTCCTTGCGGGATTTGCTCGGGCTTACCGAAGAGCGCCTGGCCGGGCTGTTGGGGATGTCGCGGGCCACGCTGCACCGGCGCAAGGGAGATGGAACGCTCGACCGCGCGGCATCGGACCGCTTGGTGCGCTTTGCCCGGCTTTTTTTGCGGGCTTCGGATGTCTTGGGCGGCGAGAAGGCGGCCCGGTCGTGGCTGGCGGCCCCCGCCATTGCGTTTCGCGGCGAATGCCCGCTGGACTTTGCCGACACCGAGATCGGGGCCCGGGAGGTGGAAGCTCTGCTAGGACGGATCGAACACGGGGTTTTCTCCTGAGATGGCGCTTTGGTATCGGATCGTGCAGGAACGCTGGGCTGCCACCGCGATGGATGGGGAAGGGGCACGCTTGCATGGCGGCCGCTGGAATCCGCCGGGGCTGGCCGCGGTTTATTTGGCGGAGTCTCGGGCCTTGGCGGCGCTGGAGATCCTGGTCCACGCGCCGCGCGAGGCATTGCGGCTGGAGTGGTGCGTGATCGCTGCCGAAGTGCCGGACGAAGCGATCCGGGTCGCGTCGGCGAAGCACTTGCCGGACGGCTGGCGGGATCAGCCTTCGTCGACGGGTGCCCGGCGTTTCGGCGCGGTGTGGTTGGCGAAGGAGGGAGAGCTGGCGATGGCAATGCCGAGCGTGATCGTGCCGCAGGAAAGGACGCTGCTGGTCAATCCGCGGCATCCGGCGGCGTCGCGGCTGAAGGGGGCGAAGGCGGAGCGCTTCGTGTTTGATCCGCGGTTGTGACGAGGTTTTGCCCATCCACTCGAAGCTTGGTGCTGGCCCCGCCTTCTGCTAAGCGCCGGTCAGGATGCTTCCGCGCGGTCACTCTTGGCTCTTTGTTTTGATCACGGCGATCGGGTCGTCGACTTGTCATCGCGCAAAGGAACATTGGAGCCCGGAAGGGAGGGAAGTATCCTCGTTTGTCATCCGCAACGTTGGATCGAAGACGATTGCTGAGCAGCGATTGAGGGGCTTTACCAATTCAAGAGTGGGATCTCTCTGTCGTGCGGAGAAAATCGATGACGACATTCGGAACCTGTATGAAAGCGGGCTGGTCGATGACGTTCGATTCTTGACGGAACCCGACGGGGACAAGGTTCGCCTGGTTGCGGAGATAACGGCGAGAGGGTCAATCCCGGTGCCGGACATGAATGGAGTTTCCCGCTGATCCGGATGCGGGGGGCTGTAGGGTGAGCTTCGAACTGATGGGTGTATCCTTTCGGGGTCGCGGGTTGACTTGCCGCAACTTGCAAAGATCTACAGGCGTGCGGCACGAAGGGGCCGCACGGATCCTATGGGGTGTGGCGGGCCGCTATCAGCACGCAACTTGGAAAGTTGCGCTACTTCGCCTGGCGGCAGGATCCCGCAGCCACGATCACTTGCTGACGTTGAAGCGGAACTCGATCACGTCGCCGTCTTTTACGACGTATTCCTTGCCTTCGATGCGCAGTTTGCCGGCTTCTTTCGCTGCGTGCTTGGAGCCGAGCGCGACGAGGTCGTCGTAGTGGACGATTTCCGCGGCGATGAAGCCGCGTTCGAAATCGGTATGGATCACCCCGGCCGCGGCGGGGGCCTTGTCGCCTTCGTGAATGGTCCAAGCGCGGGTCTCCTGCACGCCGGTGGTCAGGTAAGTGCGCAGGCCGAGAAGGTGATAAACGGCGCGGATCAGGGCGGACACGCCGGAGTCGGAGATGCCCATTTCGCCGAGCATCTCGGCGGCTTCCTCAGGGGTGAGATCGACAAGTTCCTCTTCGATCTTGGCGGAAATGACGACTGCTTCGGCGCCGTGGGCTTCGGCCGCGAACTTGCGGACCTTGGCGACCATCGGGTGCGAATCGGGATCGGCCATGGCGCCGGCCAGTTCGTCCTCGGCGACATTGCAGGCGAAGATGGTGCGCTTGTCGGAGAGCAGGAAGAAGTCCTTGATCAACTCGCGCTCGGAGTCGGACAGCGGCAGGGTGAGGGCCGGGTTGCCGTCGTTGAGGTGCGGCATCAGCTTGTCGATCAGCTCGACTTCGGCCTTGGATTCCTTGTCGCCGCTCTTGGCCTTCTTCTCGCGGGAATAGCGGCGCTTTTCCATGGCGGCGATGTCGGCGAGGATCAGCTCGGCGTTGATGATCTCGATGTCGCGGATCGGGTCGACGGTGCCGAGTTCGTGGATAATGTCGTCGTTCTCGAAGCAGCGGACGACCTGCACGATGGCGTCGGTCTCGCGGATGTTGGCGAGGAACTGGTTGCCGAGGCCGGCGCCTTCGGAGGCACCTTTGACCAGACCGGCGATGTCGACGAACTCGATCGCGGTGGGGACCAGCTTCTGCGAGCCGGAGATCTTCGAAAGCACGGCGAGCCGGGAATCGGGGACGACGACCATGCCGACATTCGGGTCGATGGTGCAGAACGGGTAGTTGGCCGCTTCCGCCTTGCGGGAACGGGTGACGGCGTTGAAGAGGGTGGACTTTCCAACGTTGGGCAGTCCGACGATTCCGGCTTTGAGCATGGCGCGGCGAGGGTTAGGCGATGACCGCCGGATTGCCAACGACCGAATGCGGAACTTAATGGAGGGACAGAAAAAAGCCCGGCCGGGGAGATCCGGCCGGGCTTCAAGCTACTTTGAACCAGTCGACTACTTCCGTCGGCGGAGCAGTGCCAGCATGCCCAGCGATCCAAGCAGCGCGGTGGCGGGCTCGGGGACGACGGTGATGTTGTTGGCGAAGAGATTGAATGCGCCGGTCCCTCCGGCGTTGGTGTTGAAGACCCGGATGTTATTGATGGCCGACACGCCGTTGCCGAAGGTGCCCGATTGGCTGAACGATCCGAAGCTGAGCGCGTAGGTGGAAGTGCCGGTGGACTCGACCTGGATGTTGAAGCCGTTGTCGGTGAAGCCCTCGGTGGAATTCACCAAGCCACCGTTGCGGAACACCTGGTAGAACGAGGCACCGCCCGTGAAGAAGATGGAAAGCCCCACGCTGGTGCCGTTGCGGAACTCGATCCCGACCTGAGAGCCGTTGTTGATAAAGCCGTTGTCGAAGTCGATCCCGAGCTCTTGGCCGACCGTGAGCGCGCCGCCGGCGAGGTTCCAGACGCCTGCCGAAGACTGGCCGCTGTTGGCGTAGAAGCCCCACGCGGGATTGCCTGCGCCTGCGCCCGAGCCATCACCATTGCCGCCCTAGTTTCCTTGGAACGAGCCGGCTTGGGAGGAATTGCCGGTGGAGGTCGTGAGCGTCCAGCCGTCGGTTCCGGGGTTCGCACCGCCGCTGGCGGACCAGGTGCCCAAAGTGGCGGCATGAACAGGAAACGCCGTTACCGCTGAAAGAAGGAAGATTTGGATTTTCATGAACAATCCGAGAATGTGATTCCTCACACAGCGGTTTAAAAAACCTTCGAGTTTTTTGCGGAAAGTTCGGAACGAGTCCGCCTCGCGCTTCACTCGACCTTTGGAGGAAGCAAATCGCCGTCCAAAGCACCCACATCCGCCGGCAGCACCGGCTCCTCAAAGTCGACCGGGCCGCTGAACATGCCCCAGAAGCGATTGCGGCGGCTCTTTTCAAAGGCGACGGCCTGCTCCTGACCGGTCGGCAAGGCTTTAAGATCCTTTTCGCGAACTTCCACGACCGGAATCCGGGCGGGCATCAGCTTGGCGATCGAGTTCTTGGAGACTTCCGAAACCTTGGAAAACCCGCCGACCGTGGCCGTTTTGATCTGATTGACTTGGGCGCACGAGGCGAAGGAAAGCGCAGCGGCAGCACAGAGGAGGGGCTTCATGGCAATCGGGGGATTGGGACGTTGGGAAACGCCGACTTGTTAACACCGCAATCGCCCGCTGTCCAAAATGATTCGGAAAAGGCTTCGGAACCCTTGAATTGTTAGGCTTGGAGGGTGGATTTTCAGGGTTCGGGATTGTTTGGAAGTCCAAATCAATTTTCGGTCGGCGGTACGCCGCAAATCATCGCGGCAGCAAGACCAGGAAATTCCGGACGGGCTTGTTCCAGAACGGACGCTGGCTGATGGGGCCGCCGACCAGCGACGAGCCAGCCCACAGGTCCGACGAGCGTCCGCCGTCGAGGTTCAGCACGACGTGGCAGAAAATGCCGCCGATTTTCGCGCCATCGAGGGCCTTCGCCAGATCCGCCAGCGAGCAGGGTCCGCTGCGGGCGATGAACCATCCGTTCCCGCCATCCCAGCCGAGGAAAGTCCGGGCGGTCGAGCTTTCCGGGCTGAGTCCGGGGATGGCGCGGCCGTTCTCCACGAGGAAAGGTCCGCTTTGCAGCAGCTCGCCGCCGGTGCCTCCGGACTCGCGGCGGACGAGGGCCGGGGAACCGTCATCCACGAAAAGTCCGGCTCCCAGCGAGGAAGCCCGGTTCATGCTGCCAGCCCGCTTTCCCCCGGCGATCACCAGTCCGAGGGGTCCTCCCTCAGGCGTGAAAAAGCCGCCGTTTACCGCGGCGATGCCTCTGCGCGAGGCGGCGGCGGCTTGCGCGTCCGGCCACTGGGAACCCGCGCCGCCGGGCTGGTCGGCGACGACCAGCCTGTGGCTGCGGCTGTCGAAGGTCACGGCGGTGATGGAGATTCCGGAGAGGGTCGTGGAGGTCACACGGGGTGCGGCGGCAGGCACTTGTGGCGTCGTGGCGGCCGGCTTCGCGGGTGAGGGCTTCGCGGCGACGGGCATCTCAGCTATGGGTCGCGCCGCCGGGGGCTGTTCCGGCCGGGGCGCGCAAGAGGCGATAAGCAGGAAGACAGGAAGAATCGCTTGCCGGAACACGCTGGGAAACAACACGACCCCGTCCCCGATCGCAATCCCTCACACCGGCTTTCTCGCGACGGCGAGCAGGGTTTGGAAGTTCGGGGGCTCGGACTCGCGGTCGACGACGGCGGTGTCGATTTCGATAAAGCCGGCCTTTTCCAGCATCGCGGCCAGTTCGCACTCGCCGAAACCGAGCCAGACGTCGGCGTAGAGTTCGCGGGCTTCTTCGAAGGAGTGCTGGAGAAGATCGAGCACCACCATCTTCATGGCATCAGTCTGGACTGAGATGTTCGTGGGGGGCTACTTCACCAGCTCCATCAGCTTCTCGTAGCTGTTGACGACGTCGTATTTGACCTCGTTGGAGGTGATCCGGGCGAAGAACTTGCGGGCGCAGTTGATACGGGCGGTCTCGATCTCGCGGAGGTCGAGCGAGGACATGCTGCCCTTGGTCTCGGCGATGAAGTAGATGTGACGCACCTTGCCGGCATCGAAGGCGACGGCCCAGTCCGGGTTGTAGTCGCCGACGGGTGTGGGGATTGCGAAGCCTTTGGGCAGCTTGGCATACACCTTCACTTCTGTGCTGGCGTCGAGTTCTTCGGCGAACTCGCGCTCCACCTTGGAGTCGGTGAAGACGTAGTCGTAGATGTGGTTCTTCGCCTTGAACGCCTTGGAGAAGTCCAAGGGAGTTTTCGCCACGGCTTTGATCTCCGCATCATAGTTGCCCTCGATGGGGTCGTAGGCGAGGTGCTCGATGATCATCGTTGCCTTCTGTTCCTTGATCAGTGTGGAGGCCCGGGCGATGAAGGCTTCCGGGTTGGCCCTGAATTGGTTGAACACGGGCAGCTCAAGCCGCGAGAGGATGGAGGCCACCGTCCGGCGGGTGAGTTGGGTGTCCTCCGCGATCGATCCAATGAGATCGTAGCTGACGGACGCGCGGATGCTGCCGCGGGCGGATTCCGTGGTCTGTTCCTGCACGTTGAAGGCTCGCTTGGCAGCTAGGTCGTCCGAATTGAGCGAGCTGTCCATCTCGCCCTTCTTGATGACGAACTTGAGCTTCTCGATCCGCAACTCCGCGTTGAGCGTCTTGACGGCCTTGGCAATCAGTTCGTCGGAATCGAAGGCCACGGTGTAGGCCGCCCTGCGGTTGATCTTGTGCCACAGCTCCTGGAACTCCTTCTTGTGGAAGTTGTCGTTCAGGACGTTCTGCTTGGTTCCGCGGTTGTCTTCGTAGTTGGGAAGTGCGCCTTCGGAGAAGACGGAGTCGATCAGTCCGAAAACCTGAGCCGCGTGGGGCTTCAGGTCGTCGGGTAGTTCGGCCAGCGCGCCGTCCTTCTTTGCCTGATGATAGGTGTCCGTGATACGGTTGTCGTCGTCCGAGTAATCGTGCTTCACGAGGTAGCGGTAGATTTGCTTGGCCATGGCGGGCGTCACTGTCAGATCCGTGCCGTCCGGCCCGGCACCGGTCAGCACCTTGCCGGTGAAGTAGGCTTCATTCGCCTCGCGTGGGCGTGCGGAGAGGCTGTCCTGAATGTCGGATTGCAGACCTTTGACGAAGTCCTCGTAGGACTCGTTCGCCACGACCGTTAGCACGTTGATGTCGTGCGTGGTGGCCGGGTTGTCCATGCGCTCGCCGTATTGGTTCACGCAGAGGCGCATGCCCCGGCCGACTTCCTGACGGCGGGAAATCGTGCTATCGCTGTGCTTGAGCGTGCAGATGACGAAGACGTTCGGGTTGTCCCAGCCCTCGCGCAGGGCGGAGTGGGAGAAAATGAAACGCACCTGCTTGCGGAGCCGGGTATCCATGTCGTCCTTGGGATCGGGGAAGGAGAGCAGGGTCTCCTTGTCCCGGAGAATGAGGTCGTAGGCATCTACGTCGGTGGCGTTGCCCGCTTCCTCACCGCGTGCGGCGATGGTCGGGTCCACGAGCCGCTTGCTCTTCTTATCGATGGAGAAGTAGCCGTTGTGGGTGTTGGCGGGCGGGATGTCCTTGAGGAACCGCTGGTAGGGCGTGTCTTCCAGTTCGAGTTCCTCGTTGAGTTGGAGGGCATACTCCTCCTCGAAGATTCGGGCGTATTCGCCGGGCTGTTCGCCCACGTCGTCGTATTGGCGGTACTTCGCCACCTCGTCGATGAAGAACAGGCTGAGCACCTTGATGCCCTCGGCGAACAAGCGCCGCTCGTTGTCGAAGTGAGCACGGATGGCCTCGCGGATCTGGATGCGCCGCAGGGTGATTTCGTTCACATCGCCGGAGACGGTGCCGGCCTGCAGCACGACGCCGTTGGTGAAGGCGACGGTGTTGCGCAACGCATCGACCTCGGAGACGACATAGCCGTCGTAACCGCCGAGATCATTGGAGAGGGTTTTGAGGTTGTCGCCTACGCCAACTTTACGCAGCACCCGGCGAATGGTGCCGCTCTTGTCTTTCACCTCGAACTCCAACCGGGCGAGCGGGGCCTGTCGGGAAACGACGATGGACTCCAGGTAAAGGTAGCGGGTGGTGCCACTCAGGCCCTTCTGGGCAATGCCATGGACGCGGATCTTTTTAACCAGCTTCTGGTTGTAGGCGTCGAGCGCGTCGAGACGGTGAACCTTGTTGTGCTCGGTCTTGTGAGTGGCGGAGTATCGCAAGACGAAGAGCGGGTTGAACTCCTTGAATGAGTCCGTGGTCTTCTTGCCCTCCATCTTCTGCGGCTCGTCGAGGATCAGGATCGGGTGGTTCGCCTTGATCACGTCGATGGGGCGGCGGGACTGGAACTCGTCGAGTTCCTCATAGATGCGCCGGGCGTCCGCGCCGGTGGCGTTGAAAGCCTGCACGTTGATGATCATCACGTTGATGCCACCATCGGAAGCGAAGCTCTCCAGCTTGTGGGGAGACTTGGAATCGTAGGTGAAGAAGCGTGGGCGCTTGCCGTAGTCTTGAAGGAAGTGCTCGGCGGTGATTTCCAGAGACTTCTGCACGCCCTCACGGATGGCAATGCTGGGGACTACGATGATGAACTTGCTCCAGCCATAGCGGCGGTTCAGCTCTAACATGGTGCGGATGTACACGTAGGTCTTGCCCGTGCCCGTCTCCATCTCCACGTCCAGGTTGATCTCGCAGTTCTTGGTGGCAACGAGCGCCTTGGATTGTGGCAGGTTGCGGCGGCGCTGGGGGGAAATTTTTCTTTCCGTTAAAACGTTAAAATCTCAGCGTGCTGGCTGATGGACATTCGATAGGAGAATCCGATCTCTGTTGCAAGCTCCGAATGTTCTCCCGCGCTGGGACGGGACGG
>NEUO01000087.1 GCA_002304315.1 Verrucomicrobiia bacterium Tous-C4TDCM
GCGGCCTTGAGGTGGCCGTTCTCGTCGAGATCGCCCTCGCCGCCGCGGTTCACGCCGGGCGTGACGCGAGCCGGGAAGAGCTTGTCGCGGTAGGAGATGTTCACCGAGTTACCGGTCGGCTTCGGAAAATTCGGATTGCGCTGCAGGAGATTGGGCATGAGTTGATCCGCCCTCATGCCGAACCAGTTCTCGTTGTAGAACAGCCGCCCGTGGTTGTTCTGGGAAATGCCCCACTGTCCGCGGAAGTCGGTCTTCTCCTTCACCCATTTCCCGCCGACCTCGCGGTAGCGGGCGTCGGATTTGACGTTGTAGATCCAGTTGTCGAGCGCGCGCAGCAGGCCGTTGGCGCGGTGCTCCACGTTGCCTTTCCCGGCATATTCCGGATCGATCATGGTTCGCGCGCCGGCCTTGTCGTCTTTGATTTCGATGAACTCCAGCGCGTCATGTCCGGCGTAGAGCAGGCCGTTCTTATAAAAGGCGATCGAGCGCGGCTGGTTGAGCCCGTCCATGAAAACCTTGTGGCCATCGAAAAAGCCGTCGCCGTCCGTGTCGGTGAGAATCGAGATGCACCCGTGCGGACCGTCCTCGCCGTCGGCGTTCATGTTGAGCATGTACCCGCGCTGTTCGACGACCCACATGCGTCCGTCGCCATCGAAGGCGGCGGCGAACGGGGTTTGCACGGCGGGCTCGTGGGCCGCCAGGCTGATCTCGAAATCCTCATGGAGGCGGAAAGATTTCAGCGCCTCCGCCGGCGGGAGGGCGGGCGCGGGCGGGATGTCCTCGAAAGGGATCACCTGCACGTAGCCCTTTCCTTGAGGCTTCGCGGGTGCCTTGGCCGCGGGCTTCGCGGCAGCGTTGAGATCGAGTTTGCGGATCCACACGTTCCGGAATTTCACGGGATTGTGGTGCCCCTGAAACTTGATCGGCCCCGGGTCCGGCCCCTCGGCCGCGCCCGCACCGGTCTTGCGCGGGATGGGGAAGTCGTCGTGAATCAGCTTGCCGTTCTGATAGACGGTGATCCGCGCGTCCTCGGTTTTCTTCTCCCCGTCAAAACGGGCGGAGCGGAACACGATCTCATAAGTCTGCCACTCGCCGTGCGGCTTGTTGACGAGGCGGTCGGGTTTCTTCAGTTTGTAAATGCTGCCGCCGAAGGCCGCCGTGTAATCCTTTTCAAGAATCCCGAACGAGTTGTGGATCTGCAGTTCGTAGCGCTTCTGGATGTAGATACCGGAGTTGCCGTCCGCCTCCGCGTCCTTCGGGTTCTCCGCCTTGTTCACGTTGAACTCCACGTGGAGCTGGAAATCCCGGTAAGCTTCCTTCGTGACGAGACTGTCCCAAACGGGGGAGGCAGTGAGCACGCCGTCCGCGAAAACCCATTTGGTCTCCTTCCCCGTCTCCTCGGGGATCAGGTCGTGGCCCTGCGGGCCGACCAGCGTGACAGCGTCGGCGGGTCGGGCGGGGTTCGCCACGTCGATCACGCCGCGGGTGGTTGCGGCGGTGGCGGAGAAAAGCCCGAGCAGGGCGGCGGCGAATTGCGGGATCTTCATGGATGGAAGGCTAGGGTGGACGGTGTTGATACTGGGAATCGTCAGACCCGTGTTAGCGACTAAAAAGCAAACGATTGCCCGCCAGCGGCTTTTTCTTTTTTCGCCGGAGCGCCGGCTTATTTGGGCTTGCCGGATGCGGAAAGCAAAGGCGGCGCAGTGATCGTCAGGATGGTTTTGATGTTCGTAAGGAGTGCGCTACTCGACCGGCGAGCCTTGTTTACTTGGAAATCCACCGCAAGGAATTTGCTTTTGGGTAAGCCTTCCACGGGACTCCTATCGTTGCACCCAGATTCATCGGGACGCGCCTGCGGGGAAACCAGTTGAAATTATTCCGGTATACCATCAGTTGGCTCCCGTTGGCCTCCAACTTCGCCATCGGCCAGCCAAAGATTCGCGCCTCCACCAGCATGACCGGCTCCGAACCGGGGACGAGTTGATAGAAAAAGAGCGTGTTGCCCCCCGCCACGAACAGGTCGTCGCGGATCATTTCCACGGTGCCGAATGCCTGGGAATCGGGCGGGGTGATGGTCCATGCCGGTGCGCCGGTCGCGGCGGAGAAGCCGTGGAGCTTGCCTTGGAAGTCACGATGAGGGTGTCCGGACTCGCGGCCAATTGCCCGCCGAACGCCTGGCGGGTCCCGGCAACCGGTTCGGGGAGGGTGCGGAGCCACTTGCCGGTGGCCCTCGCGTAGTGCAACACCGCGCTGGCCTGCGTCGCGCGGTCGAACGACGAGAACCAGACCGAACTGTCGTTCGCCGCGATCTCGTAGCCGAAGCCCCGGGCGTGTTGCTTGGGTGGCTTGAAGGTCCGGACGCGCTTGCCGGTCGGCATGTGGTATTCGAACGCCTGTCCCTTGACGTCGATCGTCTTGTTGCCGTTCGTGTCGTAGCGGCCGGGTGCTCCGACCCACAGCGTGTCGCCGCGGGCGAGCAGCGCGGAACCGAAGAAGTTGTTGACCTTCAATCCTTTCAGGATGCGCACCGGGGCGCTCTGGAGGGCCGGCTTGTAGAGGATGATGCTCGAGGGATTGGCGGTGCCGAAGGTTCCGCCCCAGGTGCTGTGGGCGGCCGCCAGCCACTCGCCGGAGCCGGCCACCGGCTCTCCGAAGGTCCAACCCGAGGTGAAAGGACTGGCCGCCGAGAAGCCGGGGTCGCCCGTCCAGACGAGGCCGGTTCCACCGACGCTGGCCCATCCGCCGCCGCCGGCGGCGAACGAGCGGTAGAGGGTCGGCGAGCTGTGGGGGATGTCCGCCAGTTGCACCCGATCGTTGTCCTTCAGCCGCAACGGCAACCGGCGGACTTCGGTATGGCCGTTGCCGGAAAGGGTCAGCTCCAGCGCAACCTCGTGGTCACCCTCGGAGATGTGGTCATCGACCGCGCTCAGCCCGGTCGCGAAAGCGGTCGTCCCCGCGGGCAGGACGACCGTGCTGCCGGAGCCGCCCCAGTCCGCCTCCTGATTGGCACCGGCCACGACGGTCCGGGTGGTCACGGTGATCGGGAATGATGCGGCTTCCGCCAGTTGGATCGACAGGGCACCGTCGGTTTCGCTGACATCCGCGGGATCATTGAGGGAAGGGAGCTTGCCTTCACGGGAAAGGCGGACGATGCGGCTCACTCCATCATAAATCAACATCACGGCCTTGCGGCCTTCCACCGAGAAGGACTGATAGTAGTAGCCGGGATTGCGCCCGGTCGGAGGCACGGGCGATCCTTCGAGGACCGTGGCGCGGAGGCCTGCCGAGATGCTTTCGACGACGACTCCCGCCACGGGAGCGATGACATCGATGACCGGCAAATTGGAAATGCCGTTGGAGCGGGTGGAGTAGAGAAGGCCATCGGCGAAGGCGATGTCGGGGCCGAAGCCGGCCGTCGGGTGGTGCACCTCGATCACGTCCTGCGGACGCTCGACGGAAAGCAGCCAGAGTCTTCCCCCGTCGCAGATGGCGACCCGATCTCCCTCCGCGGCGACGGTGGACAGAATCGACCACGATCCCGACGGCAAGAGATTACCGAGATAGGAGCCGTCCGCGCGGGAGTGCTTTTGGATGACGCCCTGGTTCCCCACCAGCAGGAGAAAATCCGTGGTATAGACCGCCGGGTGGTAGCTGCCGAGAGTCGGGTTCGTGATCGGCCGGGAAGTAAAGGGGGGCGAGAGGTCATACTCCCGTGGCGCACTGAATCCGATGTTGGAGAAGAACCTCGGAGCCCCCACCGCCTCCACGCTGGCGGAGGTCAACATGCCGGTGATCCGGTGGAGGACCTGATCGCTTGCCACGTCGTAGAGGGTCAATTCGTCGTTGTCGCGGAGAAGCACCAGGCTGCCGGCCCGGCCCCGGAACCTGACATCGTTGTTCACGACGATCGGACGGCCCCAACTGGAACTGCCGCTCCACTCGCCGCCTTAAAGGGCCGCCTCGCAAGCCGGTCGCCGGTGGCAGGGACGTCCCAACTGGTGCCGGCGGTGAATTGGATCATTGTCTCGGCCGCTAGATAGACCCGCATCGGCATCCCCTCGCCGGTTGGCAAGCGGGGCGCGACGGGCGCGAGAAGATCGTGGGAAGTTCCGCGGATCATCGCCACCACCTCGTCCTGCAGGAAGACCGCGTGGTCGCCAGGATCCACGATGGCAAGAGTCAGGTGCTCGGTCGGTTCGAGAACGGTGTCCTGCGCGACCGGGAGGGTGATCATCAACTCGGTGGTGCCGGCCGGCAGCGTGACCGACCGGTCCACGGCGGTGAAGTCAGCGGGCGAAGTCGCGCTTCCGCCGGCGGTGCGGACTTGGAAGGTGGTGTCCTGCGCGGGAGCGGCCGAAGCGGTGAAGAGGATCCGGAGGACGCCATCGCTTTCCGAGCAAGGCAGCGCGGTGGCATGGACGACGGTGCTAGCGGTAGGCCCGGCCGCCAGCATCATCGCGCGGACGCCGGGTAGATCTTGCGATCTTGGCTTGAACCAGATCCGGCCATCGTCCGCGCCGATCGCCGAGGCTGAGGAGAGTCCCAGGGAGGACGGGATCACGACGCGGGCGTCGTAGGGGCTCCTCTGAGCGTGGCCGGAAACGAGTTCGAAGCCGTAAAACCCGTCGGAGCTGGCGACCACCCGCCATCCCCCGTCCGGCTGGACCAACACGACGTCGTTGGCGGAGAGGGTGGAGTGCTCCAAGGATGAGGCTTCGACCAGCGCGCCGGTCCCGAGGTCGTAGTGGAGCAGGTCGAGCTTTCCGGGCGTGTTGGAGCCGCCCGACCCGAACGAGGCGACGAGCAGGGCATCGTTGCCGGTGCCCATGGCGATCCGGCCGGTCAGGACACGATTTGCAGGCAAGGGGAGTCGCGTGGTCCCTCCGGAGGCCAGATTGACGGCGACCAGGTCAAGCGGCTCTCCATATCCGGTTTTCCGGAATACCACCGTGTTCTCCCCCATGGCGATCGGCGGAGGGTTGCTGCCGTCTTCACCGACGGGCGCGGGGAATTCCGCCGGCACGGTGATGGCGGGAAGCGGAGCCAGGGTGACGGGATCCCACTGCAAGAAGCGGCGTTGCTGCTGGTCCAGCACCACCAGGCGCGTCGGGGAAAGCGCGGCGAACGGATTCCAGGTAGAGAGGTCGATGTCGAGGATCCCCGCAGGCGTTGCCGATGGGAGATCCCATAAGAACACGGCGATGACATTGCGGCCGTATCCGGAGCCGCCGGGCGGCACGTCCCGGATCTGGGCGTTGGCGACAACGGCGAGCCGGCTGCCGCTGTGAAGGATCCGCTTTCCCCACTGCGAGACCGTGCGCCATTGGTTGGGAACTCCGGCTACCGGGGTGTCGTTCGCCGGTTTCTCCAAAGTTCTCAGGATCTGGCCGGTGGCACGGTCGGCGATTTTCACCGCGGCGTGGCCCTCGCCATAGGCCACCCAGGTGTCGCCGAAGACAATCGGATCGCCCTGCGGCGCGCTCCAGGTCACCGGCTCCGGCCGGAAGGGCTCGAGGCCATGGAGCGGCGCGAAAAAGCCCGGTGCCGCCAGACAAAGGGATGCGACAACTGACCGGAACATGAGCGGGCCCAGATGATTCGGCCGGGGTGAAACTGTCAACTTCCGGGTTGAATCACTCCAGCCAGCAATCCGCGGCCCAGGGCGGCCGCGGCACGCGGTGGCGAATCCAGAGCTTGTCTTGCGGTCTTCTCGTCACAATCACGAATCCCGGTTCAACCGATCTCACCCGGGCGCTCTACACCGTGGTGACCGGAAGCTCCGGGGTATAGACAATGGCCGGGACAGAGGGCGGTTCCATCGGGATTCGCCGGCTGACCCGATTCCATCGCACAAATTCAGGCGATGCGGCGTGAAGCCATCGCGCGCTTCGTGTGCTCCACGGTTTCCGCGGACTCTTCGTCCATCGAGGCCAGGATGCCCGCCAGATCATTCGCGATCTCTTTTCGCATGTGGGACACCATCTCGATGCCCTTCGACGTGATGCGCACCATGATCTTGCGCCGGTCTTCCGAGGCATGGGTGCGTTCGACATAGCCCAGCTTTTCGATGCGATCCACCAGGCCGGTTGCGGCGGCGGTCGAGTGGCCCATCTTCTTGGCGACGTCGGTCATCGTCAGATACTCCTCGCTGGAGAGATAGGTCAGCAGGAAGAACTGGGGATACGACAGGTTGCCGCGATTCAGCTCTTTGGAGAGGTTCAGGATGCAGCTCCGCTGGGTGAACAGGACGAAGTCTGCGAGGCGGCCGGCGTCGGCCTTGAGCGAAGCACTCTGGGTGCCCGAAGGGATCAGTTTCATGGGGGGATGGGTTGGGTGGGGGAACCCTCCGCGGGGTGAGGAGGGGTAAGCAAGTTGCTTGCTGACGGTCGGACTCTCCCAGATTCTCGGCGTTGGCGATATTACGTAATCGCGTGATACTGAGGTTCACGGTCCTGTGCGGTTTCCGACGGGTCATAACGGGCAAAATCAAAGGGCCGGGCGTTCTCTTATTCCAACTGCTGCCAAGGCGGCCGCAGCCTGCGAGATTCGCCGTTTGACTCGTCGGTTGCGCCGCGGGATTCTGGCTCGATGAAGACCGGAGCGCGGGTGATCGGAGGGTTGCTATTGGTCGTTAGCGCGGTGTTAGGGTGGTGGCAGTTCGCGAAAAGCGAGCACCCGCCGAACGCGGGGCATGGCTCCGCGGTTACCGGAATGGCGAAGGTCCCGAAGGATGTCCGCGCGAATCGCACCCAGCAAAAGACCTCAGGCCGGGCTGCCGGTCTGGATTCTGTCGCACGCTATTTCCGCGCAGACGAGGCCGGACGGCGCGCGATTATCGAGGAGTTGGGCGACCGGGAGGGCAAGGGTAGCTCGCCCGATGATGCCGTGGAGCGCCTGGCGGTTCTGCACGCCAAGGAATCCGACCCCGCGAAATCCTCGACGCGCTGGCGTGGATCGCTTCCGGACAACGCGCCAGGCATTCAGTCGCAAATGCCATTTGCAGCTCATTGATTCCCAGAGTCCCAACCAACAAGCTCAGCTCGAAACTTCGGGGCTGATGACATCCATCCCCCCAATTAGCACGCGGCTCGCCCGACCTTTCCGGGCCGCTTCCGCCCGCCGGGGCCTCGCCTTGACGACGATCGGTGAGAATTACCCCCGGCTCCGCTCCAGCAGCACGAGCATGAGGAAGCTGAGGAACAGGTTCAACTCCTCGCGCGGCGTGAGTTCGCCGAGCTTGTCGATCTGGAAGCGGCCTTCCAGGAAAGCGGGCTGCTTGGTGAGGCGCATGGCCGGGGTGCCGTCATTGCGGGTGGCGCAGTAGCGGGGATGGCAAAAGTAGCCGGTGAGCATGCCGACGAGCGGGATCTCGCCGAGAAGAGCATCGACCACCTTGGCGCCCGGATTTTCCTCGCGGATCGAGAAGTCGGGCTGCTCGTCGCCGGGATTGAAAGTTTCGTAGTGAGCCTTCCACATCGAGCGCCAACCGCGGCGGCCGACCGAGCCGATGGCCTGGCCATGGGCATCGGTGGCGTGGTAGCGGGCGGACCAGTCGATCACCTTGTTGGCCTTGATTTCGGCGAGCAGGGTGGAGCGGGAGTTGTCGGTGAAGATTTCGACGTGCTCGCGGAACTTGAGGAGCTTCTGCTTGGTGTAGAGCACCACGCGGCCGTTCGCGTCGGTGACGGTGGCCTGGCTGGCGAGGGCGAGGATCTTGAAGCTGAGCTTCAGTGGATACTGGATCCCTTCAAGCTGGCGGGCGATATCGTCCTTCGCCAGCGGCGGAATGGCGGACGAGGCGGGAGGGGCGTAGGGATTATCGGTCATAAATGTCTTCCCGAAGGGATTACCGGGATCTCATGCGAATGTCCGGGAGACGCCAAGGGGGAAGGTGGGAAGACTCGGCTTAATTCGTCCGACGCGACCCTCCCCGCCCGACGAACGCGAAACAATCTCCCGCAAAAGCATTCTCAGCACCAGCGGACCATCGGGATGGTCCGCTTGGAATGATCCGCGGTTATGACCGACGGATCACCTGACGTAATCAAAGGCATCCTTGCGGTAGGCGAGGAATTCCTCGATGGACACTTGGCCATTGCCATTCTTGTCGGCTTCCTTGAAGGGCGCATCCAAGCTCTTGCGCACTCCGGCGCTCGCCTTGGCTTCCTGCAGCGTGATGCTGCCGGAGCTGCTGGTGTTGATCTTGCGGAAGCCCGCGGCGGTGCCACCGTTGTCCAGGAACTCCTTCTCGCTGATCGCCGAGTCCTTGTTCCCGTCAAATCGGGCGAACATTTCGCCGATCTGGTGAGAATCGTATTCCGAACGTGAGACCTTGCCGTCGCCATTGAGGTCCGCGCTTTTGAAGGACTGCTCCGGGGTCGGGGCCGAGGGCTTCGTGGCGCAGTTGGTGACGAACAGGGCGATCGCGAGATAGGGAAGACCGGAAATGCGTTTCATTGCGTGGTAAGATCAAAGGAGGCCTCACTCGGCGGTCAATTCTTTTTCCCCCACAAGTCTGTCTTTCCCCGGGGCCGGGACCACGCGTGACGGACCACAGCTCCGGCTATGCGGCGGTTGTCGCAACCTTCTGCCAGAACAGCTTTCACCCCACTGAAGGCCGCCTGCAAGCGAGCGAGAGCTTGGCAAGCGGCCTGTGGCCCCGTAACCCGGGGGCCGCCTTATGCTCCGCCCGCCGAAAAAGTTCCACCCGCACCCCTTCGCCTATCACCAGGAGATCGAGCTGCGGATCGATGCCTTGAGCAATCTCGGCATCGGCATCGGCCGGGTGGACGGCTGGGTCGTCTTCGTGCCGTTCTGCCTGCCCGGCGAACTCGTGAAGGCCCGCGTCTTCCGCAACGACAAGAACTGCTCGCAGGCCGATCTGGTCGAAGTGCTCGAGCCCTCGCCCGACCGCGTCGAGCCCGGTTGCCCGCTGTTCGGAACCTGCGGCGGCTGCCAGTACCAGCACTTGTCGTACGAAGCCCAGCTCGCGTGGAAGACCCGCCAGGTCGGCGAGCTGTTGCAGCACATGGCCGGCATCGAGTTCCCGGTGGAGCCCTGCATTCCCTCGCCGCAGCTCTGGAACTATCGCTCGAAGATCACCCCGCACTTCGACCGCCCGAAGGACGGCGTGATCGGCGAGATCGGCTTCCTGCCGAACGGCCGGCGCAGCGGAATCATCGACGTCCCGCGCTGCCCGATCGCCATGGCGGAAATCAACGCCGCCCTCCCCCGCGAACGCGAATCGGCCCGGCAGCGCGCGAAGATGTACAAGAAAGGAGCCACCCTTCTTTTGCGCGCCACCGAAGGCCGGGTTGAAACCAACCATCACGCGGTGGTCACCGAGCACGTCGGCGAGCTTTCTTTCGATTTCCTCGCCGGGGATTTCTTCCAGAACAATCCTTTCATCCTGCCCGCCTTCACCGGCCACGTCGCCACCGAGGCCTGCGCGGGAACTACTAGGTTTCTCGTGGACGCCTACTGCGGCTCCGGTCTGTTCGCGCTGACCCTGGCGAAGCGCTTCGAACAAGTCGCCGGGGTCGAGGTCAGCGAGACCGCCGCCGATTGGGCGCGCCGCAACGCCGAGTCCAACGGCATCGCCAACGCCCGTTTCCTCGCCGCTTCCGCCGAGGCGGTCTTTGCCGACATCGACTTCCCCGCCGCCGAGACCGCGGTGGTGATCGATCCCCCGCGCAAGGGCTGCTCGCCGGAGTTCCTCGAGCAGTTGATGGCCTTCGGTCCGGCGCGGGTCGTCTATGTCTCCTGCGACCCCGCCACCCAAGTCCGCGACCTCGCGATCCTCCAGGCCGGCGGTTTCAAACTGGAGAAAATCCAGCCCTTCGACCTCTTCCCACATACGAGGCATCTCGAGTGCGTGATGACACTCACAAGATCCCTGTAGCGGCCGTCTATGACTGCCGCTGGTTGAAACGAAGCACTCGAGGATCTGCCCCATGTTGAAGGCGGGCTCCGGGCGCGGTGGTCGCTTCCTTTACAAAGTGCGGCGGTCATAGACGGCCGCTACAAAATCCTGCTGGACCCTACCGCTTCCCCTTCCGCACTTTGCCGACGAACTTCTCCATCGCCGGCTGCTGGAGCTCGATCTCCGCGACCAGCTTGAGCTGCGTGCGGCAGCGGTCGAGGTTGTGGCCTTCGCGGTGGATCTTGAAGTAGCTGTCGCCCTCGAGGAAGTCGGTCAGGAAGCGGATGCCCGTCTCCAGCGTGATCAGCTTGCCCGAGAACGCGAGGTGCTCGGCTTCCGCGTCGTTGAGGAACTCGTTCGCAGCGTCCAGGTAGCCGTCCACCAGCGCCTCGAACATCGGCATCTGCATGACCACCTTGGACAGGTCGCGCTCGTCCTCCGCCGCCGGACTGGTGGCGGTGCGGACCAGGTCGCCGAAGTCGTAGAGCGAAGCCCCGGGCATCACCGTGTCGAGGTCGATCACGCAGACCGCGGCGTCGGACTCGGCGTCGATCATCACGTTGTTGATCTTGGTGTCGTTGTGGGTGATCCGGCACGGGATGTGGTGGTGGGCCAGCAGGTCGAGCACCACGTTCACGTCGGCCTCGCGGCGGCAGACGAAGTCGAGCTCTTCCGCCACCGTGCCGGCGCGGCCATGCGGGTCGGCGTCGGCAACCCGCATCAGCCGCTCGAAGCGCTTGCGGGTGTGGTGGAAGTCCGGGATCGTCTCCTCGATCTCGCTGGCCGGCAGGTCGCTGACCAGATCCTGGAAGGACCCGAAGGCCCGCGCCGCTTGGTAGGCCTGGCGGGTGTTTTCGACGATGTCGTAGGTGACGCAGCCCTCGATCGAGTTGTAGCAACGCCAGACGCCGCCATTCGGCCCGACCACCCATGACTTGCCGCCGCGGCCCGGGTAGAGGTTCAAGGTCTGGCCGCCGAGGTCCTTCTTCACGCGCAGCACCTTCCAGTTGATGTGACGGGTCACGCACTCGACGTTCCGCATCACCGCCACCGGATCCTTGAAAACCTTCTCGTTGATCCGCTGCAGGATGTAGCGGTGGGTCACGCCGTTGGAGGTTTCGAAGGAGGCGCGGTAGGTGGAATTGATGTGGCCGCTCTGGATTTCCTCGCCGTAAAGAAAGTCCCCCTCGATCGCGAACTGGTTGGCAATGTGGGCGATCGACGCCTGCAGGGCGGGATCGACGGGAAGGACGGGAGAAGTGCTGGGAACCATGAGGCGCAGAGTTTTTGAGCGGAAAACGAGTGAGGTAACAAGGCGGGCGGGGGAAGACAAACTTGAAATCCGGCGCGCGGCGCGGCTCACTGGGCCGCCTTGCAGCCCGCGATCCCATTCACCTTTCCCGGCATCGGCGCCGATGTCCGCCGGCTCGGCGCCCTGCTCACGCTCGGGCTCCGCGCCGCCGACTGGAAAACTCCGATGAAGCCCGCCGTCCTGAACCTCGCCTGCGGCCGTGCCGACGAGTCCGGCGTGCTGCTGGCTGCCGTGGCTCCGCTGGCCGCGGACTTGTTTTATCTGGGGATCGATCTCCGGCCGCCGGAAATCGCCGAAGCCAAAGCACGCTGGATCCCGGCCGCGCCGCCGGGCTGGCAGCTCGATTTTCGCGCCGGGGATGCCTCGCGGACCGACCGCATGAAGCAACTCCCGCCCTTCGATTTCATCTTCATCCGCCATCAGAACTACTGGCACGATCCCGCGGTCTGGGAACAGCTCTACCGCAACGCGCTGGGAGCTCTGAAGCCCGGCGGCCTGCTGGCGATCACCTCGTATTTCGACCGCGAGCACGACCTCGCCACCGCCTGCCTGCTGCAATGCGGCGCGCTCAAGCGGGCCGACCTGCCGCACCCGCACAGCCGCCCGCTGCCGGACGCCCCGGGCAAGTCGGTTGACCGCCGGCTGGCGCTCTTTTCCTTCGGTTGAGGCTTCGCACCTTGGACTGCGGCAGCCTGCTGCCGTTCTCGCTTCGCCAGCCCGCTGGCGGAGCAGTTCTCCGCGTCCCGACTCGCCAGCAGGCTGGCGGACGGAAAGCGGCAGCAGGCTGCCCGCAGTCCATGGAAGAGTCCCCGAACGTGACAGCCACTCCGGTGCTGCTATCGTCCCCACCATGAAACTCGCCGCCCTCGCGATCGCCCTGCTTTCCATCTCCTGCGTCACCCAGACCTGCTGGAAGGGCGGGATCCCGATGCGCGAGTCGGAGATGCACGCTCAATGGGGCGCGGAGGTGGATATCATGAAGTCCGCCAACGACGTCAAAATCTACCGCGGCCTCGTCCATCCGACTATGCGCTGGTCTGGAGCAAGGGCGGCAAGCAGCGGGTTCTCCAGATCTGCTACGGCTGCCACGAATGGAAATACTTCGGCCCGGGCGGGATGATCCATACCGACATCGAGGACAAGACCTTCTTTCACAAGCTGCTGCCGCTGTTGCCGCGGAAGAAGTGATCCGTCGGCCGCCACCGGCCAAACAGGGATTGCCGAGCGGCGGCGGCAGTGCTTGTCTGAACTTCGATGAACGGGGCGGACAAAGCTGGCAATGGAGGAGAGGACGGCGAACGACTGGCCTTGGCTTTGAAAGCGTCGAACGAAGGAATCTGGGACTGGTGGGTCGGAAAGCCGGACATTTACTACTCACGGCGCATCCTTGAATTCCTCGAGTGCAGCCCGTCGTCCGCGCCGAATGTTTTCCTCGAACCCCACGAGATGGTTCACCCGGACGACCGGACCCGCTTCGGCCAGGCCTTGAAGAACGCCCTGAACCCGTCCGGCCCGGAGCTTTTTGCGATCGACTGCCGCTTGAAAACCGGCGGCGACCGCTGGCGCTGGCTGCGGATCCGCGGGACGGTGGTCCGCTCCCGCGACGGCGCGGCCCAGCGGATCGCGGGTTCGATGATCGACATCTCGCTGCGCAAGCAGGCCGAGGCGCAGATCGAGGAAGAGCGACACATTCTCCGCACCCTGATCGACTGCGTGCCGCTGCAAATCTACTTCAAGGACCTCGAATCGCGCTTCATCCTCGTGAACCGCCAGATGGCCGAGTGGAACGGCCAGCCGAGCCCGGCAGCGGTCGTCGGCAAGCACGACCGCGATTTCTTCGCCTCCGCTCACTGGGAGGAAGCCGCGGAAGACGAGCGGCAGATCATGGCCAGCGGCGAGGCGATCACCGGCAAGCTGGAGCGCGAAGTCCGCGAGGAAGGGAAGGTCACCTGGGTGCTGACCTCCAAGTTCCCATGGATCGACCGTGCGGGCCGGATCAAGGGGACCTTCGGCGTTTCCAGCGACGTCACCGAGCTGGTCGAGGTCCAGCAGGAAGCCACCGCCCTGGCCGGCGAACTGCAAATCCGCAACCAAGCCTACGAGGAAGAACTCCAGCTCGCCCGGGAGATCCAGCAAACCCTCGCCAGTTCCAGCTTCCCCGAGGTATCGGGCGAGTCCCTCGCCCTGCGCTTCGGTTCCCGCTACCTGCCGATCTCCGGAATGGCGGGGGACTTCTTTGAAATCCTGCGCATCTCCGACACCACCGCCGGGGTGCTGATCTGCGATGTGATGGGCCACGGCGTCCGCTCGGCACTGGTGGTCGCGATGCTCCGCGGGCTGCTGGAAAAGCAACGCCGCAGTGCCGCCGATCCCTCCGCCTTCCTCCGCGGGCTGAACAACGGCTTGAACTCGATCCTCGACCGCGCCGGTGCGACGATGTTCGCCACCGCCTTCTACGCCGTGGTCGACCTCGGGGCCGGCACCCTGCGCTACGCCTGCGCCGGCCACCCGGGTGCGGTCGCGACCGGTCCAGGCGGCGTTCGCCAGCTCGCCGCCACCCGCAAGGAAAAGGGCCCCGGCCTCGGTCTCGTCGCCAAGGCCGACTATCCCGCCGGCGAGGTCGCCCTGTCGGAAATCTCACGCCTCCTGCTCTTCACCGACGGCATTCTTGAAGCTGAGAACGAAGACGGCGAACCTTTCCTGGAGAAGCGCCTGATGGAAACCGCGGCTGATTGCCGGGGCGCGACGCTGGAGGAAATGCTCGATATCGTCCTGACCCGCGTCCTCCAATACTCGGAAGGCCACCATTTCGATGACGACGTCTGCCTGCTCGGCTTGGAGCTCGCGGCCATCCCCGCCGCCGTCAGGAGCTGAACAGCGTCCGCGGATCCACCCCTTCGCCCGCCGTGACCAGTTGCCACTGGCGGTCGACATTGAGCCGGAAAGTCGCCAAATGCACCATCGACCACTGCTCGGGCGCGATCATCGAAAGCATCCGCCGGCCGCCCGACTTGTAGAGGTGATAAGTTTCACCCACTACCGGCTCGAACTGGATCTGGGCTTCATAGACCAGCTTGTTCCAATTGAAGTGGTCGATCGCCGCCAGATATTTCTCCCGCAGTTCCACCAGCTTCTGCTGCAAGTCCCGCTCCACTTCGGAAATCCCGCGGGACTTGAAGGAACTCAGATCGGTCGGGACAATCCGCGGGCTGAGGGTCGATGCGGGATACGGGAGGAAGGAACGGGAAGGGGTCTCGGTCATGACGGGTCATTCATCGTCCGGGCCTCGCATCCGGGCAAATAAAAAACCGGGAGGCCCTTTCGGACCTCCCGGCAGATGAATTCAGGGCGCTTGCCCGGGTCCGATTACTGGCCCTTGGTCTGCGGAGCGCGCAGGATCGGGTTCATGTCGGCACCCCACGGGGTGTTGTCCCCCGTGGTTTGCAGGAAGCGGCTTTCGCCGATGTTCACGTAGCGGTTGTCGGTACGGATCTGTTCGGCAGTGGCGCTGCTGTCGAGGCGCAGGATGATCGCCTTCTCGCCGAAAGCTTCGACGTCGAACTCCCAATTGGTCTGGGCCTTGTAGAGCGGGGTCACGACCACCGGACGGTTTCCTTCGCCGCTCGAGCTCTGGCCTTCTTCCTGGTTCGCCATGATGTAACCGAAGCCGACTTCAGCCGCTTCGAGGGCCTTGCCGGGTTCGATGATATCGTCAGGCTTCTTTTTCGAGTAAGCGGTCTTCGCCCAGAAGATCTTCTCCGACTTACCGACCGACGCGATGAGCTGGCGGAAGTAATCGTTGGAGAAGGTCCCGCCGAAATTCAGCGCGGTTCCGGTGCTCTCCTTGACGTCTTCCGCCGTGTCATTGCCGGGGAAGCTGCCGTACTCCTCGTCGAAGGCGAACAGGTTGATTCCGATCTGACGGGCGTTGCTGATGGCTTCCGTGCGGTCGGCCACGGCCTTGTTCTTCATGATAGTGGGCAGCGCAAGGCCCGCGAGGGCCGCGATGATCACGATGACCACGAGCAGCTCCACCAAGGTGAAGCCGCTGGGTTGTTTGTGTTTGGTTTTCATGGTTTCGTTACTGTTTTGTTGTCTATGTCCGGAGCCTCGCGGCCCCTTCGTTTTTTATAATCCCGCCGCGTCATGGAGACGCCTTGGGATTGGTAAAGGCTACGCCCACCCCGTGCGGCTGCAAGAAGAAAGACGGAGCGCACGGGTCAGCGGGCGAAGGCCGCCGCAAGCGAAGCCAGCGAGTCGCCGCTCGGCCGGTCTGCGGCCAAGATCGCCTGTTTCTGTAAGGCCACCAGCTCGCGGCAGCCCTTCGTCGCCAACTCCAGCATCGCCGACATTTCCGCGCCGGAAAAGACCGCCTCCTCGCCGCTGCCCTGGACCTCCACGAACTCGCCGCTCTCGGTCATCACCACGTTGAAATCCACCGACGCACCCTTGTCCTCGACGTAGTCCAGGTCCAGCACCGGCTGGCCGTCCACCACCCCGGCGGAAACCGCCGATACCAGCTTGGTCAGCGGGAAGGACTTCAGCTTGCCCGCCGCCATCAGCCCGTTCAGCGCGATCGCCAGCGCGACGCAGCCACCGGTGATCGACGCCGTCCGCGTGCCGCCGTCGGCCTGGAGCACGTCGCAGTCGATCCAGATCGTCCGTTGCCCGATTTTCTTCAAATCCGTGACCGCCCGCAGCGCCCGGCCGATCAGCCGCTGGATTTCCGACGAGCGCCCGTCGAGCTTGCCGCGCGAGATGTCCCGGTCCTTCCGCTCCAGCGTGCAATACGGGAGCATGCTGTATTCCGCCGTCAGCCAGCCGCCTTCGACCCGCTGCGCCTTCATCCAGCGCGGCACGTCCTCAAGGATCGTCGCCGCGCAAATCACCCGGGTATTCCCGAAAGAAACCAGCACCGAACCCGCCGCATGGGGCGCGACATGGGGAATGAAGGAGATCGGGCGGAGCTGGTCCGCTTGGCGGCCGTCGTGGCGGGTAGTAGGCATGGCCGCGATTCAAGGTCCTGTGTCTTCCGTCTTCAAGTCTTGCGTCTCCTCCCCTTCCGGGTTCCGCTGGCCGTGCCGATGAAGGATACCTTGGCGGAACTCGAAGTCTGGGGCGCCGATGTGATTTTCGGCCGCGCCAAGGGCTTCCGCGCCGGGATGATGCGGCTGGCCATGAGCGCCCTGTCCGGCGTTTACCGGGCCATCGTCCAGACCCGCCTGCTGGTCTTCCGCAAGCGCTGGAAACAGCAGCACCACCTCGGCACCCTGGTCGTCAGCATCGGCAACCTGACCGTCGGCGGCACCGGCAAGACCCCCGTGGTCGAACTGCTCTCCCGCACCCTCCGCGACGAAGGCCGCCGCGTCGCCATCCTCAGCCGCGGCTATAAAAGCCGCCGCCTGAAGGATCCGCAAAACTGGAAATCCAAGGACGGCACGAAGTTCCCCGCCGAAAAAATGCCCAAGCTGGTCTCCACCGGCCGCGCCCTCCTGCTCGACTCGAAATTCGCCGGCGACGAACCCTTCATGCTCGCCCGCAACCTCGACGGCGTCGCGGTGGTCGTCGACAAGGACCGCGTCAAAGGCGGCCGCTTCGCCGTCGGCCAGCTCGGCGCCGACACCCTGCTGCTGGACGACGGTCTGCAATACCTCCACCTCTCCCACGCCATCGATATCGTGCTGATCGACCGCAGCGCACCCTTCGGCACCGGCGCCCTGCTCCCCCGCGGCACCCTCCGCGAGCCCCCGCGAAACCTCTGCCGCGCCAGCTACATCCTCATCACCAAGTGCGACGGCACGCCGAACGACGCCCTCATAGCAAAGCTCCGCCGCTACAACAGCGTCGCGCCGATCATCGAGTGCACCCACGGCCCGCGCTACCTTGAAGAGGTCTTCACCGGCCAGCGCCAGCCGCTCGAGTTCCTGAAGGACAAATGGACCGCCGCGATCAGCGGCATCGCCGTGCCGGAAGGCTTCGAGCGCGGGATCGAGGATCTCGGCGCGCGTCTCGAAATCCGCCGCCGCTTCTCCGACCACCACCGTTTCTCGCGCAAGGAAATCGACCAATTCATGAAGCGCTGCATCGAGCGCGACATGGAGCTCGTCGTCACCACCGAAAAGGACGCCGTCCGTTTCCCGCGGCCGAAAGAGCAGACAGTGCCGATCTATTTCCTCCGTATCGAAGTCGAGATCCTCAAAGGCCACGACGCTTGGAACGACCTCGTCACCCGCCTCTGCCACCCCTCCGCCCCCGGCGATCCGGTCCTCCGCCACCGCGACGCCTACGCGCTGTAAGGGCGGCCACGCGGCTTGAACTGCGCGCAGCCAACTCTCCAGCTGCTCCAGCTATCAGATGCCATATCAAATGCCAGGCACGTTGTAAATTGACACCAGTGAAACTTTCTGACACCCTCCGTCCCGCCAAGCTCACTTTTCCATGAAAACCAGCGACTTGCCTATCCTTGACCCCCTCGACCGGATCACTCTGCCGACCTCGCCGGGGCCGGGGCGGATGGAGAGCCTCGGACGCAAGATGAAGCGCGGTCGGCGGCGGATCCTCGGGCAATTCGGCGGCGAGAACTCCGGCGGCCAAGCTTACCACGTGATGAGCAGAACGGCGGGCGGGGAGAAGCTGTTCGGCGAAGTGGAGAAGGAAGCCTTCCGCCGCTTGATGTGGCGGATGGCGAAGTTCTCGGGCCTGGAGATCCTGACCTATGCGCTGATGAGCAATCACTTCCACATTCTGGTGAAGGTCCCGGAGCGGGCGAAGTTCCTCCGGAGATTTGAAGGTGAGGGCGGCGAAGAACGGTTGCTGGAACACCTGTCACTTCTTTACTCCAAGGCCTACGTCGCGGCGGTGCGTCAGGAACTGGCGCGGGTCCGCGCGGCGGAGAGGGAGGACGAGGCCGAGGCGATCCTGGAGACTTTCCGCAAGCGCTTTTGCGACCTTTCCTGCTTCGTCAAAGAGCTGAAAGAGCGCTTTTCCCGGTGGTTCAACAAGCACCACGACCGCCGAGGGACCCTTTGGATGGAGCGTTTCAAAAGCGTGCTGGTCGAAGACGGTGAGGCGCTGCGGACGATGGCGCTCTACATCGACCTTAACCCGATGCGCGCGAGCCTGGTGGAGGATCCCAAAGACTACCGCTGGACGGGCTACGGCGAGGCTATGGGTGGGAGCAAGCGGGCGCGTCGCGGACTCTGCCGGGTGATGGAAGCACCGCTGGATTCCTGGGAGCAGAAGCGTGGCGCAGGGACGCCGGCGGAGGCTTACCGGTGCTGGTTGTTCGGGGCGGGACTGGAGGTAGGGAAAGAAGAAATTAGGACAACTGATGAACGGGCGAGCCGCCCATTCCCCTCTTCTTCCAGTTCATCTTCGCGGAAAGGCTTTTCGAAGGAGAAAGTCGAAGCAGTGCTGAAGAGCGGCGGGAAATTGTCGCGGGCGGACTTGCTGAGGTGCCGGGTGAGGTGGTTCAGCGACGGGGTCGCGATCGGCAGCAAGGGCTTCGTGGAGGGGGTTTTCAACGGCTGCCGGAGTCACTTCGGGGCGAAACGCAAGGACGGAGCGAGGAAAGTTCGGGAGGATGCGGCGGGGAGCCTGCACGCCTTGCGTGAGCTGAGAGTGAAGCCGGTTGGATAAGCGAGTACCTTGGCGCAAAGTGTAAGAATTCTTCGCCTTGATCCTGTGCTGCTGTAACCGCTCCGTGGATCCGGCAGCCAATCCCCTACTCCCCCAATTTCATCTCGAACTTCACCGGTGCCCCAGGCCCGAGATCCACACCGAGGAAGATCCACGCCATCATCAGCACCGCACCCGAAATCAGCAGCCAGAGGGAGTAAGGCATCATCATCGCAGTCAGGCTGCCCAAGCCGAAATTCGGCTGCCAGCGCCGGGCGAAGATCAGGATCAGCGGGAAATACACCATCAAGGGCGTGATGATATTGGTCGCCCCGTCGCCCACCCGGTAGGCCGCCGTCGCCCCTTCCGGGCTGATCCCCAGCAGCATCAGCATTGGCACCATCACCGGACCCAGCCGGATGCCGGACCCTAACGGACTCCCCGCCGCCGCGGCAATCTTCATCCCGGCCAAGCAAGACCGCCAGCCATCTCCAGTTCCACCAAATCAAAAATCAACCATCATCAATCGACAATTTTCTCGGGTCGATGCGTGCCTGATGGAATGAGGTCCACCCCCCCCGAAAGAAGATTGGACGATCCGGCTCCCGCGTTCATTCTCCGCCCGCCATGCTCGATATCCGCGAGATCCGCGACCACGCCGACACCGTCCGCGAACGCCTCAAGGCGCGCGGCGGAAACCATTGGACGCTCATCGACGAAGTGC
>NEUO01000088.1 GCA_002304315.1 Verrucomicrobiia bacterium Tous-C4TDCM
TGGTAGATGGTAGATGGTAGATGGTAGATGGTAGATGGTAGATGGTAGATGGTAGATGGTAGATGGTAGATGGTAGATGGTAGATGGTAGATGGTAGATGGTAGATGGTAGATGGTAGATGGTGGATGGTGGATGGTGGATCGCCGGCCCAGAAGGGAGCGCCGATCTTTAGTCGGCTTGGACGGTTGGCTCAGCCGATGGGAAGCGCTAATGTGACTATGAAACGCCCTTCGAGTCTCCATGAACGAAGAATGTGAGCAGGAGTTGCGCTCTTCACGACGAAGCCCCACTCAACCCGCAGTTCAAGGTGCGACTTCGGTGCCATTCTCAAGTTCCCCCTTCAGCACCTTCCACACCGTCTCCGCCACTTTCACCTGACCTTCCGCGGTCGGGTGGATGCGGTCCGCTTGATTCAACTCCTCGCTGCCGCCGACGCCTTCTAACAAAAACGGAACCAGCGCGACCTTCTTCTCCTTCGCGATCTCGGGGTAGAGCGCTTTGAACTTCGTGGTAAACTCCGCACCCATGTTGTCAGGCATCTGCATTCCGGCGACGATCACCTTGATCGCCGGATTTTTCGTCCGCGCCTTGTCGATGATCCCGGCGAGATTCTCCTCCGTCTGCTCCGGCTGGATGCCGCGCAGGCCGTCATTTCCGCCGAGCGCGACCACCAGGACGTCCGCGCCTTGCTGGCCCAATGCCCAAGCGACCCGCCGCAAGCCGCCGGCGGTGGTGTCGCCGCTCACGCCGGCATTCGTCACGGTGTAGGGCAGGCCGGCGGCATCGATCTTCTTTTGCAGCAGGGCCGGGTAGGCTTCCTGGGGATCGAGCCCGTAGCCAGCGGTGATGCTGTCGCCGAGGACGACGATCCGCTTCTTCCCGCCGTTTGCATTCGGCGCGTCTTCGGCCCATAGTCCACCCCTTGTTACAGCAAACAGCCCCAGCACCAGGAATTTCCGACATGTCATCCGCATCGCCCGCCAGCCTAGAACCCGCCCCCCGAGCTGTCAAACGGACCCTCCTCGAGGTGCGCGACTTGAAAAAGGTGCATCGCACCGCCAGCCACGAGCTGACGGTGCTGCGCGACGTCTCGCTGACCTTGGACGAGGGCGACACGATGGCGATCATCGGCCCTTCCGGCAGCGGCAAGACGACCTTGCTCGGCCTCTGCGCGGGCCTCGACGACGCCACCAGTGGCTCGGTGATACTCGACGGCCAGGCGATGGAATCTCTCAGCCAGGACGCCCGCGCGGCGCTGCGCAACCGGCTGGTCGGCTTCGTCTTCCAGAGCTTCCAGCTCATCCCGACGCTCACCGCGATCGAGAACGTCCTCGTCCCGCTGGAGCTGCGCGGCGAGCGGGGACGGGAGAAGGAAGCGGAGGCGCTGCTGAAGGAAGTTGGGCTGGGTGACCGGCTCGACCACTATCCGCTGCAACTTTCCGGCGGCGAGCAGCAGCGCGTCGCCCTGGCCCGCGCCTTCATCCACCGGCCGAAGATCCTTTTCGCCGACGAGCCCACCGGCAACCTCGATGCCGAGACCAGCGCCCCGATCGTCGAGATGCTCTTCCGCCTCAACCGCGACGCCGGCACCGCGCTGGTGCTGGTAACGCATGACCCGGCTTTAGCAGTGAAGGCGAGGCGGGTGGTGAAGATGAGCGGGGGGACGGTTGTGGGGGAGGAAGAGAACGGTGAGCGGGAATGTCCGCAACTTCGCATCTAGGTCGTTTTTCGGCAGTAGGCGTTCTGCTGTTGCCACTTCGAATTCATAGCGGTTGTGGTGACAAATGGTCGCCACCTGAAACTGACTTTGAACCGCCGGGCCATTTGCGTCGATATGCGGCGCACTGCTGGGCGAGCCGGCAGAAAAATCCCTCTTCATGCTCAAACCAATCGTAGGAAAGGCAATGGCCGTCTTTGAACGAGACAGTTGGGGAAGCAGCGAGCATTCGGCCATACCATCGGCCCTGATAGCTACCGCACATTTTGAATTGTGGTCCCGGCGTCAGCCGTACGAAGTGAATGGCGGGAATTTCATCTACGAGGTCTCGAATCTGATTCTCCAATCCGCGAAGCCATGCTTCGACGTTTTCCTTGAGATACAAACGACCCTCGTGTTTGATTGATTGGGCGGATTCAGGAAATTGATGGATACGACCTATTCTTCTTCTTTTATCTCTGCCCGCACGATGTCCACGAGCTGCTTGGCGGTCGGGAGTGAGCCTTTCAGTTCCCCGGGTAGCTTCGACTGCAAGGCGTAGGCGGCGACGCCGATGGGGTTGGCTTTGGTGCGGAGGGCGTATTCGACTTCCACGTCGTCCTTCTCCGCGCAGAGGATGATGCCGATGGATGGCTGGTCGTCGGGGCCGCGTTCCTTGTCGTTGAGGAAGTTCAGGTAGAAGTCCATCTTCCCCGTGAATTCCGGTTCGAAGGGACCGACTTTGAGGTCGAAGGCGACGAGGGTCTTGAGGAAGCGGTGGTAGAAGAGGATGTCGATGAAATACTCTTTCTTCCCGAGGGCGATCCGGTGCTGGCGGCCGACGAAGCAAAAGCCGTAGCCGAGTTCGAGAAGGAAGGATTGCAGGCGTGTGATGAGGCGGTCTTCGAGTTCGCGTTCCCTTACGGCACGGCGGAGGCCTAGGAACTCGAGGTTGTAGGAGCTCTTGAGCATCTCGTCGGCCTGCTCGGCGAAATGCTCCGGCAGGGCGAGATCGAATTTGTGGGTCTTCTTTTCAGTAACCGCGCGCTCGTAGGCCTCGGCCTTGATTTGATTGAGCAGGACATTCCGCGACCAGCCAAAGCGGGCGGTGGCGCGGAGATACCAGAGCCGGGCGGCGGGGTCGCTGACTCTGAGAAGGGCGTTCGCATGATGTCCCCATGGCACACTGGAAACGATTTCTCTCACAGCTTGTGAGAGATTCTAGAGGCGGACCGCCTCACGGTTGATGGCCCGAGCGGCCGAAATGCGTGCGGTGGAGACCCTCGACTTCAGCTCTTCAATGAACTGCCGGTATTCGATGCTGATGGCGAGGGCGGTGGCGGGTGGCTTTTTCATGGGGAGGGAGGCCCGGTGTCGCCGATGGGCACAGGTGCGGATCAGCCAGAAATCTAGATTGCGGAGTGACAGAGGGGAAGCACGGCGAGACCGGAGCGCCCGGAGGGGGACAGGGGTTGAGTTGGCCAAGCCCGATACGGTGAGCGGCTAACATAATGTTTTCGAAGCATAATGCCTGAGTTGCTCCGGCAGTTGATGGAGCCCGCCGTTCATGCCCGCGATCTTCCCGACGGAAAGCAGCCGTTCGGCCCGCCTTTCAAAGATCCCCACCATCCGTGCTTGCCAGGCTGCTTTCGCGCTCGGCCTTTTTCTGGCGGCGGACGCCGTAGAAGACCATGAGGGCGGCGAAGGCGAGGAAGGCGCAGGCCCCGATGCCGAGCCAGGTGATCAGGCGGCCGCCGCCTTTTTTGAAGTCGGCGTCGCTGACGACGTCGGGCGGGACTTCGCCGGGAATGCGGGCGAGGATCATCTTGCCGTCCTCCAGAGTGGCGCGGGTCATGGCGGCCATGGCGGGGCCGAGCAGCGGATCCTTGAGGGATTTCTCGAAGATGCGGAGAGTGGAGAAGTGATTCATGAAGCCCTCGGGGACGACGGAACCCGGGACTTCGAGGGCATCGACCTTCAGCACCAGTTCGCGGCGCATGAGCTGCGGGTGGCCCTTGATGGTGCCGATCAGGTAGCGGGGGTCGGAGGACATCAGGCCTTCCTCACCCTCCTTCGTACGGCGCGGGCGGCCGTTGAGCTTGTAGCAGATGTCGATGAGAAGCGCGTCGGCGGTGATTTCCCGGATTCGGAAGCTGCCGCGGAGTTCTTCGACCGGGGAGAAAGCGGCGATGGCGAGGTTGAGGTCATCGGCACTGAGCTCGATCCGGGCGGGCTTCGTGGCATCGTCCTGCAGGCCGTTGCGGAAGGCCTCGAGGCGGGCGACCAGATCGTTGACCTTGGGCTCGTTGCCTTCGATCGGATCGATGGCGAGCGGGGTGGGTGCGGCGACGGTGAACTTTTCGATTTCCGTGGCCTGGCGGAAGGGCATCCAGGCGGTGAAGCCGATGAGGAAGACCAGCATCAGCAGGGCCAGGATCAGGATCAGGCAGCCGGCGAAGGGCGAGCGGGCGGTGGCTTGCGGAGGCATGGGCGGCGGTTCTTAAACACGGATGCCGGGAAAGTCGAAGGAGAATGGAAGTCTCCGGGCGACCGGAGTGACAATGCGGTAACAGGGCGGATGGCGGGAACGACGGGCCGCAAGCAGGTCGGGCCACGTCGGCGGAAACGGGCTTTGTTCTTCCATTCTGCCCTCCTGGGGAGGTTAGGCTGCTCTCGTGCCACTGATTCGGATCCTGTCTGCCGTCGAACAAGTCGCCGACTACCTTCGCGATGAGCTAATCCGCGGGCAGTGGAGTGGGCATCTGCCCGGGGTCGACCGTTTGGCGCCGGAACTGGGGGTGAGCCGGAAGACCCTAGAGGCAGCGCTGCGGCTGCTGGAAAGCGAAGGCGTGCTGATGAGGAACGGGCCCCGACGACGGCGAAGCATCGAGCCGCGGGAAGCCCAGCCGCTGCCCGCGCTGCGGGTGGCGATCCTGTTGAGCGAGGCGTCCGACCGGCAACTGGACTATGTGGTGGACCTCCAGCACGAGCTGGCGCGGATCGGGCACCAGACAAGCATCGCGCCGGCCACCATGACGGAATGCGGGATGAGCGTGAGAAGCATCGCGCGGATGGTCGAGAAGACTCCGGCGGATGCCTGGGTGGTCGGAGGCGGCCCGCGGGAAGTGCTCCGTTGGTTTCACGAACGTTCGCTGCCGGTCTGCGCCTTGTTCGGTCGTCGCCGCGGTCTTCCCATCGCGGGGGTGGGTCCGAACAAAGGGCCGGCCTATGCCTTGGCGACCCGGAAACTGATCGCGCTGGGACACCGGCGGATCGTGCTGCTGGCCCGTCGGATGCGGCGCTTGCCGGAGCCGGGGTCGTCGGAGCGGGCCTTTCTCGGCGAGCTGGCGGCCCATGGCATCCCTCGCGGACCTTATCATTTGCCGGATTGGGAGGATAACATCGACGGTTTCCACTCGGGACTCGAAGCCCTGTTCCAAGTGACCCCTCCGACCGCACTGATCATTCAAGAGGCCGTGCTGTTCGCCGCGGCGCAGCAGTTTCTGGCACGACGGGGGCTGCGGGTGCCGGAGGATGTTTCTTTGATTTGCACGGATGCCGATCCCACCTTTGCGTGGTGCAAGCCGACGGTGGCCTATATCGGATGGGACAGTCGACCGGTGGTGCGGCGGATCGTCCGCTGGGCGGCGAATCTGAGCAGCGGAAAGACGGACGTGAGGCAGGTCCTGACGCCCGCGGAGTTCGCGCTGGGAGGGACGATCGGGCCGGTGCCGGGAGGTAAGGGCGGCTGATTTTGCAGCGGGATCAGTCGATCAGCGGACCGACAAGCAAGGACACCCCTGGTAAGAGAATCCACAGGGCGAGATAGCCGAAGCGGACCACTTTGAGATCGAGTGGCGTCGGCTCGGTGGGACGCCGCAGGATGATCAGGAGGATGAGCGCCCAGTTCGGCGCGAGAACCAGCAGACTGTAGCGGAACATCATGCCGCCATCGAGGGCCAACCAGGACACGAAAAGGAAGAAGGCCTGCAGGATCAGGGAGTCGCGGAGCGGGCTCCGATACTTCCCGGAAAGGCGGCGGCCTATCGTGCTCACGGGGCGTCGGCCTCCGGTTCGGAACTCTCTTCGAAGCGCTCCTCCGGATCGATGGCGGCGAGCTTTTCGCGGTAGCTCTTTTCGTCGAAGCCGGACTTGCGGCGGTACATCGCGTCGGTCTCCTCGCCGAGGATGGCGGCGATGCGTTCCTTCGCGTCGGATGGGCTCATGCCTTTCGTCGTCAGGCGTTCGAAGGTCTTTGCGACGTAGCGGGTCTGCGGCGCGACGAGTTGCTGCTCCACGGCGGCGAGCAGGTCTTGGAAAAAGGCGTCTTCGTCCATGAGAGGTCAGGGTAAGGGTCGCTCCAGCATCTGGAGCCACGGGGTGTATTCCGGCGGGATGGGCGCTTCGAATTTCATCCGCAGGCCGGTGGCCGGGTGGTCGAAGGCGAGCCGCCAGGCGTGGAGCATCAGCCGGCCGGTGCGGGCTTTCTGGCGCTCGGGCTTGGCGTAGATGGGATCGCCGACCAGCGGGCAGCCGAGGTGCAGCAAATGCACGCGGATCTGGTGGGTGCGGCCGGTGTGGAGGTGGCAGAGGACCAGCGAACTGGCGGTCGATCGGTCGATCGAAAGCACTTCATAGTCGGTGATCGCGGTCTTGCCGCCGGGCGGGTTCACCACGGCCATCTTTTGCCGATTCACCGGGTGGCGGCCGATGTGGGTGAAAACGGTGCCGCGGTCGGGCGAGGGGATGCCCTGGGCGACCGCGAGGTAGAGCTTTTCCATGGTCCGCCCGGCGAACTGCTCGCTCAGCGACTGGTGGGCGGCGTCGTTTTTGGCGACGACCAGGCAGCCGGAGGTGTCCTTGTCGAGGCGGTGGACGATGCCCGGGCGTTCGACCCCGCCGATGCCGGAAAGCTGGCCTTTGCAGTGGTGGAGCAGGGCGTTGACCAGCGTGCCGTCGGGATTACCCGCGGCGGGGTGGACGACGATGCCGGATTCCTTGTCGAGGACGACCAGGTGCTCGTCTTCGAACAGGATGCTCAGCGGGATGTCCTGCGGCTGGGCCAGGTCGGGGACGGCTTCCGGGATGGCAATGCTGAGGACGTCGCCGATCGCCACCGCGTCGCGCGGTTTGGCGGGCTCGCCGTTGCGCAGGACGAACTGCTCGCGGATCAGTTCCTGGAGCCGGGAGCGCGAAAGTTCGGCGATTTTCGAAGCCAGGAAGGCGTCGAGGCGGGTGCCGGCATCGCTCTCCACGCGGATTTCCATTCGGGGGAAAGCGTCGCGGGCGGGCGGGGCGGCTGTCAATGTCGGGAAGATGTTTCGTTAAAATGAAGTTTCCAGCTACAGGCCGCATAAGCTAAGGTTAGCCATGCCGGAGGGGGAAATGGAAATCGCGTATTGTCATGCCTGTGGGAAATCCATGGACGTGACTGCGGTGGCACCTTTTTCCAATGTGGAATGCCCGGGCTGCGGCAAGCATACCCGGGTGAAGCGGGAATTCGGTCCTTACACGCTGCTGCGCCGCCACGCGATCGGCGGGATGAGCGTGGTCTTCATCGCGCAGGACAACACGCTGGGCCGCGAGGTCGTGGTAAAGATCCTCAACGAGGAATACGGCAGCGACGAGAAGCGGATCAGCGCCTTCGAGGAAGAAGCGAGGATCACGGCGTCCTTCAGCCATCCGCACGTGGTGCGGGTGTTCACGACCGGCCGCGCCTTCAACCGCTTTTACATCGCCATGGAGCTGGTGCCCGGCGGGCATTTCGAGCACCACATCCGCGAACGGGGAATGATCCCCGAGAAGGAAGTGCTCCCGCTGGCCCACCAGGTGGCCGCCGGATTGAAGGCCGCCCACGCCGCCGGCTTGATCCACCGCGACATCAAGCCGGGGAATATCCTGCTGGATGCCGGGGGCAACGCGAAGATCGTCGATTTCGGCCTGGCCCTGGTCACCAAGGGCGGCAAGGCGCAGGCCACCGAGATCTGGGCGACGCCGTATTACGTCCCGCCGGAAACGATCGAGGGACTGCCGGAAGATTTCCGCTCCGACGTCTATGCCTTTGGTGCGACCCTTTACCACGCGCTGGCCGGCAAGCCGCCGTGCAACGAGGAGTCGATGGACACCAACCGGCTGCGCGACGCGAAGAAGAAAATCCTGCCGCTGGCAAAGGTAGCCGCCTGGGTCAGCGCGGACACTTGCGCGGTGGTCGATCGGGCGATGGCCCATGATCCGCAGCAGCGCTACCGCTCGTATGACGACTTGCTCGGTGCCTTGGAAACGTCCCGGCAGCGGCTTGCGAGCGGGCCGGTCGCGCCGGGGCCCGCCAAGAAGGGGACCAGCAAAGTCGCCCGCCACACGCCCTCGAAAGGCGGCGAGAAGCTCGCGCTTGCGGGAGCGTCGCTGTTGGTGGTCGGGGCCCTTGCATTCGGGGGCTGGCTGGTCATGCAGCCCGATGTTCCCCCGGCCCCGAACGGAACGGCCGCGCCGGTCGTATCGACGCCGCCGACGGGGGGCGGTGAGCAAAACCTGCGCGCCGGTCCGGCGTATCGGGAGGCGGGCGAAGCCTTGCGCGCTGGCGACTACGGCAAAGCACGTCAATTGTTCGCGGAGGTCCGGGATCTGCCTGGCGTCTTGCAGCCGACCGGATCGTGGGCCGCTTGCGAGGCGGTCGTTTGTTCCTTTCTCGATGGCCGCTCCGGGGAGGCGAAGAAGGAGGTTCTCGCCGCATCGGAGCATCTCCAGAGTGCTGCGGGATTGGAGGCGGGGATGCGAACCGTGCTGGTCGATGCCCTTTCGAAGACTTCCGGTTTCAAAGGCATCGGATTGAAACAGGAGACTGCCTCTGGCCCCGACCTGCTGGTTGCTTTGATCCATGGTCTCAAGAATTGGGATCAAGGGTTGCTGGAACTCGCCATGCCTCACTTCGAGGCCGTCCTAGCGGCTGAAGCAAAGGGATCGGACGCATGGATTTCGCCCTATCAAGAGATAGTGCGGGGCTACCGGACCGATGCTCAAAAGATCGCGGCCCTCGATCCCGGGAAGCTACCGCAGACCGCCGAGGCCTGTGGTGCTCTGGCCGCGGAACTTGAGAAGCTCCACGGCGAGTTGAAGACCAAGGGTCGGGCACCGTTCAACGTGCGGTCGCTGCAGTTGGATTTGGAGCGGCAGGCGCGGGTGCTGAAGAATCCCGCGGCGAGCCCGACGGTCCCCGATGATGGGGATGTCCTCGCCACGGTCCGGAAGAATGCGGCCGAGTGCCGATTCTCGGAGGCATCGGCCTTGATCAAGTCGCCGGGATTCGTTGAAAAGTCGGGCCAGGAAATGACCGCCGCGATCCTTCTGCTGACCGAGGCTGCTGCGGCCTTCCTGGGCGACCTTGAAGACAAGCTGGTGAAGGCGCCGGAGAATCTCATCCTTCAACTGCGCGACAAGTCGTCGGCTGGTACCATCACCGGTTCGCGCAACGGTGGGCTCAAGGCGCTCGATGCCAGCGGATCGCCGCGGGACATCCGCTGGGCCGAACTTTCGCCCGACAGCCTGATCGAGCTCCACCGCCAGTTGGTGAAAGAGGAGACGAGTGAAACCGAGCGGCTCCGGCGGCATGAGCAGGCGATCGCCTTCGATTTGCTGGCCGGCGATCCCAGCCGGGCGAAAGAGGCAGCCACGGTCCTGGCCGCCCGTTATCCGGCCTTCAAACGCCGCTGGGACTTGGTCCAGCCGGCCTTGGAGTGAGGCCCCGGGAGTGTCGCTTTCAAAGCGACATGGCGATGGGCCGACTCCTTTCCAAGGAGCCGCCAGCGGGCGGCAGGATGCCGCCCGACCGCGTCATGTCGCCTTCAAGGCGACACTCCACTGAAGACCTGCGCTCCCGGGGGCTTGCCAGTCCGGCCGGAATTGCCCAACTTTTCCGAAACAATTCCCCATGGCCGCAGAATACACCGAAGCCGACATCAAATCCCTCGATTGGCGCGAACACATCCGCATGCGCCCCGGCATGTATATCGGGAAGCTCGGCGACGGGTCCTCGCCGGACGACGGCATCTACATCCTGCTCAAGGAAGTCATCGATAACTCGATCGACGAGCACATCATGGGCTACGGCAAGGAGATCAAGGTGGAGATCGACGAGGAAGGCCGCGTGGAAGTCCGCGACTTCGGCCGCGGGATCCCGCTCGGCAAGCTTTTCGACTGCGCCGCCCAGATCAACACCGGTGCGAAGTACGACAGCGAAGCCTTCAAGAAATCCGTCGGCCTCAACGGCGTCGGCATCAAGGCGGTGAACGCGCTCGCCAGCTTCTTCGAGATCCAGGCGTGGCGCGACGGGCAGACCAAGGCGATCGAGTTCTCGAAGGGCATGGTCACCGAGGACATGAAGTATCCCCGCAAGGAGGAAGCGCCCTCCGGAACGCGGCTGGCTTTCGAAATCGACCGCTCGATCTTCCCGCCGAAGTCGAAGTTCAAGGACGCGACGGTCGAGCGGATGTGTCGTTATTATTCGTACCTGAACCCCGGGCTTGTCATCAACTTCAACGGCAAGAAGTTCAAGTCGAAGGACGGCCTGCTCGACCTGCTGCGCGAGGAAATGGAGAGCGAGGCGCTCTACGATCCGATCCACCTCAAGGGCGAGGACATCGAGATCGCCTTCACCCACACCGCGGAGAGCGGAGAGGAATACTACACCTTCGTCAACGGCCAGAACACGACGCAAGGCGGCACCCACTTGCAGGCTTTCCGCGAGGGTCTGGTGAACGCGGTTCGAGGGTTTTACAAGAAGCAGTATGACCCCGCCGACATCCGCGCGGGAATCGAGGCGGCGATCTGCGTGCGGATCATCGAGCCGGTCTTCGAGTCGCAGACCAAGACCAAGCTCGGCTCGGCGACGATCGCGCCGGAGGGCGAGTCGCTGCGCACCTTCATCGGGAATTTCCTCAAGCAGCACCTCGACAACTACCTGCACAAGCACACCAAGGTGGCCGAGGCGATCCAGAAGCGGATCCAGGCCGCCGAGCGTGAGCGCAAGGACATGAAGGGCATCCAGAAGATGGCCCGCGAACGCGCCAAGCAGGCGAAGGTCCACAACAAGAAGCTGCGCGACTGCCGCGCGCACCTCGACTCGAAGCACAAGCAGCGGCTCGACAGCACGCTGTTCATCACCGAGGGCGACTCCGCATCCGGCTCGATCACCAAGAGCCGCGAGGTCGAAACGCAGGCCGTTTTCTCGCTGCGCGGCAAGCCGCTGAACACCTTCGGCCTGGCGAAGAAGATCGTCTATGAGAACGAGGAGTTCGCCCTGCTTCAGGCGGCGCTCGGGATTGAAGACGGGATCGAGGAACTGCGCTACAACCGCGTCGTCGTCGCCACCGATGCCGACGTCGACGGCATGCACATCCGCCTGCTGCTTCTCACCTTCTTCCTCCAGTTCTTCCCCGAGGTGATCCGGGAAGGGCACCTGTTCATCCTCCAGACGCCGCTGTTCCGGGTGCGCAACAAGAAGGAGACGATCTACTGCTACGACGAGGATTCGCGGGTCAAAGCGATCAACAAGCTCGGCAAGAACGCCGAGATCACGCGCTTCAAGGGCCTCGGTGAAATCTCGCCGGACGAGTTCAAGTTCATGATCGGCCCCGACATGCGGCTCGATCCCGTGACCTTCGAGGAAGGGAAGGGGACCAAGGAGTTGCTTGCCTTCTACATGGGCAAGAATACCCCGGACCGGCAGGATTACATCATCGAGCACCTGCGGGTGGATGTGGACCGGCAGGTGGCGTGACTCCGCTTTGCGGCGGGTTTGCATTGGATCGTCCGGCTTGATAGCGAGGCTCAATGAAGGCGGGAAGAGTTCGCGTTCCGGGGTGGGCAAGCGCCTTGGATGGCGTGCTTTTCTCCACGATCATCCTCTCGTGTTTGGCATACTCGGTTTTCATGTACGGAGCCGGCGAGTATTCGGCGGCAGGAATGGTCGGACTGGTTGCGATGCCACTTGCTGCCTTGTGTGCCTATCTGTTGGAGCGGCGCACGCGACCGGGTAACCGGCTCGGGCGCGGGATCATGATTCTTTTGGCGACGGCGTTCGTTTACCGGTTCTGGCGCGATTATTGGATTGAAGCCGGGGTGATCGACTGGTTGCGGCGATAGGGATGGGGTCCGCATGGTGGCGTGAGCGGCCGTGAAGATTCGCTTTGCCGGGTCGTGGCGGAGGTTCTAGCGTCCAAGTCGATCCCCGCCTGAAACCCAAGGGCTTGCCCGCCGACCATGCGCCTTCTTCTCCTCTGGCTCCTGCTGCTTGCTGCGCTCGCCCGCGCCCAGAACGGACTCACCGGCACCTACTATGACACGGCGACTTTCACGACGCCGGTCGGGAGCCGGACCGACGCGACGGTGAGCTTTGACTGGGGCACTGCGATTCCCGCGGGGAGCTCGCTGACCAATGCCGATACCTTTTCAGTGGCGTGGAGCGGGCAGGTGGAACCGGAGTTTTCGCAGCTCTACACCTTTCACATCACGGCGGACGACGGTGCGAGGCTGTGGGTGGACGACCGCCTGCTGGTGGCGCGGACCTTCTATGCAACGCCGACTGAGATGCGCGGGCAGGTCGAATTGAAGGCGGGGCGGCGGGTGAATCTCCGGCTCGAATACATCCAGCAGAGCGGCCCGGCCTCGGTGAAGCTCGAGTGGTCGTCTGCCTCGGTGGCGCGCGAGGTAATCCCGGCGGCGCGCTTGTTCCCCTCGCGCCAGGCCAAGGCGGGCGGCTCGCTGTTAGAGGAGCACTGGAGCGGGATCGCTGGCGGCACGATCGCCGCGCTGACGTCGGACGCGAACTATCCGGCCAAGCCGGGCGGGCGCGAGTTCATCACGAGCTTCGAGTGCCTGGCCCGCGATTGGAGCGATTCCCGCGGGACTCGGGTCACGGGGTTCATCGTGCCGCCAACGACCGGCAGCTACCAGTTCGCGGTGAGTGGCGACGAGGTGGTGGAACTTTACCTCAGCAGCGACGCGACGGCGGCCAACAAAGTGCAGGTCGCGGGCGTCACGGCGGCGACCGGGTTCCGCGATTGGAGCGCGCAGGCGGGGCAGCAGTCGGCGCTGCTGCCGCTGGTGCAGGGGCGGCGCTATTATGTCGAACTGCTGCACAAGGAAGACAGCGGAGCCGATCATTGGAGCGTGGGCTGGAAGAAACCCGGCGACGCGGATTTCAGCGTGGTTCCCGGTGATGCGCTGCTCCAGCCCGGGCTGGCGACCGCGCAGCCGGCGCAGGCCGCGCTGCTCGACACGATGGCGCGCGACCATCCGCGGATTTTCGCCACGGCGGCGCGCTTTGCAAAACTCCGCGCCACTTGGCAGAGCCCGGCCGCCAGCCAGCCGAAGACCTGGGCGCAGAACGCGATCAACAGCGCGAACACGATCCTCACGGAAGCCGCGGTGACCTATGCACCCGACGTCCGCGGCACCATTCTCACCGAGTCGCGGCGGGTGGTGGACCGGATGTACAAGCTCGGCACCGCGTGGCAGCTCACCGGTGACAGCCAGTATGCCGAACGGGCCTGGACCGAGCTCTCCGCGGTGGCCGCCTTTCCCGATTGGCATCCCGCGCACTTCCTCGATACCGCCGAGATGACCCACGCCTGCGCGATCGGCTACGACTGGTTTTACCACTACTGGAGCCAGCCGCGGCGCGATACGATCCGCAACGCGATCATCAATCTTGGCCTAAATCCCGGGCTCTCGCAGTTCACTTCGAACGCGTGGTGGTCGCGCAGCACCTCGAACAACTGGAACATGGTGTGCACCGGTGGCCTGAGCCTCGGGGCGCTGGCGGTAGGGACGGAGAGCGAGGCCTTGGCGGAGAACATCCTGCACCGTGCGTTGAATTCGACCCGGCCCGTGTGGGCGCATTTCACCACCGACTGCGGGGCATGGTACGAAGGGCCGGGCTACTGGGGTTATACGACCGAATACGGGATCCGGATGTTCGCCGGGCTGGAGTGGGTGCTGGGCAGCGATTTCGGGATCAGCGGGACGCAGGGCGTGTCGGAGAGCGGCTTCGCACCGATCGGAGCCACCGGGCCGACCAACATCATCTTCAACTTCGCCGACGCCGGGGCGGGTGGTCCTTCACGCGGGCCGGTCTTCCAATGGATGGCACGACGCTACGGCCAGCCGGTCTTCGCTTGGTGGGAAAACCAGGGCGGCGGCGGCGCGCTCGACGCGCTGTGGCACACGGAAAGCACGACATCGGTGGCGGGCTCCGCGACGCCGGTGGACATGGCCTTTCACGGCGACGCGGGCACCGCCTTCCAGCCGCAGGAAATGGTCACGATGCGTGGCAAGTGGAACGACAGTCGCGCGACCTTCATCGGCAGCAAGGGCGGGCAAATGGCCGCGGCGCATGGCAATCTGGACGCCGGAACTTTCGTGCTCGATGCCCTCGGCAAGCGCTGGTTCCACGACCTCGGCGGTGACAATTACGCGCTGCCCGGCTACTTCAGCGACACCCCGAGCAGCGGCACCGACCGCTGGGACTACTACCGGATGCGGCCGGAGGGGCAGAACACGCTGACCATCGAGCCAAGCGCGAATGCCGGCATGGTTCTCGGTGCGGTGGCCCCGCTGCTCGCCTTTCAAAGTGAGGCGGGCGGCAGCGGGAGCTTCGCGATCCACGACCTGACCCCGGTTTACAGCGGCATAACCCGCGTCTGGCGCGGCGCGCGGCTCACCGGCGATCGCGACGAGGTGCTGGTGCAGGACGAGATCCAGGCGGCCAGCGGGAAGTCGGTCTGGTGGTTCGGGCATTTCACCTCGCCGACGACCACCGTGACAATCGATCCCGACGGCACGTCCGCGATGATGACCCAAGGCGCGGAGCGGCTGTGGTGCAAGATCGTGAGCGGCGGCGGGACCTTCCAGATCATGAACGCGGTGCCGCTGCCCAGCTCGCCGAACCCCGCCGGGCAGAACGCCAACACCGGGCACAAGAAGCTGGCGATCCAGCTTACGAACGTGACCAACACCACGCTCGCGCTTTGGTTCGTGCCGCTTTCGAGCGGTGAAGCCGTGCCGACGGTGCTGCCGGCCATCGCGCCGCTTTCGACCTGGAACCTCGCCGCGGCCAACGACCCGCCCACCACGATCAATGGCGGCGCGACCGGCAACGGCGACAACGCGGTGGACATCGACTTGCGCGGATACGTCACCGACGACAATACGCCGCCGGAGCAGATGCGCTTCAACGTGAGCGGCGGGGTGAACGGCACGGTGGTCCTGTTAGACGACGGCCACACCGCGCGCTTCACGCCGGTTCCGGGCTACACCGGCTTGCCGAACTTCAGCTTCACCGCGACCGACACCTCGCCGGATCCGCGGGTGCTGGTGGCTTATGATTTCGACGAGCCGGACGCTGCGGTGCCATCGAGCGTTCCGGACGTTTCCGGCCGATTGCGGGACGGGACCATCGACTTCGCGGGAGCGGGTTCGTTCCAGATGCTTCCCGATCATCCCGCGCCACTGGCGAGCCAGGGCGCGCGCTCGGTGGATCTCGTGGAAGCTGTGACAACGGCCGCGCGGCTGCGACGTAGCGTGAGCGCGGCGGAGCTGAACTGGAACACCGGGGACTGGACGGTGTCGGGCTGGTTCAAGCGGCGCGACACCACCAACGATGACATCGTCTGGCATATCTCCGACGGCGATGGTTTCGGCAGCAACAACGAGATCTATGTCAATTGCCCGGTCGGCCAGACGACGGTACGGCTCCAGCATCACAACGGCACGATCTTCGATGTCGACCTCGCGCAAACCGGCATCGCCGCGGGCAGTTGGCACCACTTCGCGGTGGTCCGCGATGGACCGGTGCTATCCTTCCATGTGAACGGCACGCTGGTCGGCAGCGACTCGGATTTCACCTTCGCCCTCGATCAAAACTCGCCGCTGGTCTTCGGCGGCCATGCCAATCCCGCCTTCCAGCCGGGCCGCTGGTTCGACGGCCAGCTCGACGACCTCGCCGTGTTCAGCTCCGCGCTGGCACCGGCGGAAATCGGCACGCTCGCGGCCGGGATGACGGTTCGCCACTTCGGCGGATTGAGTGCGGAAGGGATCATCACGCTGTCGGCTGCGCCGGTGACTTATGTTTGGAACAACACGACGCCCGGCAGCCCGCTGCCGTGGAGCAACGGCAGCCACTGGTCCGGTGCGGTCGCGCCGGTCGCGGGCCGCGGGACCGCCTTGCAGTTCTTTAACGGCCAGACGCTGGCGGGTGGAGCGATCAACGCGAACCAGGATCTCGGAAGCGGCTTCGTTCTCAACAGCCTCAGCCTGGCGGGCACCAGCAGCGCGGCCAGCACCGTCACGATCGATGGCGGTGGCCTCCACTTTTTCAACAATGGGCTGCTCGATCCGGTCGTCAATCTGAGCGCCACCAATGGCACCGGGCTGACCTACGACATCGCCACCCCGCTGACCCTCGGGGCCGCGACCACCTTCAACGCGAGCGGCAGCGCGAACTTCCGTTTCAGCGGAGTCATCGGTGGCGGTGGCAAATTCATCAAGTCGGGAACCGGCAAGCTGATCCTCAGCGGTGCGAACTCATGGTCCGGCGACACCTTGATCAGCGCGGGCACCCTGCAGATCGGCGAGGACGGCCCGGGCGGATCGCTCGGCAGCGGCGACGTGACCAACAACGGAACGCTGCGCTTCGAGCGGACCGGCACCCTGCCCGTGCCGAACCCCATCGGCGGCAGCGGCGGGCTCTACATCGACTGCCCGATCAACGCCGGAACCATCGTGCTCAGCGGCGTCAACAGCTTCGACGGCGGCGTGACGGTGAACAGCGGCGCGCTGCGGATCACCAACAGCCACGCGCTGGGCGACGGCACCAAGACGATCGTCCTCAGCAACGGCACCAACGGAGCGCCGCAGCTTCGGCTCGATGGCAGCCTCGACCCGATCGAACTGCCGGCGACCATCAGCTTCACCACCAGCAGCAACAGCGGCGCGATCGTCAACGAGGGCGGCGACAACCTCATCGGCGGCAATTTCAACCTGACCAGCGGCGGCGGGGCGACGCGGCTGCTGGCGAGCGCCGGGACGTTGACGCTGGAGGGGAACCTCATGCCGAACACCACCGGCCGCACGCTCGATCTGGCCGGGGCGGGCAAGGGAATTATCACCGGCAACGTGCTCGACGGTGTCGCTCCCAATGTCCTCGCCGTGGCGAAGAACGATAGCGGCACGTGGACCCTCGCCGGATCTAACACCTGGACCGGCAGCACCACGGTCAGCGCCGGCACGCTGGTCATGAACGGCAGCCTGGTTGCGGGCGGCACCGTCACGGTCGCCACCGCGGCGAAGCTGGCGGGTCGGGGAAACATCGCCGCGAACACGGTGGTCAACGGCACGCTGCAACCGGGCGATGGCTTTGGCACGATCACCTTCAGCGGGACCCTTGCGTTCGGCTCGGCAAGTCGCGTTGCCTGGGAGCTCGGCGACAACCTCGAAGCGGGACCCTCCCTCGACCGGGTGAACGCCGCGGGGGTCTCGATCACGACCAACGCGGCGATCGACCTGATCTTCAACCGGCCGGGCAGCGCGGTGGATTTTCGCGCTGCCTTCTGGGGGCAAGCGCGAAGCTGGCCGGTGGTGGCCGCGACCTCGATCACCGGCAGCTTCAAGCTGGGAACGATCGGCGGCGACCTCAACGGCCGGCAGGCGAGCGGCTACGGGGCCTTCACGCTCCAACATGCCGCCAGTGCTGTGAGCCTCGTATGGACCCCGCTGCCGCCGATCCAGCAGTGGCGCTTCACGCATTTCTCGACCAACGCGAATTCCGGCAATGCGGCTGACCTCGCGGACATGGATCGCGACGGCATCCTCAACCTGCTGGAGTACGCGCTCGGCGGGGACCCGAATCTCGGGTCAGTGGCACCGCTTCCCGTGGGTGGGGAGGCGGGTGGCAAGCTGGCGCTCTTGTTTTCCCGCAGGCCGTCCGCCACCGACCTGACCCTGACCGTCCAAGCCGCCGCCAGCCCTGCCGGGCCGTGGACCGGTCTCGCGGTCAGCAGTGGAGGAGGGGCGTTTGCTGCATTAGTTCCAGGAACCGACATCACCGAGTCTGGGGACGGCGAGTTGCGCGCGGTCGTGGTTCGTGACCTCTACTTGCGAAGCGACCCGGCTCATCCGCGGCGCTTCATGCGCGTTCAAGTCGAGCGGTAGCCGCTGTTTGGCGGCTGCCCGATCCGGAAGTAGTGTTCATTGCGAGTCCACCGGCTTCGACAACGCAGCCCAAATCGGTGGAACTCCTGCGGCGGACCCACGCTCCGGGATGGATCGATGAAATGGGGTTTGTAGGGAGTCTTCAAAAATTGAATCGAAGGAAAGTCCGCAAGCTTGAATTCAGGATTCAAGGACCTCCGAGACGACGGTTTCCTCTCTATCCGAACACTCGGGTGCGAAGCTGCCGGAAGTTGAACAGGAGGTCGTCTTTCGATTCTCCCCGCAGCCCGCGTACCGGCCGGGCTCCATCCTTGCGCTTCGGCCCGAAGCGCTCCCGGAACGCGGAGAACATCTCATCGACGAAGGCCTTGCCGCCGATCACCGCGCCGTCGCTGAAGTAGCGGACCTTGCAGCGCAGGTAGTCGGCTTGCGACAGCTTTCCGCCACGCGCCAGCACCTCCAGCGCCTTCTCCCGCGGGATCCGGTCGCGGTAAACGGCGGCCATTTCGCACTTCGAGGCTTCTTCCTTCTCCCTGATCTCGTTCTCCGGGATGCCGAAAAGATGGCAGCGCCAGCGGCGGAGGGCTTCCTTGGACTTCACGGCGGCGGCTGACTCTGGGCGCATCCCGCCGTGAGGATTGAGAGCGGCGAGGAAAGCCACGGCTTCGCGTGCTTCGTTGCCTCCTGCCACGGCTTCGGCGTAGCCGCACCAGCGGTAGTCCTTTGGATCGTCGCAGATCTTGGCGCGGACCGGATTGAGGTCGATGTAGGCGGCCATCGCCCGCAACGCCTGGCCTTTTCCCTCCACCAGCACGGAGCGGAAGCGGTCTTCCCACAAGGTGCCGCGGCGGGCGTGCTTGCCGTTGAACCACTGGGTGAAGCGCTGCTTGAGCACCTTCATGAAGGCGCTGATGTCCCACATCCGGCCGAACCATCGCTCCCGGAGCTCCTCCGCGGCCGAGGTGTTGCCCTGCTCCCGGTGGAGTTCGAGCTGCCATTCGAGATCGTTTGCCAGCTTGTCGCCCAGGCAGCCGCGGACCTTTGCGACCAGTCCTGCGTCATCCGGCAGCGCCGCCGAGTCCGGCCGCTGGGGAACTTCCACGAGGATGTGGAAGTGGTTGGACATGATACAGTAGGAGATCACGCGCAGGCCGCCGAAGCGTTCGTAGGTCCGCATGTATTCGATCAGTTTGTCTTTCTCCTCTTCCCCGAGGACGAACTGCCGGTCCACGACCCGCGAAACGCAGTGGTAATACGCGACCGGGAGGAAAGCAGGGGCTTTGAGGCGTCGCAAGCGCATGGGTCGGAGGCTGGAAGAGTAGCAGATTCGATGCAAGCTTTTTTTACTTAGGGACGGACCTTTTTTCACTTTCCGTGGAGATCACCAGCACCCGCATCCTCAAAGGCGAGACGAGCACGGAGAAGCGCTACTACCTCACCAGCCATGCGCCGGATTCGGAGAAACTGGGTGACTTGGTCCGTCGCCACTGGGGCAT
>NEUO01000089.1 GCA_002304315.1 Verrucomicrobiia bacterium Tous-C4TDCM
GAGAGGATCGTCAGCGCGTCGTCGAGGTTCTCCTCGTCGCGGATGTAGTCGGCAACCTTGTACCAGACCTTCACCACCTTGGCCCAGTCTTCCTTGTTCTTCACCAGGCTCTCGGCTGAAACGTAAAGGAGATCGTAAATGATGCCGGGCGCATCGGCCGATGTGAAGACTGGCTTCGAACCCGGCAGCACCTTGAGTGCCTGGCCCGAATTCGGTTGCCAGGCACCGATCGCATCGACGGCCTTCGACGCGAGCACCTGCGGCGTCTCGTTGGTCGGAGTGTTCACGATGGTGACGTCCTTCGCCTTCATCCCGGCTTTCTGGATGGCGATCTCCCACGCGACCCAGCCGGGCCAGTCGGAATAAGCGATTTTCAAGGGTTCGGCCTGGGCCAAGCCGGCGAGGGACAACAACCCGGCGAGGGCGAATCGGAAACGTGGAAGTGATTTCATGGCGTGGTGGAATTGAGGTGAGCGAACGGCCGCGGTATGAAGATTTCGCAGTTTTTTCACACCTCAAGTAGCACGGGCCATACCATCGTCGGCTTCCGGACAAATAAAAAAAGGCGGCCGCGTTGCCGCGGCCGCCAGGATCCAGTTTCGGAAGAAACTAGTCCGATTTAGAACGAGACGCTCAGCTTGACGCCGGCGACGAGATGCTCGCGGCCACCAAGGGTGCCCGTGCCGCCGACGAGCGGGGTGTCGGACACCAGGCCATTATCGGCATCGACATACTTGACGTAGGGAGCGATAGCCATGTTTTCGCGGAACTGCCAAGGCAACTCGGCCTTGACAAACCAGCCTTGGAAGCCATCGGCGGTGCCGACGGAACCGAAGCTATCCGAGAGCTGCAGACCATGGCCGTCAGCGACGCCGACGCCGGCCGACAGATCCAAGCCCAGGCAACCTTCCATCAGGCTGAACGACTTGGTGATCTCAGGCTGCAGATACCAGCCATTGTTCGAGTCGAAGTCGTAGTAGAAGGTCGCGCTGGCGCCGATGCCCCAGAAGATATCCTCCAAACCCGCGGACAGGTAAACTTCCTGGGTGTCGACGGTTCCGGGAGTGTCCGAGAAGAAGTAGTAGATATAGCCCAACTCCAAAGACACCGGACCAAGGTTGGTCGCAACAGCCGCGTAGAGATCGAGTTCGTTGAAGCTGTTGCCGACGGTTTGCGAATCATTGACCGATCCGTACCAGGCACCGCCGCTGATCGTGAAATCTTCGGTGAGGTTGTAGGAAAGATCGATCCCGGCTTCAAGCAGGTCACTTCCGAGATCCACGAAGCGGAACTCGTATTGTGTGCTGTAGCCGACATGGACCTCGCCCGTCAGCCCGGATTCGACGGGAGCGGAAGTGGTCGCGGGGGCCATGGGAGCAGTGGTTCCCGCCGAGGCGTAGCCAGCCACGAGGGCGGAGGCAGCGGCCAGGGCGCCGACGTATTTGGTGTGTTTGCGCATCTTGGTATTGGTTGTTCGGTTGCTGCAGACCTCTGAATTCCAGGTATTTACAAGGTTTTCAAAAGTCATCGGCGAAAGACAGCCCACGTGCCAATTGGTCGCCGGACGCCGTTCATCGGTTGTTTCCTTAAGAAATCCGAAAGAGTTTGTCCAGAGAAAAGAACGGGAGCTGTCTTGGCCGGGGGATTCGTTAGATTACCTCCAGTTTTCTGGCAAGAGCGAAAACCGCCTTTCCCGACCGGGGCTCTTCGCATTCCGGAATCGTTTGGCCCCGGCACTACCGGCATTACCGGCGATCAAGGAAAACAAGGAAAGCAGGGATCTAGGCTCGGAGGAGCCTTTCCGTTTCTCCCTTGAAAGGGAATCTCGAAAATCAAGCACGATGGCACGGTCGCTGCTCATGGCTCTTTCGCTGTCCGGATCGGTCATGAGCCGGCGGCACAATCCATCCGAAACCGAGTCGAAATGAGCCTGAAAACACGATTGGCAAGCGGCGCATCCGCGCTGGCTGCCCTTGCAATGATAGTCCTGCCCTTGGCATCCAATGCCAGCGCGCAGGAGGAAGTAGCCCCGCCACCAGCGGCAGAAGCCCCAGCGGCCGCGCCCCCTGCGGAGGAAGCACCGGCGCCAACGGTCGAAGAGCGGCTTGCGGATGTTGAGGCCTACTTCAACAACGTGGCGCCGACGACCACGTTGAAAGACATCGCCGGCCCGGGTCACAACGGGTTCATGATGATCTGCGCCGCGCTTGTGTTGTTCATGACCCTGCCCGGTCTCGCGCTGTTTTACGGGGGCCTGGTCCGCAGCAAGAACGTGCTGTCAATCTGCGCCCAGTGCCTTGGCATCGCCGGTCTGGTCACGATCATGTGGTGGGCATTCGGCTACAGCCTGGTGTTCGGGGCGAATTTCGAGAGCCCCTACCTCGGCGGTTCCGAGTATTTCTTCCTCAAGGGAGTTGGGATGGCGCCGAACACCACCTATGCGGGCTGGCCATCGCAAAGCGTATTCGCAATGTATCAGCTGATGTTCGCGATCATCACGCCGGCGCTGATCATCGGTGCTGTCGCTGAGCGCATGAAGTTCAATGCGATCATGGCCTTCGTCGCCCTCTGGATGGTGGTGGTCTATTTCCCGATGGCCCACATGGTTTGGGGTGGTACCGGCCTGATGAACGGTGTCTGGAACGGCGACGCCAAGGTCACTGCGATCGACTTCGCAGGCGGCACAGTAGTTCACATGACCTCCGGCTGGTCGGCCCTGGTTCTCTGCATTCTTCTGGGCAAGCGCCACGGCTACCCCAAGGAAAAGATGGCACCCCACAGCATGGTGCTTTGCATGGTCGGCACCGGAATGCTCTGGGTCGGCTGGTATGGCTTCAACGCTGGCTCCGCGTTGGCCGCCGACGGCGTTGCCGCGAACGCCTTCATGACAACCACCCTTGCAGCCGCCACTGCCGGCTTCGTGTGGGCGCTGATCGAATACCTCCACCGTGGCAAGCCCAGCGTGCTCGGCCTTTGCTCCGGGATCGTTGGTGGCCTGGTCGTGATCACTCCCGCCTGCGGTTTCGTCACCGCCAGCGGTGCCATGTTGATCGGCGTTCTCGCCGGGGTGGTTCCTTACTTCTTTGTCAGCATCGTCAAAGGCAAGTTCGGCTATGACGACGCCCTCGACACCTTCGGGATCCACGCTGTGGGGGGAACTCTCGGTGCCATCTTGACCGGCTTCCTCGCCACCGCTGACGCCAACCCAAACCTCCTCCTCGCCGATTACGCCGGGAAGAACGGCTTGGCCAAGGCCGGTGCCGACGGCACTTTCGCGCTCGACCAAAGCGCTCTCATCACAGGTCAGTTCACGGCGATCGGCATCACTCTTGCCATCTCGATCGTGGCGACCATCGTCATCGCGATGATCGTCAAGGTGATCTTCGGATTGCGCTCGACCGCCGAAGACGAAGCGACCGGGCTCGACCTCGCCGACCACAACGAAGCGGGTTACGAACATTGATCCTCCGATTCTCGGGGTTTCCCCTGCGGGCGGGCCGGCAACGGCCCGCCCGTTTTGCGTTTGCTGGAAAGCCTCGACCGTTTATGGCTCGCCTCGTGACGCGCCGCACCGCCTTCCTCCTCGCCTTGCTGGTCCTCTCGCTGGTCTTTGCCGGCTGGCAGTGGCTCCGGCCCTACGGCTGGGGTGCCGATCCGACGGCGCGCTTCCGCATCGTCCACGCCGGGGTGAAGCGCGACCATTCCTATCTCTGGTTGGACCTCTATCTGAAAAGATCCGGCGGTCTGGAGCACGATCTTACCAAGCCCGTGGTTCTCCGCTTGGCCGATGGCCGGGAGATCAAACCCGCCGACACCACCATCGAAGAAGCAGAGGGACAACCCGGCCAGGCCATCGGATTCCGGTTCTGGCTGGAGGAGAAGGATTTCGCCGGCCCGCTCGAACTTCGTCTCAACGACGGCTCCCTGCGCGTGCGCGGCGGTTCGGGCCTTCCCTCGATTCCCGTGGATTCATCCCGCTTCTTCACTCACCAGAACTGGTAGTTCCATGGCCTGGCTCCTCGTCGACAATTCGAATACCCGTACCAAGTTCGCCCTGGCGGACTCGGACGGACTTTCGTCCTCGCGGCTCTGGCTGCCCACGCCGGACATCACCCGGGAAGCACTGGAGGAAACCCTCGCCGGCTTCGAGTTCGATGCTTCGCTTCTCTGCTCCGTGGTTCCGGAGAAAGCGGAAATCCTGCGCGACTACGTTTCCTCGCGCGGCCCCGTCCATTCGCTGACCTACGAAAGCGATACCGGCCTCGTGATCGACTACCCATTGCCCGCCCAGATCGGGGCCGACCGGCTTGCCAACGCGATCGGGGTGACCGCCCGCCACGGTGCACCCGCCATCGTCATCGACTTCGGTACCGCGGTGACCTTCGACGTTGTCACGCCCGGACCCGCCTACAGCGGGGGCGTGATCGCCCCGGGACTCGGCGCGATGCAGGACTACCTTGGCCGCCGCACCGCTTTGCTGCCGAAAATCGAATTGGAGGAACCCCGCGCCGCCATCGGCAAGTCCACGGTGGAGGCCATGCTCGCCGGGGCCGTCTTCGGCTACCGCGGCCTGGTCCGCGAAATCATCTCCCGGCTCCGCGCCGAGATGGGCGGCGACCCGGTGATCGTGGCCACCGGGGGGGACGCGGCGCTGATCGCCCGCGGCCTGCCGGAAATACAGATTGTCGATCCTGACCTGACGCTGGAGGGCATCCGCCTCGCGGCTGTCAGGAATCTCCGCTAAAAGTACGTGCCAAGGCCTTCAGTAGTGGATACACCGCAGTCACTTCATCATGTCTGAAACCCCTCTCGCCATTGGTGTCGATTTCGGCGGCACTTCCGTCAAATTCGGGGTCCTCTACCGCAGCAACATCATCGACCAGGCCCCGGCGATCTCCACACCGGACTTCGACGGGCCGGACGCGCTGATCGAAGCGATGCTGCGGGTGATCGAGGATCTTCGCGACCGCCACCCGAAGATCGAGGCGATCGGTGTCGGAGTCCCCGGCTTCGTCCACTTCGAGAAGGGTATCGTCCACAACCTCACCAACGTGCCCGGCTGGGTAGGCATCCCCCTGAAGAAAAGGCTCTCCGAGGCCACCGATTTGCCGGTCGTGGTCGAAAACGATGCCAACTGCATGACGTATGCAGAATGGAAGCGCGGGGCCGGCCGCGGACTCAACCATCTGGTCGCGCTCACGCTCGGCACCGGTGTGGGCGGCGGAGTGGTCGCGAACGGCAGAATGGTTCGCGGTGCCCAGTTCGGAGCCGGTGAGATCGGCCAAATGTCGATCGACTGGCAGGGCCGCCGCGGGGCCTACGGCAATCTCGGGGCACTCGAGGACTACGTCGGCAACAACGAGATCGCCGCCGATGCCCGCGAGACCTATCTCAAGGCCGGAATCGAGCGGCACCTGCCCGATTGCAGCCCTGCCGCCTTGGCCAAGGCCGCCCTCCTTGGCGACGAGATCGCTCTCGGTATTTGGGACCAAGTCGCGGCCAAACTTGCCAGCGCCATCATGAACTGCTGCTGGCTGCTCAACCCCCAGGCCGTCATCATCGGCGGCGGCGTGGCGAAGGCCGGCGATATCCTCTTCAGCCCCCTCACCGCCCACCTCTACGCCCAACTCTCCGCGCCCTTCAAGGAGCACCTGATGATCCTCCCCGCCCGCTTCGGCAACGACGCCGGCATGATCGGCGCGGCAGCGCTCGCCCTGGAGGAATCCGGCGTGGTGCTTCAGCCCTGAGTTCGGTCCAAAACCTTCCCGTAAACCCCCATCACCTTCGCCGTCATCGCATCAAGAGTCACCTCATTCGCCACCAATTCGAACGACGGCTGGAGCTTCTCCCGCAGTCCGCCCAAGTCGGCCAGCGCGAGCTTCAAACCCCGCACCAGCTCAGGCACCGAGTCAGTCTCCATCAGCGCCTCCGCCGGCAGGAACTCCGGCGCGAAACCAACCCTCGTGGAAATGCTCGGCACTCCCATGTGCAGCGCCTCGGCCAGGGTGTAGGGTCCACCTTCGTTGCGCGAGGCGACGATGAACAGGTCCGCGCAGCCCATCAGCCCCACGGCATCGTCGCGGTGTCCCGCCATCCACACCCGCTCCCGAAGCCCGTGGCGGTCGAGGAGCTCCTCCAACTGCGGCCGCTGCAAACCTTCGCCGACCAGCCACAGGTTAAAGCCCGGAGCCTGGGCCATCGCTTCTAACAAGAGGTCCATCCCTTTGGCCGGGACCAGCCGGCCGACGGTGCAGAAGACGGGCGGGCCGCCCGTTCCCCTCTGGTCGAGAAAAGGCGGACGGGTCGCCAGCGCTGCCTCGCGGGTGCCCGGTGGCGGCGGGGCGATCGAGTTCCAGATGACCGTCGCCGGGATCCCCCCAAGCGAATCCCGGACCTGGGCCGAGGCGGTGATCACCGCATCGTAGTCCCGGAACGGCCGGGCGCTGCGTTTGATGTTCTGGACGGTGGCGACCCGCTTGATTCCCGGCAGCCAGCGACGCAGCGAACGCACCATCGCCCCGGCCTTGTTGGCGTGCGCGTGGACAATCTGCGGCCGGGTCGAGAGGATCTTCGCACGCAAGGCCGCCAGATTGAAGGGGTTCAGCCGTCCGCCGCCCATCGGATGGCCCAGGAAGGCCACATCCGGCGAGAAATGCGGGCGCATCGACTCGTCGGCGACCACGCTTACCGCATGGCCGAGCGAGGCCTGCCGGTTGGCCAGTTCGATGACGTTTTTTTCCAAACCGCCTTTCTCGCCGATGCTGGCGAGGACGTGAGAGACACGGATCACGCCGGGGATTGGAGTGCCCCGGCGGAGACGTGCCAAGTGCCAAAAGCCAGCCAGCCCTGCGACCCTTTGATTTTGGAGTTTCCGCCCGGGGGGTCTTCCCCTAAACAAGCGGCCCCGCGAGGGACCGGACCGACTCATGCGACTTTTGTTCATCATGCTCCACAAAGAGCTGAAAGGGTATTTCTTCAACCTTTTCGGCTGGGTGGTCTTCGCCTTCGTCACCGTGATGCAGGGTGCCGCCCTCTCCACTGCGATGAAGGGCTTCCGCGATTCGCCGAGCCAGGACAGCCTCGTTTACTCGGTCTACAACACGACCCTCTTCTGGTTCTGGTTCCTTTTCATCTTTCCGCTGATCACCATGCGGCTGTTTGCGGAGGAAGAACGCAGTGGCACTCTGGAAGGACTTATGACCGCTCCGGTCCGGACCTGGCAGGTGGTTCTCTCGAAATACGGCGCCGCAATGGCGTTTTACACCCTGCTGTGGATCCCCAGCTTCATCCAGTTCCGGATGTACGAATGGGTCACCGACATTCCGCCCGCCTACGCCCCCGGCGCGATGGCCGGAGCGTATGCCGTCCTGCTGCTGATGGGTGCCGCCTTCACCGCGGTGGGTTGCCTCGCTTCCGCCCTGACCTCCAGCCAGATCGTCGCCGGGCTGCTGACCATTTTGTTTCTGCTGATTCAGTTTTTCCTCGGCTACGTCACGGTGATCTGGGGCGAGAGTTTCCGCGCTGCCCCGATGTTCCACTACATCTCGAGTCAGGAGCACCTGCACTACTTCACCCGCGGGCTGCTGGATACCCGCCCCGTCGTCTATTACCTGAGCGTGACCGTGTTCATGCTCTTCATCACCTACCAGATCATCGACTACCGCCGCTGGCGCCGCTGACATCATGAGCAAGGAGCCCGAAAGCCCGCCGGAAAAATTGATGAAGCCAATCCAACGTTTTGGCACCGGAGCGCTGTCGGGGTTGCAGGTCATCTGCTTCGCCCTTCTTTTCCTGGCCGCCAACTACCTCGGCTCGCAGCACTACGTGACGAAAGATCTCAGCGCGGAGGCCGCCTACACTCTGTCCTCCGCCACGCGCCGCTACCTCGAATCGCCGGCGATCCAGGACCGCGAGGATCCGGTCCGCCTGCTGGTTGCCTTCCGCCGCGTCAATCCGATGTATGAGAAAGTCCGCGTGCTGGCGGAGGAATACATGCGGCTTTCCAAAGGCAAGGTGCGCCTCGAACTGCTCGATCCCGTCCGCTCGCCCGACCGCACCCAGCAGGTGGTCGACGAATACGGCAAGATTTTCGGCCGCGCCTTCGGCAAGTCGATGTTCACGACCGATCTCGCGATCATCGACAGCCGCACGCAGAAAGAAAAGGATGCAGAGCCCAAGGCTACAGGCAGTGCCAAGGCCACCAGCCCGAACATCCGCTTCATCGAGGCCGAGACAATGGCCCGCTTCGAGACCGACCTCAAGGGCCAGCGCAAGGTCTCCGGCTTCCTGGGCGAGGACGCACTCACCACCGGCTTGGTCGCCGCCATCGAAGGCAAGCCGCGGCAAGTCTACTTCCTCGCCGACAAAAGCGGTTTCTCCGGCGATGGCGCGGACTCCCCGTTGACGAACTTCGAAGGCACGCTGCTCACCCAGAACGCACTCACCGTCCGCGCGAGGATTTCCGAACTCGACCGCATCCCGGACGATGCCTCTGCGGTCGCTATCGTCAATCCGGCCTACGATCTCACTCCGGCCGAGCTGGAAGTCCTGACCGAATACTGGAACCGCCCGCGCTCCGCCCTGCTGATCACCATCGGTGCTTCGGATACCCCGCCGCGGCTTCGCGCCTTCTTGCGCAATCTAGGCATCACCCCGGGCAAGGACCGCGTCATCACCAAGAAGAACAATCAGGTGATCACCAACGTCCGTGGCAAGTTCGAGCAAGGCATGGATTTCACCAAGGACTTCTGGGACAAGGTTGCCACCTTCGAAGGAGCGACGTGCAGCCTCGATATCCGGGACAAGGATAATGAGGACCTCATCGACCGCCGTGTCATCCCCTACACCCTGCTCGCTACCGGGCCGGATTTCTGGGGCGAGACCGCATTCTCCACCGCCGATCCCTCCTTTGACCTTCGCGAGGACAATCCCGGCCCGGTCCGCCTCGCCGGCGCGGTCATCAGAGGTGCTGCCACCCGCGACGACATCGGCGGGGAGATCTCCCGCATGGTGGTCATCGCCAACTCCGACTTCCTCGCGCCGAAATACTTCTCGGACATCAACAAGGACTTCCTCGCCAGCAGCCTCAACTGGCTCATCGGCCGCGAAGACCTCACCGGTTCCGGACCGCGCACCCTCGGCACCTACAAGCTTCCGCTGCTCGACTCCCAGCTCTCCTTCATCAACCGGATCAACCTCTTCTTCCTGCCTGCTTTCGCCCTGGCCATCGGCGCTCTCGTCTGGTCGTCGCGCCGCGCCTGAATCCTGCCATGCGCTCGATTCCCTTCACGCTGCTGCTCCTTCTCATCACCGCCGGGCTCGCCCTGACGGCCGCTCTTCGATTGTCCGATGGCAGCCTGAATCGGCTCTTTGGCCCGCCCGCCACCGCCATCGGTGAGAATCTTTACCGCTTCGAAACCAAGGACATCTACCGCATCCGCCTCTCCGGTAACGGTGTCCATGCCGACTGCGTGTTCGAAAAAGGCACCTGGCGCATGAACAAGCCATGGCAGGACCGCATGGATCCGCGTGCCGCCGACCTGATCCTCCAGTTCACCCTCGGCACCCGGGTCGAAGACATCATCCCCGAAGGTAAGATCGACAGCAAGAAGGCGGGACTGACCGATGGCACCATCGGCGTCAGCATCGAAGACCGCCGCGGCCAAATCCTCGCGCGCTATCTCCTCGGCCGCCGCACCCAGTGGATCCACCGCGACGAAGAGACCGGGGAGGAAGACCCGACCGTCTTCATCCAGCCGCACGACGATGGCCGCAAGGGCTTTACGTATGCCTGCACCGGCGACATCCATCTACTCTTCAAGGACGGCCTTCGCCACCTGCGCGACCACCACCCGTTCCTCTTCAATCCGTTCATCCTCCAGTCCATCCGCATCCAAGGCAGCGAGGGCGAGATGCTACTCTCCCGCAACGACGACAAAAGCCCCTGGCGCATCACCAAGCCGCTGGAACTGCGGACCGACCCCGCCGCCGTCAAAAAGCTCATCGAAGACCTCTTCAAGCTGCGCGCCCTCAAGGTCACCGAGCGCGCGGAGGTCACCCTGCCCGCCGACGAGGTCAACGGCCGCCAGCGCATCGCCATCAGACATTTCGGCGAACCCGAGGAAGTCATCCTCGAAATCCTCCCGCCCGCCACCCCGGAAGCCGATACCGTTTTCGCCACCGTCAGCAACCGCCCCGGCACCGTCTTCGAACTACCCCTCAAACCGATCGCCCCCGCCCTCACCGAAGAGGCTGCGCCCGATGCCCCGGCCGCCCCTGTCGACGAAGGCCTGGTTTCCCTCGCCGGCCTGCCGGACACCATCAACGAGCTGCGCAACCCGATGCTCACCAACATCGATGTCGAATCGCTGCAGGGCATCCTCATCTCCCCCTCCACCAGCCCCGAAATTCTCGTCGCCCGGGAAAAGGGACAGGCCTGGCAATATCGCAACGGCACCCGGATGGAGCCGCTCAACGACCTCGCCCTATTTCGCCTGCTTAAGGCCTTGACCCAGACCAAGGTCGCCGGCTTCCCCAGCGATGCCGCCGTGAATCTCGCCCCCTACGGCCTCGATCGCCCCTCGCTCAAGCTAACTTTCGTCTCCTTCGGCGCAGACCGCATCGAGCTGATCTTCGGCCAAGCCCGCGACGGCACCTGGCACGCCATGCGCGTCGGCACGCCCAACGTGATGAAGCTCGACGACGAGTTCATCCGCGAGATCTCCACCCACCTCTGGCAATGGCGGCATCCGTCGATCTGGTCGATCCCCGCGGTCGATCTCGCCAACTTCGCCCGCAGCATGGAAGGCCGCCCTCCGCTGGTTATCGAATACAGCCTCGTCGCCGACTCCTGGACCGCCCTCGAAAACGGCATCGACCGCAGCAGCGAACTTGCCACCGACCGCGCCAACCGCCTCGTCACCCTGCTGGTCGATCTGGAGGGCGAAACCTGGCTCGCTCCCGACGACGAGGCCGCCCTCAAGGCTCTCGCCAGGCCGGTCCTCGATTTCAAGCTGGTGGTCCGGGCCTACAACGACAAGGGCGAGGAAGCTGGCAAAACCCGGCACCAATTGCAGCTTGCCCCCGCCAGCGATCGCCCGGACAACCTCGTCTTCTACGGCCGGGTCGATCAAGATCCCCACGCCTTCGTCATCGGCACCGAGACCGTCCGCCGCCTCGCCGTCGATCTCTTCGGTGACGACTAGGTCCGCGGCACCCCGCCGCAGATGGCGGATGGGAGATGGCGGATGGTGGCTGGCAAGGAGCCTGTCCTCCGTAGGCTTTGCGAAGGAGGACGCCGATCTTTAGTCGGCTTGGACGGTCCGGAGCCAAGGGGAATCAAGTGAATTGTGATCGATGGTCAGTGCCTCCGTTCACCAGCCCCGCAATCTCTCAGTCCCCCCAATCTCCCAATTCCTTAATCCCCCAATCTCCAGCAATCTTGACCCCCGGCCCCGCAGAGCTTAATAGTCCGCGCATCCGAATCACCATGAAAGCCTTCCACCTCTCCGCCTCGATGCTTTCCCTGCTCGCGATTTCCTGCACCGGCCTCGACGGCACCATGGCCAGCATGCGCGGTGAGCCCCGCTACCTCTCCGGCTTCGACGGCAAACGCCAGCACGACTGGAAATCCAGCCCGATCCCCGACGACGTCTCCTACTGGGACGGCGATCACCTGAGCGGCCCGGCTTCCATCCGGATCAATCTCACCCAGCAGAAGGCCTTCTTCTACAAGGGCGGCGAGCTGGCCGGCGTCTCCCGCATTTCCACCGGCACCGAAGGCCGAGGCACCCCGTCCGGCAACTACAAGATCAACAAGAAGATCATCGACCACCGTTCCTCCAGCTACGGCGTCTTCAAGGAAAAAGGCACCGACCGGATCGTGGACGACGACGCCGAGGCCCACAACGAACCCGTCCCTCCCGGCTGCTATTACGAAGGCGCGCCGATGCTCAACTACATGAACTTCGCACCCGCCATCGGCATGCACACCGGATACCTGCCCGGCTATGCTGCTTCCCACGGCTGCGTCCGGATGCCCGACAAGATGGCCCGGAAGTTCTTCGAGAACGCCCAGGTCGGAACCCCGGTCATCGTCGAGCGATGAGCGATCCCCTGCCGGACCCCGAGGCGGGCATGGAAATATCGCCCGCCCGGGTCTGCGAGCTGCTCCCCGCCATCGCACGCGGCGAGATTGCCCTCATCGACTGCCGCGAAGATGACGAGTGGCGCTTCAACCGCATCGAAGGCGCACGCCTCGTCCCGCTCTCCGGCTTCGGCACCGCCCCTCTGCCGGAAATTCCTGCCATCATCTACTGCCACCACGGCATGCGTTCCATCCGCGCCACCAACCTCTGGCGCTCCCGCGGCCATGACCAGGTCTGGTCCATGTCCGGCGGCATCGACCGCTGGTCCGCGGAGGTCGATCCGTCCGTGCCGGTTTACTAGAGCCTGTGCTTCGGTGTTTCGGTGTTTCGGTAGTCCGGCTATCGAGCCGCTGGCCGACATCACCGTCTCACCGTCTCACCGTCTCACCGACCCCATGCGCGCCGTCGTCCAACGCGTCTCCTCCGCCTCCGTCGCCATCGCCGGAGAGACGGTCGCCTCCATCGGGCCCGGCCTGCTGATATTGCTTGGAGTCGAGGACAGCGATGGCCCGGATGACCTCGCCTGGCTGGCCCCAAAAATCGCCCGCATGCGGATCTTCCCCGACGAGGCCGGCTTGATGAACCTCGCCCTCCCCGACACCGGCGGCGACGCCATCGTGGTCAGCCAATTCACCCTCCACGCCTCGACGAAAAAGGGCAACCGCCCCTCTTTCCTCCGCGCCGCCCGCCCGGAGACTTCCGAGCCGCTCTACCAGGCCTTTTGCCATGCGCTCGAACAAGAGCTCGCCAAGCCCGTCGGCCGCGGCCGCTTCGGTGCCAACATGCAAGTTGCCCTCGTCAACGACGGCCCCGTCACCATCGTCATCGATACCAAGAACCGCGAGTGAATCCCCGCCCCTTTCCCACCGATCACTGATCACTCGGCACTTCCTCCAACCCACCTCCCCCGCCACCCCGATCCCCACCCCGACCGCGTAGCAGAGCAAATCCGTCGCCACCCAGCCCTGCCCCAACATCAACGCTCCAACCCTTGTCGCGCGGATCTGTTTCAGCCAGTCCATCTCGCAAAGCTGGCTGAATTCCACCGCGAACGAAATCCCCAGCGCCGAGCCCGCCAGCACCGCCGTCCGCGCGCCGGGAAACAGGAAGCCCAGGGCCAGGAACACCATCAAGGCCCACAGCGTGTCTCCCGCATAAGCCGTCGCGAAGTCCGGCAAGAAAGACGCGCCCGCCGACCGCGAAGCAAGCCCCGCCGCGATCACCACCGCCACCCATCCCGCATACGCAATTCGACGACGCCGCATGGGCCGGACCCTCACTTCTTGATGCGGATCGAAGTGCCGCAAAACGTGCAGTTGAACCAGCGGAAGAGGATGACATGCATCGCGACCGCGCCGACGTAGCCAAAGAGCGGGAGGTGGTGAGCCTTCTTGTTTTTCAGGCACTGTTTCGGGACATACATCCGCTGGGCACAGACCCGGCACTTCGCACGGGTGCCGATCAGGGCGTACAGGATACCCAGCAGCAGCAACGAGATCGGAAAAACGATGATCCAGTGAGGCACCCAGGCGAAGTCCTCGGGCATCTGGTCGGAAAGGATCAACAAGGGTGCGGCGATGACCGACAGCGGCAGGCAGAGTTGCAAAAGGACCAGGAAGACCCCGCCGAACCAAGCCATGTAAGGGCGGTCGTGCAACACGCCCCGGATGTAGAAGGGCGAGCCGGGTTTGCGACCGGCGTTTGTCTCCGGCAGCGGAGCGCGCAATAGCGCGATCCGTAGTTCCTCCGGGCCGGGTTTGACTGGAGCGACGCGGACCGGCGGGGCATCGCCCTGCGCTTCCTCGGTGGTCCGGACCTTGGCGGTATCGATCCCGCGGCGGCCGTTGGAAAATCCGACATCGGCGATCTGGACGGACGAAATAGCCGTCGCACGCCGGTTGCCACCCGCGCCCACCGGCAAGTCCTTGCGCTGCGGCTTCTCAATCACCACCCGCACTTCCATGTCGCCGAACGCTCGGTTGAGCACCGGGGCCACTGCGATCTCCGATGGAGCGATCCCCTTTTCCGCCAGCATCCGTGCGGGAATCGGCACGGCGAAAGGAGCTACCGCCAGCATCTCGACCACGTCCGGCTCCGCCTCGAAATTGACCGGTCCGGAGAGTGCCCTAAGCGCTGCCTCGCCGGCATCCTCGACCGGCCCGCTAGCCGCCGGGCTTGCAAGTCCGGCCTCCGGCGGCGCGGCTGTCGGCATGGTGCTCTTCACCGGGAGGACTGGATTTTTCCCCACCTTCGCGCGGCTGGGGCCCTTGGACTTGTCGGGAACCGGTTGCGGGGCGCTGGTAACGGGCGTCGCAGGCCGCACCGACCTCGCGGCCCGCTTCGCCGGGCTGCCGGCTGCGGCGGGATCGAGCAGGCGGCCGGCGGAAGCCACCCAGCGCTCCACTTTCCTCCGCTCCGGCGTGCGCGGGACGATTCTCAGCATCTCGTTCGCCGCCGAAATCTCGCGCATCAGGACATCCACGTCCGCCCGCGCCAAGGCATGAACATCCGTCCAGCCGGTGGCCACGAGCAGTTCGGCCTCATCCGTGCCGATTCCATCGATGTTGATCAGTTCCGACATCCCCCCGCTGCGAAAGCGTGAGCCTAGAAATCCCGGAGCATGTGGCAAGGCCTCATCCGAGCCCCACCACCATGTCATGAATCAAATCACCGGGTTAACATTCAAGGACCCGTCACATTGACATCGACAAACAGACGGCCGGGAAGCGTCCCGGCGGCCGTGGCCGTGACCCGGGTGAAGCCGGGTGAGGGCGTGTTCGCCTCGGTGATGAAGTTCACGGTGGTCCCGCCGCTGGTCTGTCCGCCGAGGTGAAAGGCGGCGAGATTGGTGGACCAGCGGTAGCTCGCGGTGAGGTCGGTGGCGAGCGTGCCTTGCGGGTGGTTGAAGGTGAAGCTGTTGCCGTTCTTGATGCCGGCGGCGAGCCCCTGCGTGAAGGTGCCGGGGTGGGTGCCGAAGAAGCTTTCCACTCCGTTGTCGATGCCGTCGCCATCGGGGTCGTCGTCGAGGTCCCGGTCGGCAACGGCGAGACCGAAGGTGGGGTTGGAGATCCAACTGGAGAAGTTAGGGACGGCGGTGGTGAAGTTCCATGCGGTGGAGCTGGAAATACCTGCGAAGGCATGGCCGCCGGAGGTATCGACGATCGCGGTGGAGTCGATCAGGGCATGGTAACCCACTCCCGAACCTAGGTCGTAGGTCGGATCGATGGTCAGGGTCTGGCCGCTGAAGACGAGTCTCTGCGAGGAGGCCGCGTCGAAGCTCTCGACCGTGCTGTTGTCGGAGGTTCTCTTGAGCGTGACCGTGCCGGTTCCCATTACGACCGGTTCGCTGAAGTTTGCGACGAAGTTGGCATCGACAAGCACATCGGTCGCATTGTCCGCTGGACTCGTCGTTAGGATGACCGGTGCGGCGCTCGCCGGCACGAAGGCTGCGAGAGCGTTGTTGTCGGACGAAGGGGCACTGACCGTCCAAGTGTAATTGGCGGAGCCCGCCGTTGGCACCATCGCATAGCCCGCGTTGCCAGCAGACGAACCCGAATCGCCGTTATGGAGGGTGCTGGCGAAAGGACCGGTGATCGTGGGCAAGCCGTTGGATGTATAAACGCCGGTCACGAGGCTCCCATTGACCGGGACGATCAAGCTGCCGGAAACGCCGGAGGAGGTCGAAGTTCTCGCCACACCACGCGCGGCGCCCACCAAGCTCAGCACGCCGACCCGTGACTGGGTGGTCCCAGAGAAGGTCACGACGATGTTGCCGGTGCCCGGGGTCGGGTCGGCGAGGTAGAGAATCGTCGCGTTTCTGCCGGCTGCGGATTTCACCGCCACCGTGAAATTCTGGGTTCCGTTCCAAGTCGCGCTGATGCCCGCCGGACTCCCTTGTTCCCAACTGGCGGTCAGCACCAGCTTGCGGTAGCTGCCGCTGGGGACGGTGAAGTTGGAAATGGTATGGGTCAGCGAAGCGCCAGCCTGATATCGCTCGGTGTTGGCATTGACTTCGATGAAGCCCGGCACGCTTCTGTCGAATTCCAGTGCCGGGGCGGCGAACGTGGTGTCTTCCTTGGAGGCGACGATGGAGTTGCCGGCTGCGGTGCTGGCACGGGTGACGATGAATGTCACCTTGTCGTCGGTATCCGCTAACAGAAAGGCGTCCAGGGCTGCGGAGCGCAGCTCCAGCACCTGTCCCAGTGGTTCAGCTCCGGTGACCGCAAGCGTGCCGAGCAGCGTCACCCGGCTGCTGACGAGGCCATCTCCCGACCCTGTGGTGTTGGCCGGAGCGTTGTTCCACGTGATGGTGCTCTCGCCCCAGGATTCCCCTGCGTCCGCGTTTTTCAATCCATAGACCTGCAACGGCGTCGCATCAACCCAAGCACTAGAGACGGCGAACTGCAGTGACGCGTTCGGCGTGGCGTGTATGTCTTGCCCGGTAAGATCGAAGCGAATGTATGACTTCCGTTGGGTATCGGCAGTGGCGGAATTTTTGACGACGAGTGTCGACGCAGTGGTGCCGAAGTTGGTCGCGGCATGGCTGCCTGCCCGCACAAAGGCATCCGCGCTGGCTTCCAGCGTGGTCATGCTGGAAAGCGCACGCGGCGTGGCACTCACGGTCTGGCTGGCAGGGCTCGTGCCCTGGGCCGTGGTCATCGTGACCCTGTAGAAATAGGGAGTGCCTTGCACCAAGTGCGAGTCCATCCAGGTTGTGCCGGTGATTCCCGTCACGACGTTGGTGAACGGGCCCGCTAGGGATGTCGCCCGGGAGATGGTATACGTTGCAGACGTGGTCTCGCCCGTCCAGCCCTCCCAGGCCAGTGCGATTTTCGTGGCCGAAACAGCGCTCGCCGCCAGGCTTTCGGGTGCGAGAGGCGTGGAAAGTTGTCTGCCATAGATTTCCACGTAATCGACCTTGGCCGGAGTGCCGGAGGCTGGCGTGACATCGAGTTGGATCACAGCCCCGGCGGGAAGAGTGACCGCACGCTTGATCCGATGGCGGATTTGAAGTCCCGTGCCAGCCGGGGTTAGCTCTGCGGACCACGAATCAACACTCGTTCCGTTCACGCGCAGCACGTAGCTCGCTGCGGCGCTGGACCCGGTGACATAAGCTGCGTGGAGGTTGTGGGTTCCTGCCGCACCGGCAAAGGTGGTGCTGAGATTTCCAGCAGCGCTGAAAGTGATGCCCGCATCATTGGAAAAGGCTGATGCTCCCGACTCGGAGGTTCCTCCGGTGATCGTCATGCTTTCGGCCTCGATCTTGGTCGGCCAGACATAGTTCACCTTGCGGCCCGCATAAGCGGTGATGGTCGTGTCGGCCGTGGTGACGTTGGAAATAAAGCGAATGTTCTGCACGCCGCCGCCGGTATTCTGGTTGATGTCGTCGGAGCAATTCACGTTGACGTTGCGCTCGAAGGTGATGAATTCCGAGAAGTTGTCGGCATAGATTCCGGCCACCGGGTAAGCACCTGTGAGCTCGGTCCACTGGATCGTGTCCGCCCAGTTGTCCACGACATGCGTTCCTTGCTGGCGGGCCAGCGTGTAAAACGCCGCGCCGTCGTCGTGGAACTGCATCACGTCGTGCACATAATTGTTTCTCAGGATGTTGTCCTTCATCCCGACATCGACGTTGCCTCCGGCCTGCCCTCCCGTCTGGGTGCCCATGTAGGGGCCGTAAGAGATTTCATTGTCCGCGATGAGCATGCGTTTCACGAAATAACAGACGATGCCGATGCCGTTGCTGTATTGCTGGCCGATCCGGGTAATGCCGTTGTTCACGATCCGGATGTTCTGGCACTCCTCGCCTGCGGCCGGGTTATCATTGGCATCGTCATCAATCACGATGCCGTTCCCGGAGAGCCAACGGAAATCGCAGTTGCGGATGGAGCCGCCCGTGACTCCCTTCACATAGGAAATGGCGGTGAAGCCGAGGAACCGAAACTTGCAGAAAGCGATATCCAGATTGTCGGCATATTGCGCCGTGATCGCCCCATGCTTCGCAAAGGGTTGGACAAGCTCCCTGGCACCTTGGGTCATGGCGGAACCTTTGGTGCTGGGGCCATTCCAGCCGGTCTGGGTAAGGGTCAGCCCTTCAAAGCGGACATTGCGCACCTTGTTGCTGGAGGAGCCTCCGGTGATCTGGATCAGCCTTTCCAGCACTGGTACTTCGATGGTGGCGCTGGGCATGTATTCACCTGGGCGCGGCTTGTAGTAGAGTGTCGAGCTGGCGGCATCATGGAACCACTCGCCCTCGGCATCGAGAAAATCAATGGAGTTTTCGACAAAATAAGGAACTGGATAGGTAGCGCTATCCCAGAAACTGTCGCCTTTCGCAAAAATCGAATTGTTCTCAGGCGCTTGGAATTTGAAACGGACCTGGGTAGCATTTTGGTAGGAAGCATCGGGGTCGATTCTCCCGCGGTATTGATACCAATGCGGGTGCATGACCATTTCCAAGTTGGCGAGGCCGGTGACACTTCTCCAGCCTTCGACGGGTGCGCGAGGCACGATCGCCTCTTTGGCCGCGGCGTCGATTCCGCTCATGGTGAGATACGGGCCTAGCGTTTCCGCGTTGGTTTGATTCGGCGTTCTCGCCCTGATGGTAGAGGAGGCATTCACGGTCAGTTGCCGGAACTGGTTAGTGACCCCTGTTTTCTTGAAGATGTTTTTCGCCGCATCATGAAGCACCCAGCCGCCTGAGAGATCCACGCCGCCGTGGATGATGGGGACTTCGCTGCCGTAATTCCTGTAAACCACATTGAATCCATTCGTTCCCGAATCCCCCGAACCCAGCGTCAGTGTGGAGGAAAGGCGGTGGATGCCGCCGCGAAGATGGACGGTGATGTCCTCCGTCATGTTCCCATTGACCGCGTCCACCGCCTGGCGCGCTCGCTCTATGGTTTTGAAAGCGGTGGTGAGGGACGTGCCGTTGTTCGTATTATTTCCGGAAACAGGATCGACGTAGAAGTCCTCAGCGGATGCCGCGGTGCCGCCGCACAGTGCGAGCGCCAGCAGGAAGTGGATGGTCTTGGATTTTTTTTTCATCAACAAATGCTATTGATGGTTTTGTGCTGTGGTGGA
>NEUO01000009.1 GCA_002304315.1 Verrucomicrobiia bacterium Tous-C4TDCM
CGAGCCCATCCCCTGGATCTAAAATCGAAGCGCCCGGAGCGGTGCGAATCCGTGGCGGGCCGCTCCCGCCGCCGCGCGCTACCCGGTAACGGGAATTTCCCGCCTGAGTTTTCCACACCGATCCTCTTCATTGCGCCCTGACCCGGTTCAGCGAAGAGTCGCGGCGATCTCGGTGGCGAGGCGGGCGAGGAGGCGGCTTTGGGCGGCGGCAACGGCGTCGAAGCCGTCGGAGGTGAGGGGCTCGGTGCCGGACCAGGATTTCGAGGCGGTCAGGCGGCGGTCGGGCAGCGAATAGACGCGCCAGGCGGCGTCGAGCACGGCATCGCCATCCGCGGTGCCGTGGAGCTGGCGGATGTCGAGGGTGACTTGGTAGCGCAGTTCGCCGTCGCTGCCCCAGGGATAGGTCCGGATGTTGCCGGTGCCGAGGCGACGGCCGAGGTTGGTGGCGGTGACGCGGGCGATGTTTTCCTCAAGGTCGCCGGCCCAGCGGTGGGACTCGGCGATGGACATGCGGTTGCCGCCTTCCTGGAAGACCAGGTTGGTGCGGTCGAGGTAGCCGGCAAGCGATACCGGGCCGACGCCGATGGCCGTGCCGCCGCCAGCCGGCGCGGGGCCTTCGGCGGTGAGGACGTAGAAGGATTTGGGGGTGGCGCAGCTGGCGGCGAGGAGTGAGAGCGCGAGAACGAAGAGGCGCTTGAAGTTCCAAGTGAAAAGTGCCAAGTGCCAAGGAAGGCAGGAAGAAGCTTGGGGCATTGTCGGATGGCTATTCATTGGCACTTGGAACTTCTAACTTGGAACTTCGCCGATTGGCACTTGGAACTTCTCACTTGGAACTTACCGGCCTTTGGCGCGGGGCTTGGGGTCGGCGGAGCCTTCGCGGCCGAAGAGGAGGGAGTTGGGCTTTTCTTCGATGGAGTCGGAGAGGACCTTGAAGGAGCGGAGGGCGGAGCGGAGTTCGTCGAGGGTGCGGCTGAGGTCGCCCTGGACGGCACCGTTCGGGCCGAGGCTGTCGACGCTGCTGCGGACTTGCTTCAGGGTGGCATCGAGCTCCGCGGTGAGGTTCTGCGTGTTCTCGCTGGCGAGGAGCTTTTTGGCTTCGGCAAGCATGGCCTCGGCCTCGTCGAGGGTGCCGCGGACATCCTTGACGGTGATGGCGATCTCGTCGGCGGCGTTACCGAACTTGGTGAGGGTGCTTTCGAGCGGCAGGGCTTCGAGCTTGGCGAGGATGGCATTGACCTTGTCCTGGAGGCGGGCGAGGCCGGAGGATTCGGTCGGGATCACGTCGAGGTCGCCGACTTTGGAAAGCTGGGCGGGCGAGGCGGTGGGGAGGAAATCGAGGTCGATGTAAAGCGCGCCGGTGAGCAGAGATGCGGTGCTGAGGGTCGCGCGGAGGCCGCGGCGGACCGATTCGGCGAGGATCTGGCCCTGGTCTTTGATGTCTTCGACGGCCTTGCTGAGCGTCTCGGTATCGATCTCAATGATCACCGGCACGCGGGAATCGCCGACCGGCGAGTATTCGAAGCTGATCTCGACGACCCGGCCGAGCGGGATGCCGCGGAATTCCACCGGGGCACCGGGGGACAAGCCGCGGACCGACTGGTCGAAGAAGACGATGCAGCGGTGGTCGGGAGTGAAGACGGATTTCTCCGCGGCGTCCTGGTCGGGGAAGAGGGTGAAGGTGGTGCCGTCCTCAATCGGCGCGCCGGAGATGCCGCCCTTGGGTACGGAGAAGGAGGCACCGCCGCTAACCATCGACTGGAACGAGGGCGTGCTCAGCTTGAAACCGTCGGCCCCGGCGGTGACGTCGATGCCGCTGGTGTTCCAGAAGCAGGTGCCGTTGCGGACGAGGTCGGCGTATTTGTCGTCGATGAAGACATCGAAGCGGATGCGGCCTTCCCCGAGGTCGAGCGTCCGGCGTTCGACGCGCCCGACTTCGAAGCCACGGTGATAGATCGGCGAGCCGGAGGTCAGCGAACCGGCGTCCTCGGCGACCAAGGTGAGGCGGAGGCCGGGGACGTTGGCGCTGGTGACGGGCGGCTCCTCAAGGCCGTCGAAATGGTGCACCACCGCCGGTTCGTCGCCGGGTTCGAGCTCGATGTAGGCGCCGGTGATCAGGGTGCTGAGGCCGGAGATGGTGGAAGTGGAAACGCGGGGGCGGACGACCCAGAAGCGGCTGCCGGAGCGCAGCAGGTGCTCGGCCTCGGGATCGATGCGGACCGACGCGACGACCGTGCGGAGGTCGTCGGCGAGCTCGATGTCTTCGACCACGCCGACGCGGACCGAGCGGCAGCGGATTTCGGTTTTACCTGCCTCGATGCTATCGGCGGTCTCGAAGCGGACGTAGGCCACGGGGCCTTTGCCGGCGTAGTGTTTCCAGACCAAGGCGCAGGCCACGACCAAGGCGACGGCGGGCACCACCCAGACGCTGCTCCAGCGACGGCGATGGCGGACGACGGCGCGCGGTTCCTCGTGTGAATCTTCACTCATGGGTATCGGAAAGGTCGGCCCCGGTGTGGCGGTCCCACAGCAGGCGGGGGTCGAAGCTCATGGCGGCAAACATGGTGAGAACGACGACGGCTGCAAACGAAAGGATCGCGGGGCCGGGCACGACGGTGGACAGCGCGCCGACTTGGACCAGGGCGACGAGAATGGCAACGACGAAGACATCGACCATCGACCAGCGGCCGACGAGTTCGGTCAGGTGGTAGAGGCGGGCGAGGTTTTTCGGCGAGGCGTGGGTTTTGCCGGCGGCGGCGAGGCAGAGCCAGATGAGGGCCAGCATTTTGAGGATGGGGATCAGGATGCTGGCGGCGAAAATGATGGCGGCGACGAGCAGGTCGCCCTTTCGCCAGAAGCTGATGACGCCGGACATGATGGTGTCGCTTTCCGGCCCACCGATGCCGCCGACGGTCATGATCGGCATGAGGTTGGCGGGGAAATAGAGCGCGATGGAGGCGAGCAGGAAACACCAGGTCCGTTCGAGGCTGCGGGGTTTCCGAAGGTGCAAGGCGCCGTGGCACCGCGGGCAATTTCCGAGCGCGACCGGGCTGACCTTCCCGCAGAGGTGGCAGGAGGCGAGGCCTTGGGCGGCGGCGCTGCGGATTTCCATCAGGGCTTCTTGTGGAGGGCGATTTCGAGGCGGTCCCAGAGTTCGAGGCGATCGATCCCGGCCATCGCGGCGGCGGTGCAGAAGACCAGGCCGGCGAGCGCCCAGAGGCCGACGCCGAGGTGGATCTCGCCGACGGAGCCGAGTTTCAAGAGGGCGACCAGGATGCCGAGCAGGAAGACTTCCAGCATGCTCCACGGTTCGCAGAGCTGGAACCAGCGGGTGACGGATTTCGCGCCGGGGAGGGCGATGCCGAAGCGCAGCGGGGCGGCGACGTAAAGGAGTCCACCGACGAGGACCAGCGGGGCGATGACGGTGAAAAACACAGCTCCGACGGCGACCAGCGGATTTCCCTCGCGGTACATCGCGGCGGCGGCTTCCAGGATGGTCAGCTCGCGACGGACGCTGCCGGCGGTCACGGTGATGCTGGGGAAGAGGTGGACCAGCACCATGAAGATCAGCGCGGCGGAGGAGAAGGCGGTGGCGCGGGCGAGGGAGCGAGGGCGGTTCTGATAGAGCATTTCGCCGCAGCGGCAGCAGTGGGCGGCATCGCCTTCCGGCAGACGGGGGGCCTCCTGCAGGGCGTCGCAAAACGGGCACGCCACCTGGATCGGCGCGTCATCGAGACGCGGCCAGGAGAGGGCGGGCAGGTGGCGTTTCATCCTGAAAAGCGAGTTGAGAGTCGATGGTTGAGTGTTGATAGTTCAGATCCAGCGGTTTGGGTCGTTGTCGTGCTTGATCGTTGAAGTGGAAGGGCATTTCGGCGTGGACTCTTCTGCATCGACTATCGACCATCGACCCTCAACTCTCAACTTGCCTTCCCCAAGCTGGCGGATCAAAGAGGCCGGGCATAGGTGCCGCAGCGGTTGTGCCAGCCTTCGCGACAGCGGGCTTCGCCGCGGTCGGGAGGGGCGTTGTCGATTCGGCGGGAAAGCATCTGTTTGGCGCTGGCGGCGAATTCGGCGGCGGCGGGTTGGCCGGCGGGGACGTCCTTCATGCTGCCGAGCACCTGGAGCAGGCCCCAGCCCTTGCCTTGGTAACGCTCGGAGGCCTGGGTGCCGTCGCCTTTGAAGTTCACGTAATCGATCACCGCGTAGGTGCCGTTCGGGGTGGCGGCGACTTTGTTGTAGTTGCTTTGGAGCCGGGCGCGGTCGGAGGCCGGGGCGGCGGCGAGGACCTTTGGCAGGGCGGCGCGGGAGCGGGCGATGATGAAATCGGTCTGCACGGACACGTTTGCCGCCAGCCAACTGCGCAGCGCCGATAGCCGTGGGCCACGGAAGTCCTGCTGGAAGGCGGCCTTGCTGGTCCAGGGCGAGTGGCGTTCGAGCGCGACGGCCGGCGGCTGGGCTCCCTGCTGGCGGGCGAAGGCGACGAATTGCGGCCAGCTTTCCTCGAAGCGGCCATTGAAACCGGCGGGATACCAGATGAAGTGGCCGATTCCCAACGACGGGAATTCCTCGCCGGCGTTCCACATGGTCAGTCCCTCGACGGTGCCGCCGGACTCGTTCTGCCAGATCTTTTTGCCGATGGCGGCCTTCTGGGCGGCGCTCAGCGAGCTGGCGGCGGGATTGGCGGCGGCTTGGCCGGTCAGCGAGCCCGGTCCGCAGGCGGCGAGGGCCAGGCTGGCGAGGAGGATGAAACGGAAAGATTGCACGACGCCGTATTTCCACGACTTTCAGGCCAACCGCAAGCAGGACATGGACAAGATTCCCTGGGACAAGCTCTTCAAGCTCACCGGCTACGACGTGGTGAAGCTCCTCCTCACCGCGTTCATCATCCTGATGGTGACCAAGGTGCAGATCTTCAGCGACCGGCTTTCGGCGCTGCTGATCGCGCTGCCGTTCACCTCGCTGGTGGCGATGTTCTGGATGCAGGCGGAGAAGCAGCCGGCGGAAAAGATCGCGAATCACGCCGAGGGGACCTTCTGGTTCGTGCTGCCGACCTTGCCGATGTTCCTGATTCTGCCGTGGATGCTACGGCACGGTTGGGGCTTCTGGCTGGCGCTGGGGGTGAACTGCCTGCTGACGACCGGATTTTTCTGGCTGACGGTGGTGGTTCTGCGGCGCTTCGGCATCAATCTCATGTGATTTTGGCACGATTCGGTTTTTGCCCTTGTCATCTCGGGGTTGATTTGGTCTTTCCCGCCCTCCGGCCGATTCAGGTCGTCACGGAATTTCAGGCACGGCATGTCTCCCGATAACATCGTCCCCATCGAGCAGCCGAAGCCCCATTCCCGGTTTCCAGGTACATCCATGAAAAGTGATCTTGTCGAGAAAGCGTCCGAGATTGTCAGCGATCCGCTGATCTTGATCAACATGGTCTCCAAGCGGGTAAAGCAGCTGAACAGCGGCCGTTCGCCGTTGATTCCGACCCGCCCTAGCATGGGTGCCGCGGACATCGCCCTGACCGAAATCATCGAGGGCAAGATCCGTCTGGTCCCCGGTGGTGCCACGGAGTCGCCTTGAGCGGCGTCCCGCCCCGCGCCCGATTCGTGGCGTGACATCCCATGAGTGCGGAAATTTCCAACAACCGGAAGGCCCGCCGTGATTTCAATATCTCGGAGACCTACGAGGCCGGGATTGAATTGAAGGGCACCGAGGTCAAATCGATCCGGGCGGGGAAGGTGAATATTTCCGATGCGTTCGCGCGGGTCGAGCGGGGACAGTTGTTTCTTTACGGCTGCGACATCCAGCCGTGGGAAACCGCGGGGAAGTTCTTCCAGCACGAGCCCAAGCGCCCGCGGCGGCTGCTGGTTCACAAGAAGGAAATCCTCAAGCTGGATCAGGCGACTTCGGTCAAGGGGGCGTCTCTGCCTTGCCTGCGGATGTACTGGAAGAACGGCTGCGTGAAAATCGAGCTCGGCGTCGGCAAGGGCAAGACCCACTCCGACCTGCGGCATAGCCTGAAGGAAAGAGTCGAGCTGCGGGAAGCCCAGCGCGAGGTGGCGAGGTTCAACCGGCAGTAGGCGGGAGCGCCAAAGCCGGGAGCGCTGGTCTGCGACCGGCCGAACGGTCCAGCAAGGTGGTCTGGTTCGAGCGCTTTCCCTCGGCCTGGGAATGCATCGAAGCCGGCTTCGGGCCGAGGAGTGGATACGGGCAGCTGGGGACCGTTCGGCCGGTCGCAGACCGGCGCTCCCGGGTTGGTTTGGCACTTGGCACTTTTTCCTTGGAACTTCATCCTCCGCCCGTGCGCCGCCTCCGCAACGACCTCCCCTACACCTTCCGCCCGCCGCAACCGGCCGGCTGGTTTCGTCCGCTGGGGCTGTGGGCGAACCGCTCGATTTTCATGGAACGGAAGTTCCGCGTCGCGCGGCTGGAGATCGAGGGCTTCGAGCGGGTGAAGGCGCTTTCCCAAGTCGGCCACGCCGTGCTGCTGGCCCCGAACCACGCGGACCACGCCGACCCGCACGTGATGATCGACGCCATCGCCCGCCACGGGATGCGTTCGCATTTCATGGCCGCGCGCGAGGTCTTCGAAATCAGCAAGGGCGGCGCCTGGGCGCTCCAGAAGATGGGCGTGTTTTCGGTCGACCGCGACGGCCCCGACCTTTCCGCGATCAAGACCGCGATCACCTTGCTGGAGAAATCCAGTGACCCGCTGGTGATCTACCCCGAGGGCGAAATTTACCATCACCACGAGCGGCTGGACCCGCTGCACGAAGGCGTCGCCTCGATCCTCCTGAAGGCCGCGACCCGCCTGAGCGGCGAAAAGCAGGCCTACTTGGTGCCGGTTGGCATCCGCTTCCGTCACGATCCCGCGGTGGAGGCGACTTTTTGCGCCCGGCTGGCACGCTTGGAGGATCGCATCGGCTGGACCCCGCGGCCGGCGATGCCTCTCGACGAACGGATTCTCAGGCTGGGGGCCGGCCTGCTCGGGTTGAAGGAGATGGAGCACCTCGGCGAATCCGGCCGCGGCCCGCTGCAGGAGCGACTCACCACGCTGTGCGAAAGCCTGCTGGCCGCCGCAGAAGCCCGCCAGGGCCGCGATGCCAAGTCACTGACCGCCCCCGAGCGCGTCCGGGCCCAGCGCTACCGGATCCGCCGGCGCTTGCTCGATCTTGAGAATCCGCCGTCGCCCGCCGAGAAAACCGCGCTGCTCGACGACCTCGACCGCGTCTTCACCGCGCTCCAGGCGCACAGCTACATCGGCGACTACCTGCTCGCCGAGGCCACCCTCGACCGCCGCGCCGAGACGATCATGAAGCTGGAGGAGGACCTGCTCGGCTTCCCAACTTATCCGGCGCCGCGGGTCGCGCACGTGGCCGCGGGCGAGCCGGTGCCGGTCAGCGAGCTGCTGGCCTCTGGCGGACTGCCCGCAAAAGGTGGGGCAACCCCGTTGACCGCCTTGTTGGAAAACCGCCTGATCGAACTTCTCGCCCGACTTTGAGCCATGGCCCCCTTCATCGCACTACTGCTCATCGTGATCGTTTCCCTGCTGTTGGTGCAGCTCGGTGCGAACGCCCTGAACCTGACCGGCATGTCGCGCTCGGCCTCGCAGTTCCAAGCGGCGTCGGCATTCTTCGGGGTGGGCTTCACCACCCGGGAGGCCGAAATGGTGGTCGAGCATCCGGTGCGGCGGCGGATCATCCTGCAACTGATCATCGCCGGGAACATCGGCATCACTTCGGCGCTGGCGGCCCTCGTGGTCACTCTGATCCAGTCGAACCAAACCGACGCCCACTTCTGGCTGATCATACCGCTATTGATCGCCGGGATCGTGGGGTTCGGCCTGCTGATGAACGTCGGCTGGATCAAGCGCCCGCTCGATGCCCTGATGCGCCGTTTCCTGACCCGGGCCGGGGTGATCCGGGCGCTCGACTACGAGGTGCTGCTGCACGTCCAGGACGGCTTTTCGGTGTCGGAGGTCGAGCTGGTGGAAGGGCACCCTTTCGTCGGCCAGGCACTCGGGGCGACGAGGCCCTCCGACCGGGGGATCGTGATCTTGGGAATCCACCGCAAGGACGGGACCTTCGCCGGAGTCCCCGGCAAGCACGCGGTCCTCCATGCCGGAGACATCGCCATGATCTACGGCTCCGATGCCGCGGTGAAGCGGATGAGCGAGGGCTACGGGGCGGAATCCAAGTGATTCCGTGCTTGCAAACCCCGCCGTTTCCGCTTTCTTCCGCGGTCCCGATCCAGGGCAGACCGGTCAAGTTGGCGGGACTGAAAAGACTACGAAAATGAGCGAAAGCACCAATATCAACCTCGCGGACTTCAAGATCCACGACACCGACACCGGCAGCGCCGATTACCAGGTCGCCCTGATGACCCAGCGGATCGTCCACCTGACGGCCCACTTGCAGATCCACAAGAAGGACACCTCGTCCCGCCGCGGACTGCTCAAACTGGTCGCCCAGCGCCGCAAGCTGCTCGACTACGTGCGAGCCAACTCGGAAGAGCGCTACCAGAAGCTCCTGGCAGGCCTCAGCCTCCGCAAGTAAGCCCCTTTCTCCCCGACGGCCACGGTTCACTCCGTGGCCGTCGTGCTTGAAACGGCGGGCACCGGGAAACGTTTTCCCGTCCGCCGCCGGACCCCCCCGCTTTTGAATCGGGGAACGATCCGGAACCTAACACCGCTTCCGGCATGTCGCCGGTGGCACCCACACTGAAAGATAGAAAAGATGAACATCCATAAAGTCACGGGCCAGGTCGGCTCGAACCCCATTACCTTCGAAACGGGTAAAATCGCCAAGCTCGCCGATGGTGCCGTCATGGTGACCTCCGGCGAAACCGTGGTCCTCGTGACCGCCGTGTCCGCCACGAAAGTGAAATCCGGCCAGACCTGGTTCCCGCTTTCCGTCGAGTACAAGGAAAAAGCCTCCGCCGCCGGCCAGTTCCCGGGCGGCTACTTCAAGCGCGAAGGACGTCCGACCGAAAAGGAAATCCTGACCTGCCGCATGACCGACCGGCCGCTGCGCCCGCTGTTCCCGAAAGGCTACCTTTACGAAACCCAGATCATCGCGCTGCTCCTCGCCGCCGACCAGGTCAACGACTCCGACATCCTGGCGATGAACGGCGCGTCCGCCGCCCTCGCCATCTCCGACATCCCCTTCGCCGGCCCGATCGGTGCGGTGCGCGTCGGCCGCGTCGATGGTGAATTCATCATCAACCCGGTGTTCGAAGACCGCGAGCAGAGCGACCTCGACCTGATCTACGTCGGCAACAAGACCGACGTCATCATGATCGAAGGCGCCGCCAACGAGATCTCCGAAGAAGACTTCATCAAGGCCCTCCACTTCGCCCAGGGCGCGGTGACCACGCTGGTCGAAGCTCAGGAAGAACTGGTTCGCCTCGCCGGCAAGCCGAAGCGCGAATACACCGTGACCGTGGCCAAGGAAGAGCTCCTCGAGATCGGCTACGAGATCGCTGGCAGCCGCATCGAAGACGCCATCTACGCCCCGTCCAAGGTCGAGCGTGGCAAGAAGGTCGGCGTGCTCCGCGACGAAGTGGAAGCCGCGATCAAGGCCCGCTACCCGGAGTCCACCGACTTCGACGTCGAGCAGGTCTTCGAATACATCCAGAAGAAGGCCTTCCGCATTTCCATCATGGAAAAGGGCGTGCGTGCCGACGGCCGCCAGATCGGCGATCTCCGCCCGCTGTTCGCCGAAGCCAACTCGCTGCCCCGCGTCCACGGCTCCGCCATCTTCGCCCGCGGTGAAACGCAGGCGATGGGCATCTGCACGCTGGCTCCGGCCGACGAGAAGCAGTTCTTCGACAACTACGCCGGTGGCGAGGACAGCAAGCGCTTCATCCTCCACTACAACTTCCCTCCGTTCTCGGTGGGTGAGTGCGGCCGCATGGGTGGCATCAACCGTCGCGAAATCGGCCACGGCGCGCTTGCCGAACGCTCGATCGCCCCGGTCATCCCGGACGTCGCCGATTTCCCGTACGCCATGCGCGTCTCGTCGGAAGTCATGGAGTCCAACGGCTCCACCTCGATGGCCACGGTCTGCGCCGGCACCATGTCGCTTCTCTGCGCCGGTGTCCCGCTCAAGGCTCCGGTCGGCGGCATCTCCGTCGGTCTGGTGACCGAGTGGAATGACGACGGCACCATGAAGTCCCACAAGGCGCTGCTCGACATCATCGGTTCCGAAGACTTCTACGGTGACATGGACTTCAAGCTCTGTGGCACCGACGCCGGCGTCACCGGTTACCAGCTCGACCTGAAGCTCGCCGGTCTCCCGATGGCGATCCTCGAGGAAGCCATCCACATGGCCAAGGCCGCCCGCACCACGATCATCGCCAAGATGACCGAAGCCGTGTCCGGTCCGCAGGAGCTCAGCGCCCACGCGCCGCGCATCGTGTCCGTCAAGATCCCCGCCGACCGCATCGGCGAGCTCATCGGGCCTGGTGGCAAGAACATCAAGGGCATCCAGGCGGAGTCCGGCGCCGACATCAACATCGAGGACGACGGCACCGTTCACATCTACGCTTCCAAGCAGGAAGGCCTGGAGCGTGCGAAGGCGCTGATCGACCGGATGTTCCAGGAGATCGAAGTCGGCAAGGTCTACACCGGCAAGGTGGTCAGCATCACCAACTTCGGTGCCTTCATGGAAGTGCTCCCCGGCAAGGACGGCCTGATCCACGTTTCCGAGCTGGCCGAAGGCCGCACCGAGAACGTCGAGGACATCGTCAAGAAGGGCGACATCATCACCGCCAAGTGCATGGGCGTGGATGAAAAGGGCCGCGTCAAGATGAGCCGCCGCGCGGTGCTTCGCGACGAGAAGGCCAAGGCCGCCGAGGGCGAGCCTGCCCAAGGTTGATCGCACCGACTCATTCCAAAGCCCGGTCTTCCGCAAGGGGGGCCGGGCTTTTTCGTGGAGTGTCGCGTTGAGGGGAGTGTCGCCTTGACGGCGACATGGCACGGACGAGCGGCATTCTGCCGCCCGTTGCCTTCCGTGTCGCGTGGCTGAAAGCCGCCCGACCATCGTCATGTCGCCTTCAAGGCGACACTCCTATCGAAGGCGACACTACGATCTAAGGGAGTCCCCTAAATCAAGTGCGCGCCGAGCGACGGCCGCGAGGCGAAGATCTGCGGAGTGATGCCGGTGGCTTCGTGATATTTGTTCGAAAGCGTGGCGGCGATCTCGCGGGCCTTGCTGGATTCGCAGAGGGTGACGGTGGAGCCGCCGAAACCGCCCCCGGTCATGCGGGCGCCGATGACCCCGCCGCTGCGGCCGATGGCGCGGGCGATCTCGACCATGAGGTCGAGCTCCACGCAGGAGACTTCGAAGTCATCGCGCAAGGAATCGTGGCTGGCGGCCATGAGCGGGCCGAGCGCTTCGAAGTCGTTCTTCGCGAGGGCTTCCGCCGCGGCAATGGTGCGGGCGATCTCGCCGACGACGTGGCGTGAGCGGCGGTTGACGGGATCGCCGAGGGCGTCCCAACGCGCTTCGACATCGGCGAGGGTGGCGCCGCGCCACGAAGGCTTGCCGATCACGGCGAGGCCGTCCTCGGTGTTCTTGCGGCGGGCCGCGTAGCCGCCGTCGGACAGCTCGTGATGGACCATCGTGTTGGCGATCAGCACCGTGAGGTCGGGGTTTTCAAACGGCACCAGCTCGGGTTCGCCGGTCTGACAGTCGATCAGGATCAGGCGGCTCGGCTTGCCGAAGGCGGAGGCGAACTGGTCCATGATGCCGCAGGGCACGCCGGCGAAATCGTGCTCCGCCTTCTGGCAGAGCAGCGCCTTTTCCTTGGTGTCGAGCACGGTGTCGACCAGGCCTTCGAGCAAGGTGGCGACGCAGCATTCAAGGGCGGCGGAGGAGGAGAGTCCGGCACCTCCGGGAACCGAGGACAGGATGTAGGCGTCGAAACCCGGCAGGTGATGGCCGCGCTGTTGGAAGCCTTGGAAGACGCCACGCAGGTAGTTGGCCCACTTCGGCGCGGAGATTTCCTGCGGGATGTTCAGGGGCAGGATCGCCGGTTCACCACCGAGGGCGGTGGCGACACGGGCTTCGCTCGTCCCGTTGAGCGCGGCGGCGATCACGATGTAGCGGTCGATCGCGAACGGCATCACGAAGCCGTCGCAGTAGTCGATGTGTTCGCCGATCAGGTTGACGCGACCGGGCGCGGCGGCGGTCACGGTGGCGTCGATGCCGAAGTGTTCCCGGAGGCCGGCGGCGGCATCGGAGGCGAGATCGGCGAGGGATGGGGCGAGGTCGAGGGGCATGGGATGACTGGGCGGAAGGGTGTTGAAATCCCCGCAACAGGCAAAGGGGAAAACTTGTCCTCGTTTGCCGCAGGTTGGGGGGCGCAGAAAGAAGAGGCCCCGCCCGGGTTCGGGAGGGGCCTTTGGAGGAATCGGGAATCTCCGAGCTCTCTACCAGAAGACGATGTAGAGCCCGAGCGTGATCAGGATCAGGATGCCACCGACCAGCTTGGCGCCCTTCGATTCGTCGAGGTCCATGGTGGTGTTGACCTTGAACTCGAAGCGCTCCGGCAGCGGTTTGATCAGGGCGATGATCCACATCAGGATCAGCACCGCGAAGAAGCAGACGCCCATCGCGTCGAGGAAGGCCAGCGAGGTATACGTATCGAGTGCCCAGTAGAGGATCGGGTTGATCACCAGGCCGGCCACCCCGCACATCCATCCGCCGCGGCGGTTCAGCATGCCGAAAACGAACACGGCGAGGATGCCCGGCGAGGCGTAACCCTGGAACTGCTGGATGTATTTGAAGATGGATCCGAACTTGTCGAGGTTCGGGGCCAGCAGGCAGCCGATCACCGCGAACACGCCCACCGAAACGCGGCCGGCGAAAACCAGGCCCTTCTGGGTCGACTGCGGGCTGATGTAGCGCTGGTAGATGTCCATCGTGAAGATGGTCGATGCGGCGTTGAGCACGGCGGCCAGCGAGCTGACGATGGCACCCATCAGGGCGGCGATGATGAAACCGCGGATGCCGGTGCCTTCGGGCAGCAGGTTGCGCATCAGCAGGGTGAGCGCTGCGTCATACTTGTAGCCTTGGATCGGGTGCAGCTTGAGTTTCTCGTCGGCCAGAGCCGCCTTTTCGAGCGCGGCGGGGATCAGGGCAAAGCGCTGTTCCTCGGTGATCGCGGCGGGGTTGATGCCCTCGATGCTGATTCCTTTCGCCGCGAGAACCGCGAGGTTATGGGCGTCGATCGCGGCGGCCTGCTCCTTGTTGAAGCGGGCCCACTGGATGCCTGAGATGAACGCGTGACCGGACTCCGGCTTGCCCAGGTTTTCCTCCAAAGCGGTCCACTCCGCGGCGTTCTTGCGCTGGTCGATCTCCTTGAGCTCGCCGCTGTAGAGGTTGAAGGCGATGATGCCGGGGATCACCACGATGAAGGGGATGAGCAGCTTCATGCCCGCCGCGAACACGATGCCCTTCTGGCCCTGGCGCAGCGACTTGGAACCGAGGGTCCGCTGGGTGATGTACTGGTTGAGGCCCCAGTAGTAGAAATTCGGGATCCACAGGCCCAGGAAGATGGCGGAAATCGGGATGTTCTTGTCCCACTGAGGAAGCGCCATGTGCATTTTCTCGTGGTTCAGCGCCATGAGCTTTTCGAGCGCTCCGGCGTCGTCCGCGACCGGACGGGGATTGACGCCGCCGGGCATGAGGTCGGCGACGGCGGTGGAGCCGAGCTTGTCCATGGCATACCAGGTGATGATCGCAGCACCGATCATCAGGGCGATGCCCTGGATCAGGTCGGCCCAGGCCGAGGCGTTGAGGCCGCCTGCGGCGATGTAAACCGCGGCCATCATGCCGATCGTCCAGCACCAGCCGGTGAGTCCCAGGTCGAGGAAGCTGTGTCCGGTGAAGAGCTCGCTCATCGTGAGCGCCCCGAGGTAGATCACGCCGGTAAGCGAAACGAAGATCAGCAGGACCATCGTCATGAAGGCCATGATCGCCCGGGTGGCGTCGCCGAAGCGCTGCTGGAAGAATTGCGGCATCGTGAAGATGCCGGTGCGCAGGAAATACGGCAGGAAGAAGAACGCGACCACGGAGAGGGTCACGGCGGCCATCCACTCGTAGCTGGCGATGGCCAGGCCGAGGTAGTCCGCGGCCTGGCCGGACATGCCGACGAGCTGCTCGGAGGAAATGTTCGCGGCGATCAGCGAGATGCCGATCAGCCACCACATGAGGCCGCGGCCGGCCAGGAAGTAGGACTCGGAGTCCTTGCCTTCGCCTTTCGATTTGTAGAGGCCCAGTCCGATGACCGCGGCGATGAAGGCAAGGAAGACGACGATGTCGATGGTGGAGAAACTCATGGGTCAGGCGTTGGTTTTTCTTGGGAGGAAACTATTTCAGGGAAGGCACCCGTCTCTAGCAAGGCGCTAGTGTGTGTTCCCCATGTCCAGGGTGGCGCTCGGGGAAGCTCGGATATCCTCTCCTCACTCGGCGGAAAACTTGTGCACCATCACGTGGGTGTAGGTCTCGCCCGGCTTGAGCACCGCACTGGGGAAGGACGGCTGGTTCGGCGCGTCGGGGAAGTTCTCGGTTTCGAGGCAGAGGGCGGTGCGGTGGGCATACTTCACGCCGCCTTTGCCGTTCGCGGTGCCATCGAGGAAATTGCCGCCGTAAAACTGGATCGCCGGCTTGTCGGTTGAGATCTCCAGCACGCGGCCGCTCTTGGGGTCCTTGAGGCGGGCGGCCAGGCGGATGCCGGACTTCGGAGTCAGCACCCAGGCGTGGTCGTAGCCGCCGCCGAACTTGAGGGCTTCGAAGTCCGCGCCGACGCGGTCACCGATCACGGTCGGCTGGGTGAAATCCATCGGGGTGTCCGCCACCGGGGCGAGCGCGCCGGTCGGGATCAGGCCGACATTGGTAAGCAGGAATTTGTCGGCATCCAGCATCAGGACGTGATCGTTGATCGAGGTGCCCGGATCCCCGCTGAGGTTCCAGTAACTGTGGTGGACGATGTTGAGAACGGTCGGCGCGTCGGTGGTGGCGCTTGCTTCCCATTTCAGCTCGTTGGCATCGGTCAGGGTGTAGGTCACCTTGGTGGTGAGGGTGCCGGGATAGCCTTCCTCGCCGTCCTTGGAGACGTAGGTGAAGGTCACCGAGTTGCTCGCCTCGTTGGCTTCGCCGGTCCACATGACCTTGTTGAAGCCGACATTTCCGCCGTGGAGGTGGCAGGGGATGCCGCCGGGCTCGTTGTTGGCGGCGAGGGTGTATTCCTTGCCGTCGAGGGTGAACCTGCCGTCCTTGATGCGGTTGCCGAAGCGGCCGACGGTCGCGCCGAAGTAGGGGTTTTCCTTGGAAAGATAGCCGTCCGGGCTGTCGAAGCCGTGGGTCACGTCGGCCAGCTTGCCGGCCTTGTCGGGGACTTCCATGGAAACCAGCGTCGCGCCCAGGTCGGTGAGTTTGGCCCGCAGGCCGTTCGAGTTGGTGAGGGTGAAGAGCTTGGCCTCGCGGCCGTCGGGGAGTTTGCCAAAGGTATTCACGGGGATCTTGGAGTCGGAGCCGGAAGCTGCGCCGGGCTTTCCGCAACTGGCAAGGCAGGCGGCAGCCATTAAAGTAACGAGAGGGATGGTTTTCATGGGTTTCTCAAACGGGGTTGAGGTTTGAAACAAGGAGGGTGGGCTGTAAATCCGAAATCCCGACTTTGTTTCTGGGTTTCTCACCTCGTCCGTTTTTCCGGCCAAAGCCCACATGTTTGGAAAACCTCCGCTCCGGCGAGGGCGCTTCGGGGGAAATGGCTCACACAATTCCGAGTCCGGCTGCTCGGGCAAACGAATACGCAAACACTGCATTCGAAATCGCACTCACGACAATGCAAGCAATCGCAGGACCCTTCATCCGCCCCCCCTTGATCGAAAGCTCACCAACGAGCGATGCGGCCAGAAGCACGAGCGACCCGAGCCAAAAAAGAAATCCAAGCAAGCCCACTGACTCGACGAACCGCAGTGACTCGGCAATCCCATAAATGTAGGCCGCCGAGAACAACGAACTCATTCCGCTTACGAGTCGGAACCTGCTTGGTTTCCCTGAGATGAAAACAAGGACCAAGCCCGAACCAGCGGCACCAATAATCAAAAAGTGCATGAGCTACGTAGGCGGTTGTCCGATGAAAAAGCGCCACGCCCCTTCCGTGTGTATCAGCGGGGGCATGCTATTCCTGATCACCCCTTCAGAGTCGAAGACGTAAACCTTTGCAATGAGTCGTCCGGCAAGATTTGGATCCCAGGCAGCCCCATCAAAAACGTCCAGCAGACTCGGCTGTCGGTATATATACCCTCCGAAGCTTTGCACAAACTGCTCTCTGGTCACATCGGGTATTTCAATTCCCGAGGCATGAGCCCCACCGCTAATGAAAAACCATTCCCGAGGATTCAGGACGGCGTCCACGGCGAGCCTGTTAAGCCGGTCAATCGCTCCTAGCAAAGAACTGTATTTATCTTCATTTGCAGTCTTTCGATTCCACGCTTCCTCGTAAGCCTCAACAACGCTAGAAGGAATCACCATTTTTTCTCCCGCCATGAAGCCGATCTTCCCGGTTAGTTGACTCGGGAAATAGCGGCCGCTTCCCGTGAAGTTCAAGAAGCGGTCTGGGTGCTGTAGAACTCCGTTTACCGCTATCTCTGGCGCTCCAAGAGAGTCAATATAATCGTGCGATTTGAGATGCCAAAAGGTCAGACTTAAGTCATAAATGATCGCCTTCTGCAGCTCAGAAGGGATTGGGAACTCAAAGGCGACTGCTACTTCGAGCCCGCCAGCAGAAAGGCTGACTAATGGTTCTTCGGGAAGCCAAGCTCTAGCCATCGCGTCGCTCAATTTGGTGCGCCCTTCGCCCCGCAATCCTTGCCCGCCTTCGGCTTTTGCTTTGGCAACTTGAAGATGCTCGCCCGGTTTTAGGACGTCTATTTCATCAGGATCGATCTCATGTGTTACATATGCAAGAAATACACCTATCAAGATTAATGCCAAAATTGCCGTAATGTTCTTATGTTTTCTCATGGCGTAGCACCCGGTTCAAGTCTTGGTTTATCGTTAGGAAGTGCAGGTCGAACTTCAAGGTATCGCCCTGCAAAAATTCCCTCGTACATGATAGGCCAGGTTAGATTCGTCCCGTCTTGCCTTGTGGGGTTACCGTCAAGTTGAAGCGCCCAAATGAAAGGTTTTACATCCGCCTCAACGTGTGGGAGAGGATTCAGATTCGCTGGAAATGGAGCCGCTTTGTCCGCCGATCCAGCACTAACGCCGCTTTCAAGCAGCACCCCGCGCTCGTCTAAGCAAACTTGGTGGCCGTGCCCGCCGGGCGTTGCGTACGAACGTTGTTCAAAATAGCCGTCGGGGTGGAAACGAGTATTAATTTCTTTGGGGACTCCGTAAAAGTATGGGTTGAAATTTTGATCCGGGCGCGGAAGGTACCCATCAGATTCAGGGATTGTCTCAATGCGATTGAACACTGGAGGCAGCTCTTGAAGCCAAGCGGTATCCGCTTTTTCTGCATTATACCAGTCATCAAAACTTTGCTCAGTCGAGCGTGTAATCACATTCAGATACAGGGATTCGATCACGTCGTTCCCGCCATTTGCCAAGACTTCGATTAAATAGACTGTGATGTCGTCATCAGGTGGCTCGCCGACCCAGTTCAGATCGTGGTTTACGACCTGACCATTACTTCTCCAATCCAAATTATCCTCGTAGAGTTCCCGAAGATTAGGGTCATCAGCGCCCGCGAGATAATCAATTAGGTCAATCCACTGGTCTTGCCATACGTGTGCAACGCACTTGCGCCGATTCCCGAAGAATCCTTCTTTATTCTGCCGGGTTTCGAGGTTTCTCAGGTGAGTTTTGTCCGGGCCTGCTTCATCATGTGGATAGGTCTTAAACTCTACCGGGAGGAGGAGAGCCAGCGTTAGAGCTGAGGAACTGGGCTTTCGAATTTTCGCCACGGCCATTCCGGTATCCATCATCTCAAGGATATCGACTTCCTCCGGTGCCGGAGTGCCCACGAGCGAGTTCAAGGGATACCACTCGCCATTTGCCCTGATCCGGTTGTTGGCTTTGTCGAGCGCCCAGCCTTGTTGGGTCACGGCGTCGATCCGGACTTTGCCGGTCCCGCCATCTGCCTTCCGAAACGCGGCTCCGTTTTCTGATATGAAAACTCCGTTTGTTCCCGCTACGAGATTCCATTTCATGGGCAGGGCGTTGCAACAAGCTGTTGCTCGATGATCGTCGCCGAATGGACCATGGATTCCTCGGGTAGCTGGGCCCGGCTTTCGAATCCACCGGTAGATGGATTCTTGCGCCAGTAACCCCTCTCGGCGACCACGTTGACGCTTTTCTCGATCCGGGCTTCGGAAGAACCTGGATCACCGTCGCCCGGTAAAGGTGTTCCGTCCGGCGAATAACGCATGGTGAAAGGTTGTCCTTCTCCCAGCCAGTTACGACCGATGGTTACTCCGTCCCGGTTGTCGCGAATGTCGTCGTGATAGCTCGTTGGGCAGGTCCAAGGTGAGAAGGTTGCGGCCACTGGATCCCACAGAGAATCAGCGTGTCCGTTGCTGCCGACAGGGAAATGGAATCCTGGCACTTTTCCTTCGACCACTACCGGCCCGAATCCGGCGAACTCCCCTTCTGGCGGGGAGTTGCCCGGGAGAAACAGATGAACAGCCTGATGGCGGTCGATAACGATTCTACCGGTGGTCTCAGACGCCTCGATCCGGCTGAGAAGCATCGTGCCATCCTCGTAAAGGTCGTCAAGGTGCAGCTCCTCGGGATCCTCCACTGCAAGTTCGATCACGGCGAAGCGCGGATGGGGGCCGGGCCTCCAGTTGATCACGATGTCGGTGCGGTCCGCGTCGATATCATTCTCCGCGTTGTCTCCGTCGAAATTGGTGAGAGTGGCGTTCGGATGGGCCTGAACGCCACCCTCAAACGCTTGCAGGTTGGTCATGCCGCTTTCGCCGAACTGCAAGCTGCCGATGGCAGGATCATTCGGGTCGAGACCGTGGGCGACCGCCCAGCCGTCTGGAATTCCCGTGTCAGACGTGGAAAACTTCAGGGGATGGGATTGCGGCGTTCCGGCCACTTCTTCTTCGTTCGAACGACCGTCGCCGTCGGTGTCCCAATTTTCCAGGGTGACGCCGGGAGGACAGGATTCGTCCGTGTAATGCAGCCGGTAGAAGCCGCGCGCGCCCGTCCCGTCCACCTCGTAGCTTACCTCAACTCCAGTCCCGCTGTCGATAACCGGCATCCAGTGCCATTCGACGAGGGGATCGCTGCCGATCGAGATCTGAAGGAAGTAGGTCCGGCCGGGATGACCCTCCCAGCACAGGTATTTGTCGTTCGGGGGCACGATGAGGAGTTCGGAGCCTTGGTCGATGCCGGGCTGCTGCGCAGAGAGCGGCGGGACCGGGGCGAGCAGGAGCGCGCAAAGCAGGAGATTTTTCATCGGGATGATGTTCGGGTGCTTAGCGTGCATTTTCGGCGGGGACCGTTTCCATGAGGTAGCGGCTGCCACGGTGCGGACGAATCCAGAAAGTCTCGTCGCGGGGAGGGACCGGGTTGGCACTTTCCCAAGCCGTACGGGCCTTTCGATGGCGTTCGAGATCGGCTTGGAAGATTTCCAGGCGAGTCTCCTCGTTTACGAGAAGTTCCTTGATCAGGTGGATCGGTGTGGTCCCGAGCAGATTTTCGGGGTCACCCTTCAGCAAGCGAATTGAGCCGTTAGCCACTTCTGAATGGTCGGGGAATGCACGCAACCCGAGATTTCGCGTGCGTTTCGTGTCGACCATGGAATGGAGCAACATCAGATCGTAGTTTTCGCCATTCCGGACGAAGCGGCCGATTCCGGCGAGCAAGCCAAGATCAAAGCCGCAGACGGCTTCGTAGGGGGCGCGAGTGTCCGGATGCTGCCAGCGGACGATGCTGACACGATGATCGTAGACCGTGGCACCGAGTTGGATCGAGTGCCGCCGCCGGTAGATTTCCCGAGCAAGGTCATCCGCGGTGCGTTCGCGGATGACCTGCGGCCGAGGCTCAGGTGGACTTGGGATGTCGGGAAGTGTGGATGGCTCGCCCCGGAGAATCGTCAGGGTTTTGCCGTTGCCGGAAGGAACCGTGGTCGCTGCGTCGATCCGGATCGCGGGGACCTGCTTCGGTGGCACAGGAGCCGGAGGAACAAATTCCGCGACGGCGAGAGATCCAGGTATGGTGGCCCGGTCTGCGGTCGCTGGGGCTGGATCCTGGCTTCGAAGTTGTAACGGGAAGAAAACCGCAAGGTAGGCGGCGAAACAATGGAGCCCAGTTTTCATGTGAGGAAGTCGTTCAAGGTAGCCTTCCTGGTGGACGGGGAGTGAATAAGCCGCAACTGAACGGCCGCAACGGCCTTTGGCCACTCCCGAAGGAACGACTTGGACATACGCCGCCGCCTCCCCGGCCGTTTGGCCTGGTTGGCGGCATCATTGCGGTCGATGCCAACCGTCAGTTGAGAGGCTACTCACACCTCGTCCTCGGCAAAACGAACCAGGTTATGAAGACGAGGATCGCCGAGTCGAGGGGAAACGCAGCGGGCCTTGAAATCTCCGAGCTGCCCTGAGATCCGCGTCGGGCGGGGTCGGGCAAGATTTCCTTGTTTCGATCCGTTGGGGGAGGAGAAACAAGGCCCCATGAAACTCACAATCGATACCGCGGCGGATGCCGCCACCTGGCTGACCGGCGTGCTGGCGGAATTTTCCTGCCAAACCGGGACTTTGCACCGCGCAGACGGGGAGTTCCTCGACCTCGTCGCCCACGTCGGGGTGCCGGAAATGCTGATCCCGAAGATCTCGCGGATTCCCTTCGGCAAGGGGATCGCCGGTGCCGCAGCCGAGCGCCGCGAGCCGGTGGAGCTTTGCAATCTCCAGCAGGACCTCGGCGGCGTGGCCCGGCCGGACGCGCGGCAGACCCAGGTCTCCGGCTCGCTGGCGGTGCCGGTTTTCTCGCCGGATGGAGCGAAGGTGCTGGGCACGCTGGGCATCGGGATGATGGCACCGCATGATTTCACCGACGACGAGAAGGCGCGGCTCGCGGGGATTGCGGCGGAAGTGGGTCGTCACTGGGCCGCAAATTGAAGCCCGTGCAGCCCCGGTCATTGACCCGCGGGCCAATGGATCGTTAGATGGCGGCCATGACACCCGTCGAGGCAGCGAAGAAGATACTCGACACGATGCTCGGGCACCTCGGCTTCCACCCGGAAATCGAGATCCACGACAGCGAGGAAGAGCCGTGCCTGCAGATTCTGACCACGCGCAGCGAGTTGCTGATCGGCAAGGACGGCGAGCGGCTCGATGATCTCCAGTATCTGGTCAACCGCGTGCTGCGGAAGCATTTCCCGAAAGCTCCGCGCGTCCGTATCGACTGCGAGCATTACCGCGCCATCCAGGAGGACAAGCTGTCCGCCGAGGTCCGCGCTGCGGCAGACGGCGTGAAAGCGACCGGCAAGCCCTTCAAGATGCGCCCGCTCAACGCCTACTACCGCCGGCTGGTCCACAATGCTCTGATCGATGATCCGGACGTGGAAAGCGTTTCACCCGGCGGCGACGACCGTCTGAAGAGGATCCTGATCCGCACCCGTGGATCGTCCGCCTCCGCCGACAGCCCGAGCGCCAGCGCCGAATGAAAAAATTCCTTTTCGACTGCGGCACGCACGATCCGCTGGCGTCCTCGGGACTGCTGGTGCTGCGGCTGGGTGCCGGCCTGATGATGATGTTTGGCCACGGCATCCCGAAGTGGCAGAAATACTCCGAGATGGTCGGGGAATGGAACACCGTGCCGGCGATCTGGCCGCTGTCCTACATGACGGCCCCGATGAGCCTGATGGCGGCGATTGCCGCGGAGGTGTTCGCGTCCGCATTGATCGCGCTGGGGCTGATGACCCGGCTCGCGGCCTTCGTGCTCGGCTTCGCGATGTGCGTCGCCGCCTTTCAGTTCCACGGGGCGAGCGATTGGTTCCTGCCGGCCCCGGGCGCGAAAGAGCCGGCACTGACTTACCTGCTGTTCTGCTTTGTCCTGATCGTCACCGGAGCCGGGCAGTGGTCGCTCGATGCCGGGTTCGCCCACGACAAGCGCCGACGCCGCCGCTGAGCCATGGAAACGCACCGACTCGTTCTGCCGGAAGACCTGAATCATTTCGGGGCGCTGTTCGGCGGGCGCTTGTTGGCATGGGTTGATGAAGCGTGCTGGATCGCCGCCTCGCTCGACTTCCCGCATTGCCAGTTCGTGACCATCGGCATGGACAAGGTGGAGTTCCGCCACTCGGTGCGGCAGGGGACCATCCTTAACATCCGCTGCGAGCGGGAGAAGGAAGGCCGGACCTCGGTGAGCTACCGGGTTGAGGTCTTCGACCGCCGGAATCCGGAAGCGCCCGCGATTTTCTCGACGGCGATCACTTACGTCAGCGTCGATGACACGGGGCGGAAGCGGGCGATTCGTTAGATGAAATTCCAGGCAGAGTGGCCCCGACTTTCTTTGAGATGAACTGCCCGCATTGCCATCGTCTTCTCTACAGCCGCCAGCATCCGCGCTGCGGACATTGCGGGGGGCTGCTGCCGGAGGAGATGCGGCTGGCACCTCACGAGATCGATGAGATCAAGGCGGAGATCCGCGAGATCGATGCTCGGCGGGCCAAGGCGAAAGAGAAGGACGAGGAAGAGCGCGAGGCTGCCCGGCGGCGGAACGACAGTGCGGGCGGCGGAACGGGTGGGGGAGTATTCGGCTGAGCCCGGACTTGCCCCGCGCCGGTCCCCCTGCCATCACGCGTGACCGATGATCGAAACGATCGACCTGATCCTGCCCCTCGAAGCCTCCGGGGATGAGGCGGCGTGGAAGGATGCCGCGGCGAAGAAGCTCGGGCTCGCGCCATCGCGGGTGACGGGCGTGCGGCTGTTGAAGCATTCGCTCGATGCCCGTCAGCGGGCGGTGAAGGTCCAGCTCCGGCTCGAGGTGGCGGTGGACGAGCCCTTGCCGGCGGAAGTCACGCCGGTCTGGTCCGCGCCGGCCCTGCCGCGCGATGCGAAGACGGTGGTGATCGTCGGCTGCGGCCCGGCGGGGATGTTCGCGGCGCTGCGATGCCTGGAACGCGGGCTCAAGCCGATCGTGCTGGAGCGCGGCAAGGATGCCTCCGCCCGCCGCTTCGACCTCGCGCCGATCCTGCGGCAGGGGACGGTGATCGAGGATTCGAATTACTGCTTCGGCGAAGGTGGTGCGGGGACTTTCTCCGACGGCAAGCTCTACACCCGGGCCACCAAGCGCGGTCCGGTCGCACGGGTCTATGAGATCCTGGTCGCCCACGGCGCGCCGACGGCGATTCTAACAGACGCGCATCCGCACATCGGATCGAACCTGCTGCCGAACGTGGTCAAGGCGATGCGCGCGTCGATCCTCGAAGGCGGTGGTGAGGTGCGGTTCCAGACCAAGGTGGTGGATTTCATCACGAGCGGCGACCGGCTGCGCGGCGTGGTCACCGCGGCGGGCGAGGAAATCATCGGTGATGCCGTGATTCTGGCGACCGGTCACAGCGCGCGGGACATCTACCGCTTGCTGGCAGCGAAGGGGATTTTGTTAGAGCGCAAGCCCTTCGCGGTCGGCGTGCGGATCGAGCACCCGCAGCCGTTCATCGATGCCGAACAGTATCACCTCCGCCAGGACGAGCCGCGGCCCGACCTGCTCCCGGCGGCGAGATATGCGGTGGCGACCAAGATCGACGACCGTGGCGTGCATTCGTTCTGCATGTGCCCCGGAGGTTTCATCGTGCCGGCCTCGACCGAGAACGACGAGGTGGTGGTCAACGGCATGAGCCTGGCCCGCCGCGACTCGCCGTTCGCGAATTCGGGGTTGGTGGTGACGGTCGAGCCGGAGGACACGGATTCCTTTGCCAAGGAGCATGGCGTGCTGTCGGGCATCGCGTATCAGAAGGCGCTGGAGGTCGCGGCAAAGCAGGCCGGCGGCGGCGGGCAGGTCGCGCCGGGGCAGCGGGTGGCGGATTTTTTGGTGGGGAAGGTTTCGGCCGATCTGCCGAAGACGAGCTACTTTCCCGGCGGCAAGTCGGCGCCGCTGCATGAGATTTTGCCGTCGGGGATCGTGCGGAGGATGCAGACCGGCTTGCGCTTGTTCGACCGGAAGATCCGCGGTTATGCCGGCAAGGAGGCGCTGCTGTTAGGGTTCGAGACGCGGACCAGTTCGCCGGTGCGGATCCCGCGGCGCGACGATACGCTGGAGCATCCGGCGATGAAGGGGCTGTATCCGTGCGGGGAAGGCGCGGGATTCGCCGGGGGAATCGTCAGTGCGGCGCTGGACGGGATGCGGGTGGCGGAGGTGTTGTAGGGTGGCGTAGCACGTTGCGATTGGGGGGCGGACCGCTGCACCGGAGAGCTTCGTGGCCGGGTGAACGGACGGCCGCGAGAAGCGCGCAACTTGCAAAGTTGCGCTACTTCGTGCCGAAGATGCCGGCACGGCGTTGTAGCGTGACGTTGCACGTTGCGATGGGGGGCGGGGCGCTTTACCGGAGAGCTTCGCGGCCGGGTGAACGGACGGCCGTCAGAAGCACGCAACTTGCAAAGTTGCGCTACTTGGGGAACCCCTTCCGCGGTTCCCAGTCTAACAGGTCTTTGGCTTTCCTGACATCCGCCAAGGTCGCCGGTACGTCGGCGGGGTGCTCGGGGCCGTATGCGACCTTCGCCTTGAGCCCGGTCCACTGTTCCGCGGCGCGGAGCATGTCGTTGACCGAGTGATTCGTACCGGTGCCGATGTTGAAGACTTCGAAGCCGGTTCCACTCCATCTGATCGCGGCTTCCACCGCGCGGGCCACGTCGGACACGTGGGTGAGGTCGCGCCGCTGGCTGCCGTCGCCGTGGATGGTGATGGTTTCGCCGGCGAGGATCTTTCGCCGGAAGGATTCCAATGCGAGATCCGGTCGCTGGCCCTCGCCCCAGACTGCGAAAAGTCGGAGCGCGATAAAGTCGATGCCGTGGAGTCGCGTGTAGAGCCGGCCCCATTGCTCGCCCTGTTGCTTGGTCAGCGCGTAGGGACTGCATGGTGCAAGAGCATCGTCTTCGGAACTCGGATTGCCGTCGGTCGGGCCGTAGACGCTGGAGGAGGAAGCGAAGAGGAAGCGCGGGGTGCCGTGCTGGCGGGCGTGCTCTAACAGGCGGAGGGTGCCGCCGAGGTTGGTTTCGAGATAGTCGAGCGGCCGCTCGATGGACGGGCGCACCCCGCCGAGGGCAGCGAGGTGGACGATGGCGTCGAAGCGCGACGCGGGGAGTGCGCCGTCGCGGAGATCGCAGATGATTTCATCGACGCCTTCCGGATGCGGCGCGGTGGGGGTGCCCAGGTCCAGCGCGGTCACGTGGTTCGTTGCGGATAGATGCCGGACGACATGATAGCCGATGAATCCGGACGCGCCGGTGACGAGGACGGTGGGCTTGTTAGACGGCATCCGGCAGGAAGAGTTCGAGGTAGTCGTTCGTCATACGTTCCAGCGTGAAATGACGTCGGATGTGCTCGCGCGCGGCCTGGCTCATCGCGTCGTGGCGGTCGGGATCGGTGGTGATTTCGATCATGGCCTTGGCGAGGGCCGGGATGTCCCGGGCGGGGACGAGGAAGCCGTTGACGCCGTCGATCACCTGCTCGGAGGCACCGCCGATGTCGGTGGCGATGACGGGCAAGCCGGAGGCCAGTGCTTCGAGCGAGGCGTTCGGACAACCGGCGGGATCGGAGATCATCACGAAGACATCGCAGCTTGCATGGAAGCCCCCGATGTCATGGGTCTCGCCGAGCCACTCGACGGGGAGGCCCTCGGCGAGCTGCCTCAGTTCCACGGCGCATTCCTCTGCGCCGGTCTCCACCCCGCCGGCGATGCGCAGGACGCAGTCGGGCAAGTCCGGCAATGCCAGGCGGAAGGCTTCGATCAATTCGTCGAGCCGCTTTTGCGGGCTGATCCGGGCCGCGGTGCCGAAGATGAAGGCGCCGCTGACCGCGGGGCGGCGGCGCGGGGCATCGGGCAGGAGGACGCCGTTGGGAATGACCTTCACCGGTGCACCGATCGCTTCCGCCCGTTTCGCTTCCCTGCCGTATTTCACGACGAAGCTCTTCAGCAAGCGCCCATAGTCCGGCGGCACACGGCAGGGGAGTCCCGGCGGCGGGTTCTCCATGGTGTGGTCGAACGAGCTGAACCACATCTCGCCCGGTGATATGTCATGCACCGGGGTGAAGGGCAGCGCGTCGGTCAACAGCAGCTTGTGGGGGGTGATCGCGTTCCAGAAGACGAGCGTGGCGGGTGGATCGGCGGTCATTTCGGCGAGGATCAGGTCGACGCCTTCCTGGGGCTCGATCAAGCCGGACGGCGGCGGGACGAAGACGTCGATGCCATGTTCGAGCAAATCAGTGCGGCCGGCGCTGGGGTGCTCCGGATACTCTTCCAGCAGGGCGAGCCGGATTTTGTGGCCACGCCCGTGGAAGGATTTCGCGAGGCGGCGGAGGGAGGACTGCGCGCCGCCCATGGAGAGGTTGTTGGTGACGAACCACAGCGTGGTCGGCGGGGTCGCGGGCCGGCAGGCGACTTGGCGTGCGAAGCGTGCGACCCGGTCGGTCATCCGGTCGGTGGTGAAGTCTCGCCAGACCCGCCGGTGGGCGGAGGGTGGCGGCGCGAGCAGGGCGTCGGCGATGGCTTTGGCGAAGCGGACGGCGCACTCGGGCGGGCAGGCGACCGGAGTGTCCTGGCTGCTGATCGGATCCAGCAGAGTCACGGCGGGATTTCGCCATGCCAGTTCCCGCGTGCCCCCATTGTCGAAAGCGATCACCGGCCGCCCCGACGAAAGCGCTTCGAGATGGGCGAGACTCAGTCCTTCGTGATCGCTGCACGAAACCATGGCGTGGGCCTTTGCCAGCACCTCGCGCACCGGCAGCTTTCCCTCGGTCCATGCGACCTCGACGCCGTGGGCGGCCGCTTCGCGATCCACTGCGGAGCGGCTTGCGAGCGCGTCTGCCAGGTCCGCGGCGGTCTCGCCGGCGATCACGAGTCGCACCGGCGAGAGGACACCGCGTGCCGCGAGTTCGGCACGGGTCGCCGCGACGATGGCCGGCAAACGCTCAAGGCGCTTCTGGGGTCGTGGATTCGCAACGCAGGCCAGCGTGAAACCATCATCCACCGGCGGCAGCGGGGTTTCGGGAAACTCATGGGGCCGGATGCCGTTCCAAACGGTGCGGACCGGCACTTGCGGCAATCGTTCCCGCAACTCCGCCTCTGCGGCTTGCGAACAGGCGAGCATCAGCGCCACCTCGTCCTTGCCCAGGGTCTCCCAATCATTCGGCCAACCTTCGCGGCTGTTGTGGAGGGTGGCGATCAGCGGGATGCCGGACTTCGCCAGCGCCCGGGTTTCCGAGGCATTGATCAGGTGGACGTGGAGCAGGTCCGCGCCGTGGACGACGCAGAGCTTCGCAAGGATCCCGGCCCGCTCGCTGCGGCGGAGATGGGATAGGTCGAGCGTCCCGGACGGAGTATCGAGCGCGGTGCGGTGAGGCTTTCCCAAGGTCACCAGCCGTGCCGCGATGCCATGGTAGGGCAAGGCCACCGCGAGATCGCGGGCGATGGTCTCCGCCCCGCCGTGTTGCAGGCTGGTGACGATCTGATAGACCGTAAGACGCTCGTCGTTCGCGGCGAGATCGAGCGGTGACCAGTGGACGACGCGTGCGGAAGAAGGAAGCGGCCCGCCGTTCAAGCGTGCTGCCGCGGAGTCCGGCGAGGCGTGCCATTCGCAGACCGGCGGCGGAAGATCGTGCGGGTAGTCACCGCCGTGCTTGGCGTGGAAATCGTGCCAGGCACCGGTGGTGGGGAGGCCGATGGCGACGAGCGGCCGGGTTTCTAACAGAGGGGGCGGACGGAAGGCTTCGGGGGCGCGGAGTACCTGGCCGGCCTGGATGATGAGGGTGGGAGCTTGGGTTTCGGATGGGGCGGCGAGCTTGATGCCCGCGGCTTCGAGACTGCGGTGGGTGCGGGCGGCGAGCCAGGGGCGGCGGGGGTCGGGGTCGAGGATGTGGGCGACGGGGAGCGAGACGCTCCCCGGACGGACTGGAGCAGGATGCTCCAGCCACGGTGGCGGGATTGATCGCGAGAGGGACACCGCGGATTAGTAAGCCGAGGGGAAGGTCGGGGGGCGGCGGCGTTCTTCGCGACGGTCGTCGTCGTGGGGGAAGGGTGGGGGATCGCTGATGAGCGGCGGCGGGATCGAAGCGAGTTCTTCGCCGCCATCGACCGCAACCACGCTGACCGATTCGGGGAAGCCGCCGGTGAAGACGAACTGGCCTTCGACGCCGGGGCGATAGAGCAGCTCTTGTTCGGCGGCGACGCCGGCCACGACATAGCGGAGCCGGAGCAGGGTGCCTTCGGGCCAGTTGCCATCGATCCAAAAGCCGTCGTTCACCTTGCGGATCGGCGCGCGGCCCGGTGGCATGTGTGAGCGGTCGAGGAAGGCCCGGGTGGGCGGGGTGGATTGCGACCTGCGGATGAAGTGGAACAGCAAGCCCGCAATTGCCAAAGGGATGAGGAGGCAAAGTAGGCCGCCGAGGATATTGGAGGATGGTTCGGAAGTTCGGGCGGGAGGATCGTAAGGAGTGGCTTGGCTTGGCCGGGCGGGCGGGGTGACTTCCGCCGGGCGTGAGTCGGATTCGACCGGGGGAAGTTCATCCACATCCACCGGCTTGGCCCGGGGTGTCTCATTGGCTTCGAGCGCGGCGACGATGCGGAAGCCGATGTCGGCATTCCGGCTGCGCGGGTCGGCGCGGTAGCGGGCGGCGCTGCGGGAGTTCCTGGCCTCGCGGATCCACGAGCCACCGCGGAGGACGCGGCGCGGCTTGTCGCTGAGGTTGGGATTGGTCTGGAGGGGATCGGTCGCCGCGCCGGCGGGGTAGGGCGTATACCAGTCGAGGCACCACTCGGAAAGGTTGCCGCCGATGGAGAAGCCCCAGGCATTCGCAGGCTTCGAATCGACGGGGCGGGTGCCGTTGCCGGCGTTGTCCTTGTGCCAGGCGATGTCCTCGCCGTGCCACGGGGTGCTGGTGCCGGCGCGGCAGCCGTATTCCCATTGCGCCTCGGTTGGGAGGGTGATGGCGCGACGGGTCTTTTTGGTGAGCCAGGTGCAGAAGGCCTGAGCGTCGGGGAAAGTGACGAGGCAGACCGGGTGATCGGGCGTTTGCGGGAAACCGGGATTGCGCCAAGTGAATTGCTTGCGCTGGGCGAGGACCGCACCGTCCCAGCCGTAGCCGCCGCTGGTGCCCACCTCCGACTCGGTGCGGTAGCCGGTTTCGGCGATGAAGCGTTCCCACTGGCCGCGGGTGACGGCCGTGCGGCCAAGGTAGGAGTCGCGGGTCAGCTTGACCTGGCGTGCAGCTTCGTCGGTGCCGCGGCCGGGTTCGGATTCGGGAGAGCCTTGGGTGAAACCGCCGGCGGGGACGAGGATCAGGTCGAGTGTCGTGCCGCTCCCGAGGTCGAGTTTCAGCGTGGGCTCCGCGGCGGGGGCGGTTGCGCAGAGAAGGGCGATGAGAAAGGGGAGCGGGGAGGGTTTCATCGGCGGTGATGATGCAAATGTGAGGGATTCCGGCGATTACAAGTTGGTGGGGGAGTTTCCCAGCGTGAGGTGTCCCGTTGGGACACGGGAAACCAACTCAGCCCACCCGGCACTTCGTGCCGGGCTTTTATGAGTGGTCCCGTTGGGACCCAAGGCAAGGATGGGCCCCGCATCGGCTCGGAATGCAAGGCCGCGCCGCTCCTCCAGGAACCACACGATGCCGACTAATGCGCCGCCAGCCAGTTCGGGCCGGTGCCGTGCTCGACGAGAATCGGCACGTCGCCGGGCAGGGGCAGGGCGGTTTGCATGGCATCGAGGATCTTCGGGATGAGCTCGGCCTGTTCCTCTGGGGCGAGGTCGAAGACGAGTTCATCGTGGACCTGGAGCAGCATTTTCGTTTGGTACGGCGTTTCCCGTAGCAAGGCGTCGATGCGGATCATCGCCAGCTTGATCATGTCGGCGGCGCTGCCCTGGATCGGGGTGTTGATGGCGGCGCGTTCGGCGTTGCCGCGGATGGTGGGATTGCCGGACGTGAGATCGGGGAAGTAGCGGCGGCGGCCGGCCAGCGTCTCGACGTAGCCGCTTTCGCGGGCTTCCTGGATGGTGCGGTCCATGAACTCCTTGATGGCCGGATACTGCTTGAAGTAGTTGTCGATGATCTCCGCGGCCTCGCCGCGCGGGATGGCGAGGCGCTGGCTGAGGCCGAAGGCGGAGATGCCGTAGATGATGCCGAAGTTCACCATCTTCGCGCCGCTGCGCTGCTCACGGGTGACTTCGCTTTCGGCGACGCCCCAGACTTTCGCGGCGGTGGCGGTGTGGATGTCGCGGTGGTCGCGGAATGCGTCGATCATCGAGGCGTCGTTGGCGAGGGCGGCCATGACGCGGAGCTCGATCTGGGAGTAGTCGCAGCTCAAAAGTTGATAGTGGATGGTGGATGGTGGATGGCTGGAACGCGGGACGAAGGCCTTGCGGATCTGTTTGCCGAGGGCGGAGCGGATCGGGATGTTCTGCAGGTTGGGATCGGTCGAGGCGAGGCGGCCGGTGGCGGCTACGAGCTGGTGGAACTGGGTGTGGATGCGTCCCGTTTCCTTCACGATGTGGCCGGGGAGGGCGTCGAGGTAGGTGCCTTTGAGCTTGGTGGCCTCGCGGTATTCGAGGATCTCGTCGATGATCGGGTGCTTGCCGGCGAAGGTCGCGAGGGTCTGCTCGTCGGTCTTGAACTGGCCGGTCTTGGTCTTCTTCGCCTTGTCGGCGAGGCCGAGTTCGTTGAAGAGGATTTCGCCGAGTTGCTTCGGCGAGTTGAGGTTGAAAGGTCGTCCGGCGTGGACGGCGATCGTCTTCGTGAGCTCGTCGATCCGCTGCTGGAGCTGGCCGCCGATCTCGACGAGGGCGGCGGGGTCGATGGCAATGCCTTCCATTTCCATGCGGACGAGAACGGGGAGCAGCGGACACTCGATGTCCTGGAAGACGTGCTGCTGGCCATCAAGGAGCGGGCGGAGTTTCTCGGCGAGCTGCCAGGTGACGTCGGCGTCCTCGGCGGCGTATTCGGCGAGGGTGGCGAGGGGAATGGCGGTGATATCGAGGTTCTTGGAGGCTTTCTTGACCTCGGCGTAGGCGAAGAGGTCTTCCGATTGCCGATTGTCGATTGTCGATTGAGGATTTGCGATGTCGGCGAGCTTGATGGGGGCGTAGCCGAGCATGGTCTCGCTGAGGTAGTCCATGGTGTGGCGCTGGTCGGGGGTGACCAGGGCGTGGGCGAGCATGGTGTCGAAGAAGGGGCCGGCGACCTCGATGCCGTGGTGGTGGAGGATGGAGAGGTCGTATTTGAGGTTGTGGCCGATTTTCTCCGCCGGGGCGGAGAGGGCCGATTGAAGATTGTCGATTGTCGATTGTTGATTGTTGATCGGGAGATACCAGGCTTCGTGGGATTGCCAGGAGAAGGCGACGCCTAACAGTTTTGCTTCGAAGCGGTCGAGGCTGGTGGTCTCGATGTCGAAGCAGAAAGACTTTTGTTGGGAGAGGAGGGCGAAGAGCTCGGCTTGTTTCTCGGGGGTGTCGGCGAGGTGGTAGGTGTGGGGGACGTCGCGGATGGTTTTGAAGGTGTCGAAGAGGGTGGGTTGGGGGGGAGAGGCGGGATTTTCGGAGGATTCGCGCGGAATGAATTGCCGTTGGCCATCTCCGCTGCGCTGCGGTTTCGCGCTCCCAGTGCTGTTGCCGAAGAGGCGCTTGGTGAGGGAGCGGAATTCGAACTCGGTGAAGAGGTCCTTGATCGCCTCGTCGTCGCGGGGGGAGACGAGGAGGTCCTCCCAGGTGACGTCGATGGGGGCGTCGATGATGATGGTGGCGAGATCCTTCGAGAGCAGGGCCTGGTCGGCGTAGGTCTCAAGGTTCTCCTTCTGCTTGCCCTTCAGCTTGGAGGTGTTGGCGAGGAGGTTTTCGATTGAGTGGAAGTCGGCGATGAGCTTCTGCGCGGTTTTCGGGCCGATGCCGGGGACGCCGGGGATGTTGTCGACCGAGTCGCCCATCAGGCCGAGCAGTTCGATGATTTCGTGCGGGTTCTGGACGCCCCAGATTTCAGGGAGCTTGGAGAGGCCGATCACCTCGTGTTCGTCACCCTTGCGGCCGGGCTTCCACATGAAGGTGGTGGCGCTGATGAGCTGGGCGAAGTCCTTGTCGGGGGTGACCATGTAGGTTTCGAAGCCTGCGGCCTCGGCGCGCTTGGCGAGGGTGCCGATCAGGTCGTCAGCCTCGTAGCCGTCGATTTCCAGCAGCGGCAGGTGGAAGGCCTGGCAGAGGCGCTTCACGTGCGGGATGGCGGTGGCGAGTTCCTCCGGCATCTCGTCGCGCTGGGCCTTGTAGGCGGGGAATTTCACGTGGCGCGGGGTCGGCGCGGAGGTGTCCCAGGCGACGCCGAGGTGGGTCGGCTTCTCCTTGTCGAGGATGGTCAGCAGGGTGTTGATGAATCCGTAGAGGGCGGAGGTGTTGACGCCCTTGGAGTTGCGGATGGGATTCTGGATGAAGGCGAAATGGGCCCGGTAAACGAGGGCCATTCCATCCAGCAGGAAAAGTCGCGGCATGGGGGGAGGCTAGGGGGAGGGAGCGACCGGAGGCAAGGTCCGGGAACGCCGGTCTTCAGACCGGCAGTCGGGGACCACTCGAGCCGGTCTGAAGACCGGCGCTCCCGGGGGGAAGGGAAAAATCTGGTCAAAGGTTGGGCGAAATCCCTACGTATGGGGCATAACGATGAAGTTCTTCTTCCCCATCCTCTGCGTCGCGGCTGCCGGAATCGCGGGTTACTCCTTGGAACCCTCGATGCGGCCGACCCTGACCGGGCAAGCTCCAGCGAAGGCGAAGACTCTTGCGGATGCAGGAATCACGGATCCCGAGCCACCGCCGGTCACCCCTCCTCCGGTGACTCCGCCGCCGGTGGCGCCCCCGGTCACGCCGCCGCCGGTCGAGCCGCCGCCGGTGGTGACGAATGTTCCCGAGCCGGTCCCGGTGACTCCTCCGCCGGTCGAGCCGCCGCCGGTGGTGACGAATGTCCCCGACCCCGCTCCGGTCCCCGACCCCGTGACCCCACCGGCCACGCCGCCGACGCCATCCGGTGCGCTGGGGCCTGAGGATATCGTGAAGCTGATGCAGGACAGCATCCGCGCGAAGCAGGTGAAGGAGTTCACCTTCGACCAGGTGCTCGGCTGGAAAGCTGGGGAGGAAGAGGAAGTCGACGGCGCGAAGTACCAAACCGGCGTCGCGGCTTACAAGGCGGAGACCATTTTCGGAGTCAAGACGATCCAGGCGAAGGCGCTGATCCAGGGCGGCGAGGTCAAGAAGTGGATCTGGCCGAACAGCGGGATGGAGATCAAGTAGGCGCGGGGAACGGGTGATCTACTGGACCGCGGACTTTAGTCCGCAGGCGATTGAATTTCGAGCGGACTGAAGTCCGCGGTCCAGTAAACCGGGAGTCGTTCCATCCGGTCAGAGATAGCGGGATTTCAAGTGCGCAAGGTGGGCCTCCGGGGAAGGAGGGCTGCCGGTGGCGGCTTCGATGATTTCGGCGGGGGTGGGGACGGCGCCGCGGGCGTGGACGTGTTCGCGCAGCCAGCCTAACAGCGGGGCGTAGTCGGCCTTCGAGTTGGCGGTGGCGATTTCCGGGCGAGAGGTGGCGGCGGCGAAGAGCTGGGCGGCGTTGAGGTTGCCGAGGGTGTAGGTGGGGAAGTAGCCGAGGCCGCCCATCGACCAGTGGATGTCCTGGAGGCAGCCGCGGGCGTCGTCGGGCGGGGTCATGCCGAACAGGTCGCGGAAGCTTTCGTTCCAGGCGGCGGGCACGTCCTTCACCGACAGCTCGCCCGAGACGAGGCGGCGTTCGAGGCCGAAGCGGAGCAGGATGTGGAGGTCATAGGTGGCTTCGTCGGCTTCGACCCGGACGTAGGAGAACTCGGCGCGGTGGATGGCGGCGAGGAAGTCATCGAGGGTGATGGCGGCGAGCTGCGGGAAGTGTTTCGCGGCAACGGGCAGCCATTTCTCCCAGAAGGGGCGGGAGCGGCCGACGTGGTTCTCCCAAAGTCGCGATTGGGATTCGTGGATGCCGAGCGAGGCGGCGTCGCCGGAGGGTAAGCCGAACTCGGCGTCGGGCAGGCCTTGCTCGTAAAGGCCGTGTCCGGCCTCGTGCATCACGCCGAAGAGCGACGATGTGAAATCACCCTCGTCGTAGCGGGTGGTCAGTCGGACGTCGCGCGGACCGAGGGTGGTGCAGAAGGGATGGGTGGTGGTGTCGATGCGGCCGGCCTTGAAATCGAAGCCGAGGGACGCGGCGACTTCGGCGTTGAAGGCCTGCTGGGCGGCGATCGGATAGGGACCGGCGGGGAGCTTCGCGTCGCGGTTGTTAGAACGTTCGACCGCGGCGGCGGCGAGGTCGCGGAGGCGGGGTTGGAGGGCATCGAAGAGAGTCGCGATCCCGGCGGCGGTGGCGCCGCGTTCGTAGGCATCGACCAAGGCGTCGTAGGGTTCGGCGGAGTAGCCCCAGCGCTCGGCTTTTTCGCGGGCGATGGCGAGGAGGGCTTCGAGGTGCGGGGCGAAGGCGGCGAAATCGGAGGTCTTGCGGGCGGCGGCCCAGGCTTGCTTGCCGAGCGAGGAGGCCACGGCTTCGCGGGCGACGAGTTCGCCGGGGAGCTTGGTGGCGCGGTCGAATTCGCGGCGCATGGCGGCGGCGAGGGCGGGCGCGCTTCCTTCGGCTTCGGTGGCGGCGAGGGCATCGCCCCAGGCGGCGGAGGTGCCGAGTTCGTGGGCCTTTTCGGAAAGCCAGGCGAGCTGGTCGGCGCGCCACGAATGGCCATCGTCGGGCAGGTAGGTTTCCTGGTCCCAGCCGATCACGGAGGCGGCGCTGGCGACGACGGCCCGTTCGCGGGCGAGGGTGCGGAGAAGGTCGAAGGCGGTGGTCATGGGCGGAGCTTGGCGGCGGACGGTGGTGGGTGCAATGACGGAGGCGGGAGGATCTGCCATGGACTGCGGCAGTCCATGGCCGTCGGCCCACGGGAGGCTTGCCTCGGTCGGAGCTGCGGGGAAACTCGGCGCATCCATGAAGATCCTCACCGACGATCACGTTCACGCGGCGCTGCGTTATCCGGAATTCATCGATGCCTTGCAGGAAGGCTTCGCGGGGGATTTCACGATGCCGCCGCGGCAGGTGATGCTGCTGGATCCGGAGTCGGCAGGGCACGATGCCTTCGCGATGCTGCCGTCGTGGAACGACGAGGTGATCGCGCTGAAGGCCTTCACCTACTTTCCGGACAACAAGCCGCCGTATCGTTCGCTGTATTCGAAGATCCTAGTCTTCGACCGCGCGCATGGCGAACCGCTGGCGCTGGTGGACGGGAGCTGCGTGACCTACTGGCGGACGGCCGGTGTTTCGGCGCTGGCTTCGCGGTATCTTTCGCGGGCGGATGCTTCGACGATGCTGCTGTTAGGCACGGGAAATCTAGCGCCCTATCTGATCCGGGCCCATGCCAGCGTGCGGGCTTTGAAGACGGTGCGGGTGTGGGGTCGTGATGCGGCGAAAGCACGGGCGGTGGTCGAGCGGATGGCGGGAGAACTGCCGGGGATTGGCTTCGAGGTGGTGGAGGATCTGGAGACGGCATGCGGCGAATCGGACCTCGTGGTGGCGGCGACCGGCAGCCCGGAGATCCTGATCCGCGGGGCCTGGCTGCGGGCGGGAACGCATTGCGATTTCCTCGGCAACCACCACGCGACGAAGCGCGAGTGCGATACCGAGGCGGTGATCCGCTCGCGGGTTTATGTCGATACCCGGGCGAACTGCTTTCGCGAAGCCGGGGAGATCCTGGTGCCGATCGAGGAAGGGGTGTTCTCGAAGGAGCAGGTGGTCGGGGAATTGGCGGAGCTGTGCCGCGGGAGCGTGCGGGGGCGGAACTCGGCGGAGGAGATCACGCTGTTCAAGTCGGTGGGCTGCGCGCTGGGGGATTTGTGCGGGGCGCTGGCGACGTGGAGGGCGTCCTGTTAGGCCGGATGACTGAGTTGGGAACAACGAAAGAGACGAAATTTCAGATCGTTGTGTGACGGGAGCGGAGCATCTGGCGGGTGTTCAGATCCGCTTTCACCATGCCTCGATTTTCGCGGAGTTTCGCCCGTTTCGTTGTTTGCTTTTTTCCTCCAAGAGTTAGGCCGGCTGCTGCTGCGAGATGCAGTGCAGCGTGCCGCCTTCCTCGACGAGGTCGAGGCAGTCGATGCCGGTGACCTCGCGGTCGGGGAAGAGTTCGCGGAGCAGGCCGAGGGCTCGGTCGTCGTTGCGCTTTTGGCGGAATGTGGGGACGAGCAGGCCGCCGTTGACGATGAGGAAATTGACGTACGATGCGGGTAGTAATGGCAGCCGCCAGCCGGGGACGGCGCAGGCTTCGGGCAGGGCGATTTCGATGACTTCGAAATTCCGGCCGTCGGGGCGGGTGAAGTCGCGGAGGCGGTTGAGGTTGTCGTCGAGCACCGGGTGGTTCGGTGATTCGCGGTCCTTCTCGACGCAGGCGACGATCATCGAGTCGTCGACGAAGCGGGCGAGGTCGTCGATGTGGCCGTCGGTGTCGTCGCCTTCGATGCCCTGCTTGAGCCACAGGATGTCGCGGACGCCGAGGGTGTCGCGGAGCTTTTGCTCGATCTCGCGGCGGCTCAGGTGCGGATTACGGTTAGGATTGAGGAGGACGGCCTCGGTGGTGAGGAGCTGGCCGAGGCCGTTGATTTCGATGGCCCCGCCTTCGAGGATCATGCCGCCTTCGAAGCGCTTCAGGCCGAGCGAATCGGCGACGGCGCGCGGGATGTCGTCGTCGAGGTCGTAGGGCGGGAACTTGCCGCCCCAGGCATTGAAGTCCCAGTCGGAGATCGCGAGTTCGCCGGAGTCGCGGTGCTTGAGGAAGATCGGGCCGTGGTCGCGGCACCAGACGTCATTGTGCGGGTGGTCGAAGAGTTGAACTCGTTCGGGGACGGCCTTGGCGCGATTGCAGGCGGCGGAGATGGCGTCGTGATCGCTGCCCGGTGCGTTGATGCGGACGGTCTCATGGAGGCTGACGGCGGCGGCGATCTCCGCGAACTTTTGCCAGATCAGATCGCGCTTGGCCCCGCCCCAATGGCGCGGGTCGTCGACCGGCCAGGATAGCCAGACGGCTTCCTGCGGGGACCATTCGGGCGGCATCGCGAATCCTTGGGCGGCGGGAGTCATGTGGCGGGAGGAAAGCAGCATCGATCTTGGCGCGGAAGCGGGAATGTGGTTTGTTGCGGAGGTGACGAACGAAGAGAGTCGGGCGTTGGCGAGGGTTGTGTTGGACGGGCTCTCCGTGGGGGATGCCTTCGGGGAGGCCTTTGCCTACAGTCATCACGATATGCGGCGGCGGGTCGCCGCGGGAGTGCCGGCGGGGCCGTGGTGGTGGACCGATGATACCGCGATGGCGCTGGGAATTGAAGAGTGCCTCCTTCGGGCCGGGAGCATCGACGAGACGGTGCTGGCTTGGATCTTCGCCCGCAATTTCAAGCGCGAGCCGGATCGGGGTTACGGCAAGATGGCGCGCCGGGTCTTGCAGCAGATCGGAGCGGGAGTCCCGTGGGAAGAGGCCTCGCGTGGAGCTTTCGACGGCGGATCGATGGGAAACGGGGCCGCGATGCGGGTCGGGCCGCTTGGGGCTTGGTTTGCGGATGATCTGGACCGTGTGGTGAGCGAGGCGGTGAAGTCGGCACGCGTCACGCATTGGCATCCGGAAGGAGTGGCGGGAGCGGTCGCGGTGGCCGTGGCGGTCGCGTGTGCCTGGCAGAATCGCGGGACGGAGGCTGAGTTGGCACGGGAGCTGATCGGTCGTGAAGTGATGGCTCGAACGCCTGCCGGCGGCACTCGCGAGATGATCGGGGCCGCGCTGCGGATGGAGCCGGAGACGGAGTTGGGGCGTGTCGCAAGAGAGCTCGGAAACGGATCGCTGGTGACGGCGCCCGACACCGTGCCGTTGGTGGTTTGGTCGGCTCTGCGTTCTCTGGATGACTTCGCCGGCGCGATCGTTACGACGGTCGAGGCGGGTGGGGATTGCGACACGAATGCCGCGATGGTCGGGAGCATTCTGGTGGCACGCCTTGGGAGGGATTCGATTCCGGTGGAGTGGCTGGAAGCTCGCGAGCGCCTGCCGCCTTTGCCCTGATGCCCAGAAAAACTGGCATATCCGCAGAACGTTTGGTTTTCGCGTGAAACCGTGTGTTTCGTGACGTATCGAGACGCTCATGAAACGACGTGGATTCCTCGGAAAAGTGGCGAGCGGTTCGGTGGCAGGGGCGGCGGGGATTTCCGCGGCGCAGGAAACGCCGGCGGCGGCCGGGCCGCTGGTGAAGACGCCGGCGGTGGTGATGGCCCCTCGGCAGGATGGGGTGGAGGTGGTGTGGGCGGTGTCGCGTTTGGCGAAGGGCCGGGTGGAGTGGAAGGGAGAGGACGGCAGCTCGGGCACGGCGGCGGCGGATCGCTTCGGGATGGTGCCGCAGGGCGATGAGATTTTGCGGGTGAGGATCGGAGGCTTGAAAGCGGGCGGGAAGTATCAGCTCCGGGCGATCACCGAGGCGGCGGATGGCAAGGAAAAGGTCGAGGGATCGTGGAAGAAGTTCGGCACGCTGGACCCGCTTGGGAAGTCGACCGAGTTCGTGGTGTGGAACGACACCCATCAGAACGCGGCGACGATCGAGAAGCTGCACGCGTTGACCCCCGGCGGGGATTTCCTGCTGTGGAACGGCGACACCTGCAACGACTGGCATCAGGAAGACTGGCTGGTGCCGACGCTGCTTCATCCGGCGGGTCAGGACGTCAGCGAGGGCCGGCCCTTGTTGCTGGTCTGGGGCAATCACGACGTCCGCGGCAAGTGGGCCTACAAGGTGCCCGAAATGGTGGCGACGCCGGAAGGGCGGCCGTTTTGTGCCTTCCGCAGCGGGCCGGTGGCGGTGATCTGCCTGCACACCGGTGAGGACAAGCCGGACGATCATCCGAGCTTCGGCGGGCGGGTCGCCTTCGAGGCGCTGCGCAAGGAGCAGGCGGAGTGGTTGAAGGAGGTCATCGCGCGGCCGGAGTTCCGCGACGCGCCCTACCGGATGGTCTTCTGCCACATCCCGCTGCGGTGGACGAGCGAGGAGGTGAAGGACTACGCGAAGGGCGGCTACGATTCCTTTAGTAGATCGAGCCGCGAGGCATGGCATGATGCGCTGGTGACTTGGGAAACGCAGGTCGTGGTGTCCGGCCACATGCACGAGACGGCGTGGATTCCCGGTTCGGCGGAATTTCCCTACGGCCAACTGGTTGGCGGCGGCCCGCAACCGGAGCGGGCGACCTGGATCGAGGGCAAGGCAGATGCGGCGGCGCTGCGCTTCGTGATGAAGGGGCTCGACGGGAAAGTGATCGAGACCGTGGAGTTCAAGCCGCTGGCCACGTAGCAGGACTCAAGGAGCCACGCGGGCGCGGTAGAACATTTGCGATTGGCCGGCATCTCCCGTCACCGGGATGGACATGCCGGCGGGCGGGCTGAAGGTGGTGACCATGGTCCGGGTACTCCAGGTGCCGAGATTGGCGCTGGCTTCGATGACGTAAGGGGCGAAGCGGACCGGATCGAGGGTGAGGGTGCGGGTCGCCGGGTTGAAAGTGAGCTTCGCAGGACCGGACTTCGGATCGATCGGGCTGGTGCCGAGATAGCGCTCCGTCCGGTTGTCGAGGCCGTCTTTGTCGGGATCCGAGAGCGGGTGATGCGCACTGCCGACCGCTCCCACGGTCATCACGCCGAAGAAGCCCTGCAACCAGGTGTTAGGAAGTCCGTCGGATGGCGAGCTGTCCCTGTGGTAGCCTGTAATGTTGAAGAAGCAGAGGGCGGACTTGTTGACTCCGTCCGACAAGCTGAACAGCGCCCGGTGGTAGTACTCACCGTTGGCAATCTGATCGGGGGTGAGATTCAGGAGTTCGCTGTAGCTGCCAGGCGAAGTGTAGCTGATGGTATTGCCGCTGAGCGAGAACATGCTCGGGTCCGTCGTCGGATGCAGGGCGACGGTCACCGGGGTGCCTTGCACGTCACCGCCGGTCACGCTGATCCGGTCGATGCCGACGCCGGTGGGGGCTGCGTTTGCGGCCTTGGGATTGCCGCTGGTCGCGATCACGGCGCGGAGAATGCGGTCGGTTGAGAAAGGCGGGGTATTGAGCGGGTAGCCGAAGCGGATCCGGTCCTCGTCGTATCCGCGGATGTCGGCACCCCGTCCGTCCTGATGAGAAGAGTAATACATGGCCGCGTCCTTGAGCAGCGGTGCGGTTTCCGCGGAGTTCTCACTGGAATGGGTGAGGCCGAGGGCGTGGCCGATCTCATGGGTTAAGACTTCGGCGAAGTTCACCACGTTGGCCATCGACGGGGCCCGGTGGTTGAGCACGACATGACCTTGGGGCAGACGAAGGAAAGTCCGGCCGGCCAAGGTGCCGCCGCTGCCCTCGATTCCATAGTGGCCGGGCACGCTGATCCTCGACCCGCCGATTCCTAGCGTCGCAATGTCGGGGATTGCTCCGTGGTTGTCGTGCAATTGAATGCGGATCTTGCCGTCGGTGGAAAGGATCGTGCTGGCGGCGACCCCCAGGGAGGCGGTTCCTTCGATCTTGAATTTGAGGGAGGAGACTTCCGACCAGGCGTCGAGAGCGTCCTGGACAATTGCGAGGGCTCCATTGACGTCAATTCCCACCGGAAGCTTGGTTGGATCGATGTCGACCACGCAAGGAATCGGGGCACCCGTATCGCAGACGATGTGACGGTAAGGGATCGAGCCGTTCTCAAAGTATCCCGTGCTGGTAATCCGGGATCCCGGCACGCCCGAGTTCTCCTGAAAGAGAGTAGTGTCAGAAAGCTTCGGCATCTTCCCACGTGCTCCGTTATGGAAGTAAGTGCGGAGGGCCTTTTTCTCGTTGGGGGTGCCGCGGTTCTTCAGTGTGCGGAAGGGAACCGGACGCCAGCTCCCGGCGGCATCCTGCCGAAGGTGGAGAATGCAATCGTCGCCTACCGAAAGGTCCAGCCCGAGCGAGGAGAGTTCGACGAGACCGCCGCGGCGCCCGCCCGGGGTCTCAAAGACGAGTTCATGGGGTGCGTCGCCTTTCAGCCCTCGGTTGAGTTCCGCGGTGTGGCGGGTGAATAGAGAGCCGCCCGGGGTATCGATCGTTTCCACGGCGGTAATCCGGTATTCCCCGATTGCATGAGCTCCCTGGAAAACTTCGCTGGGTTCATGATGCTCACAGCAGCCGGCGATTGCGATGGCAGGGGATGAGACGACGAGGGCCGCGATGGCAAGGGTCTGTATTTTCATGGGAGGTGCAGGTGACAAGGCTCCATTTGCACTCCAATACTACAGTTCTCCAGAAATTTTAGTAAAATTAACTATTTTTTAAATTTCTCCTCCAAGGTGGACCATTTTCGCGAAGTCGGCGTTGTCCCTGCAGCTACGGTGCCGGGGCGATCGACGGCGGATGCGGCTTGTGCTTCCACTGCATCAGCAGATTGGCCGCGAGGATCAGGGCACCGCCCGCGACCAGCGAGGTGGTCAGCGATTCGTTGGGGTAGAGCTGCCCGGTGAGCTTGCCCAAGAGCATCGGGAGAAACATCGCGAAGCCGGCGGTGAAAAGGGGCTCGGTGGTGTAGATCAGGCCGGCTTCGGTGGCGGCGACGCGGGGTTGGAAGGAATTCATGAGGCCATAGGCACCGACCGAGCAGAAAAGAGCGAGCATGAGGACCATCAGGAAGGCCGGCCACGAAGCTCCGGCGGTCAATAGCGCAGCGGGCTCCGGCGCGACGAAGGCGGAGATGGGTAGGAAGATCAGCGCGATCGCGACGCACATGGTGAAGGTGACGACGAGGCCGCGATTCCCCTCGTACTTCGGGTTTTCCAGAGTGAGGATCTGGAAGGTGAAGACGAACGATGCGGCGAGGGTCGCGAGTTCGCCTTTGCCGAGCTTCAGCTTATCCGGGGTGATGCCGGAGAGGATCGTGCCGCCCATGATCACCAGTGCGGTGGCGATGACGATCTTGTGCGTCGGCAGCGAGCGGGTCCGCAGGCAGGCGATCAGGGGCAGGATCACGCAGTAAGCCTGGGTCAGGAAAGCGGAGGTGGAAGCCTCGGTGTAGGCGAGTCCCCAGGCCTGGAGGGCCATGCCGAGTCCTCCCCAGAGTCCGAGCCATGAGCCTTGTTCGAGTTCCCGGCGATTTGGCCGCTGATGGAGCAGCAGCGGAGCCATTAGGAGTGCGGCAAACGTGAAGCGGGCCATCTGGAGCCAGCACGCGAGGAAGGTCTTCGATGCCTCCGGCAGACGCGCCGATTGTTCCAGGTCGAGCGCCTTGATGACGGGGAAGCTGAGCCCCCAGAGGGCGCAGGCGAGGATGAGGAAGAAGACGGGCATGGCACTGAAAGCGGCCAGCCTTGATCATCCGACGCTCGCGGGGAAGTCCGGACACAGCGTCGATGTGCCGATGGCTTCGGACGGGGCGCTTTTCATGAAGAAGAACATCCGGCCCTTTTCGTCGCAGAACCAAACCTCCTCCGCGCCGGCTTCAAAAAGGAGCGCGCGTTTTTCGTCCATCTCTGCCCGGGTGTTTCCCGGCGAGAGGACCTCCACGCAGATTTCCGGGGCGATGATCAAAATGTTCTCACGTAGCGCGTCGCGTCGGCGTGAGGGGGAGATCCAAACCGAGTCCACTCCCCGAATTCCTTTCTTGGTCGAGACGGGACATTCGGTCGAAGCCCCGTCATGGCCGAGGGTTTCCCCCAAAAGGTAGGCGATCCGATACTGATAGGTGGAATGGCTGAAACCGGGAGGAGGGCGCATGAGAATGTGGCCGAAGGCGTCGGACTCGATGCGTCCTTCCACTTTGAGGAGCTCGGGGTTGGCGCAGATTTCTTTCCAGCGCGCGAGGTTGAACGCGTGCCGGTCGCGGATTTCAGGGAGATCGAGAACCGCAATCAACAGCGGGGATCCTAGCGGATTCGGGGCGGGGTGCAATCCTGCGGATTTGGGGCTGCGTGGGAGTGGAATTTGCGGGTGGTGTACTGGACCGCGGACTTTAGTCCGCCCGAAATCAAAGACAGGCGGACTAAAGTTTGACTGCGGTAAGCGTGATTGAGTGTCGCAGTCCGTCTCCGCTTCGCTCCGGCTGCGGTCTAGTACACGAAAGGCCTTGCGAGCGAGAATGGTTTGTTAGAGAAGCTCCGGCTTTCGCTTCCGCTTTTCAAAAAGCTGCGTCTCCCGGTAACCCGCCGACTTCGCCCAGCTGATCGCCTTCGAGAAATCCCGCGCCACCTCGCCGGGGGCATGGGCATCGGACGAGATCACCAGCGGAATTCCAGCCTGGCAGGCAAGTTCGAGGAAACGCGGGTGCGGGTAAGCCTCGGCGCAGGGCTTGTGCCAGCCGGCGGTGTTGAGCTCGATGGTGCCGCCGGAGGCGGCGATGGCTTCGATGGCGGGCTCGTAAAATCGGGAGAGATCGCCGGGCGGGCGGTGGGAGAATTTTTTGACGAGGTCCGGGTGGCCCATGATGTCGAACAAACGGCTGCGGGCCATTGCGGCGTAGGTTTTCCAGTAGTGGGTCCAGACCGCCTCGACATCCGACTCCGCCCAACGGCCGAGCCACTTCGGGTTGTCGAAATCCCAGTCGCCGAGGTAGTGGACGGAGCCGATCAGGTAGTCCCATGGGTAGCGGCCGGCCAAGTCCTCGATCCAGCTTTCGCAGCCCGGCAGCCAGTCGCACTCCAGTCCGGCACGGACCGGCAGCGGGCCGGCGGCGGCGCGGGCGCGGACGATCCAGTCGAAGTAAGCGGGCAGCTCGGCCTCGTCCATCCGCCAGTCATCGAAGGGCTCCGGCCGGACCGGCGCGTGGTCGGAAATGCCGTATTCGCTGAGACCTGCGGCGAGGGCGGAGGCGATGTATTCCTCCGGCTCGCCCGTGGCGTGGCGGCAGAGCGGGGTATGGGTGTGATAGTCGCCGGGCACGAAACGGTCGGGGATTCGGGTTGCTTGACTTTCGTTAGGGATACTAGAGTGCCGCCCGCACGCAAGCCCCGCCGGGATTTCCGATGACCCAAGACCTTTCCAGCCCCGTTCCAGCGGGCAATCCGTTCACCGACTACCTGATCGCCAAGCTCCGCAACCATCCGAAGCGGATCGTCTTCACCGAAGGCGAGGACCTGCGGGTGTTGCGCGCGGCCGAGCGGCTGGTAAACGCCGAAGCCGCCGTGCCGGTGCTGCTCGGGTCGCGTAATGCTATCCGCGGGATGGCCGCGGAAAACGGCATCAGCCTGAAGTTCATCAACGTCATCGAGCCCGCGAAATCGTCCGATCTCGGTCTTTTCTGCCAGCATTTCGCCAAGGTCGAACGTTACCGCAAGAACAGCGCGGCCGACCCTGCGGATGTGATGTCGCGGCCGCACTACTTCGGCGCGATGATGATCCAGTACGGCCACGCCGACGCCCTGGTCGGCGGCAACCAGTCGCTTCCGGCTGCCCTATTCCGCGCCTTGCTCCATACCGTGCAGCCGATGCCAGGGGTGTCGAAGATGTTCGGGATCATGGCGCTGGTGGCCCCGCACTTGCAGCATTTCGGCAGCGATGGAGTGCTATTCCTGGCCGACTGCGGCCTGATTCCGCAGCCGACGGTCGATCAGCTCGCGATGATCGCGATTGAGACCGGCAAGCAAGCCAGGCATTTCCTCGGCCGTGAGCCGCGGATCGCCCTGCTCAGCCACTCAACGAAGGGATCCTCCGGCACCGAGGACGCGCGCCGGATGGCCGCCGCCACCGCGCTGGCGGTCGAGCATGCCAAGGCCGCCTACCTCGATTTCTCGATCATCGGCGAAGTCCAGGCGGACGTTGCGTTGGACCCCACCGCATCGGAAATCAAGCTGCCCGACGCCGGGAACCGCCAGCCGGCCGACGTGCTGGTGTTTCCGAATCTGGATGCCGCGCACATTTCCCTGAAGCTGCTCCAGCACTGCGCCGGGGCGATCAATTACGGCCAGATCCTTGCCGGCCTGGCCCGACCGGCCGCGCAGGTGCCGCGCACCGCGTCGGAGGAGACGATTTTCGGCACTGCCGCGGCGGTCGGGGTGGAGGCGATCAAGTATCACCAGCTTTATCCGGACGGCGAGGTCTGAACTTGGCGTGACGGCGCTGTGACGCGAGGGGAGGGGATTTCCAGGAATCAGGCTCACCGCACCGGTCAATCCAACCCATGGCGGGGTTCGCCCGGTGGCATGAAACGCGCTTGAACGCGACTCCCCTGTGCAAACGTCCGCCGCCTGGGCCCGGGAGCCTTTCCGCTTCAATGTCCTCCTTCATCCAAATCCCCGACGACGCACCCTTCAACGCCGAGCAACGAGACTGGCTCGGTCAGTTCCTCTCCGAGTTGTTGGCAGGTGCCTCGACCGCTTCCGCTCCTGCCGGCCCCGCCGTGCCGGTGACCATTCTCTGGGGCTCCCAGACCGGCAGTGCCGAGGGGCTCGCCAAAAAACTGATGAAGACCCTCAAAA
>NEUO01000090.1 GCA_002304315.1 Verrucomicrobiia bacterium Tous-C4TDCM
AGGTGATCCTCGTGTAGTTATCCTTTTCGAACAGCACGCCGATCGAGCGGTCGGGCAGGATGCAGATGGACGAATACGCTCCCGAGCCGGTGTAAAGTTGTCGCGAGACCGGCCAAGTGTTGCCGCCGTCCGGGGAGACGCGGAGGGTGAAATTGACGCGGGAAGAACTGCTCGCGGGATTGCCGAAGACGATGAACTCGTGCGGGTCGCCACGGTGGGTGCTGGTCCACTGGATGACGCTGCCTTGGCAAACGGGATCGGGCACGGCGGGCAGGCGGAAGAGGGTGTCCCAGGTGCCGTTTCGCATCGGGGTGCTGCCGCCGGGCGTGTAGCGGATCCAGGCGCGCTGGCCGTTGGAACCACCGGGGGTGCGCATCGAGAAGAGGAGGCGGCCGTCGTCGAGTTCGCAGGCGGTGTTTTCGTTGGTCTGCGGGGAGGCGGTGGGTACGCCGGAGCCGAAGTTCCAGGTGAGGCCGTGGTCGCTGCTGAAGACCGAGCAGACGCGGACGGTACCGGTGGCGTCGCGGTATTGGGAGGGGAAGACGAGGGTGCCGTTCCGCAAGGCGAGGCCGTGGCCGGGGCCTTGGAAGATGAGGTTCCAATTCACGTCGTCTTTCACGGCGGCGGTGATGTTGATCGGGGCGGACCAGGTGTCCCCGCCGTCTTCGCTTTTCGCGAGAACATACTGGCCGGTGTCGGCGGGGGCGGTGCCCGGGCCGGAGCCGTTGTAGCCGTTGTTTCCAAAGGACCAGAGGGCGGCGACCCAGAGGGTGTCGGTGACCGGATCGTGGAGGATGCAGGGGTCGCCGACGCCATTGCCGGAGGAGCCGGGGACCGAGGCGTCGAAGTCCATGATGACTCGCGAAGTCGACCATGTCGCGCCGCCATCGGTGCTGCGGCTGTAGCCGACATCGACGTTTGCCGGGAGGTCCGAACCTCCGGTGTAGCGGTGGTCATAGACGGCGTGAAGGATGCCTTGGCGGTCGATGGTGATGCCGGGAATGCGGAAGGTATTGATGCCGAGGTCGCCGCTTTGCACGACATCGGTGAAGAGCGGGACGAGGCCGAGCGTGAGGCTTCCGGGTGGGTCGGCAGGGTCGGGGATGATCTCGCCGGTCTGCGTACCGGAGAGGGTGAGCTTGGACACCGAGGCATCAAGCGCGCTGCCGAGTGGCGCGTGGCGGGCGGGGATGATCGCGACCTGCAGCGAATTGGTGCCTTCCGCGAGCGGGAAGGCGGGGGTGAAGACGAGTTCGTCGGTGGCCGGGGCATCGATCCGTGCGAGTTCGGTGCCGCCGTCCGCTGAGAGCAGGGAGACCGACGCGAGGGCCGTGCGGGTGCCGGGGGAGAGGAGGATCCTCAATTCATCGAGCGTGGTGCTGCCGCTGCTCTCGCTGTCGATGGAGATCTCTAACAAGCCATGCCGGCCGAAGCGCGGGATCTCGCGCGGTGTCTGGCTGACGGCGACGCTGAACGGCGGGCCGGCGGGTGTGCCCCAGCGGGTGTCCCAGGCGGATTTCAACTGGATGACCTCGCTGCCGACGAGCGCGCTGCTGAAGACGGCGAGCTCCGCGATTTCCACGGCGAGGCGGGCAAAGGGCGAGCCGCCATTCGAGCCGAGGATGAGGCCGCCGAGGTTGGCCGTGGTGGTGTCGGTGAAGGTGGCGACCGCGTTGCCGTCGATCCAGTGGACGACATTCGTCCCGCCGCTGCCGTTCGGCGTGTAGGTGAAAACGTGCTGCTGCCAAGTGCCGGTCTGGCGTGCGGCGGAGTCCGGCTCGGGGCCGTTCCACGCGTCGGCGGTGGCGGAAACGCCGGCTTGCCAGAGGCCGCCGCGGACTTTGGCACGGGTCCTGCCGCTGCCGGTGGAGCCGTCGAAAAGGAAGCCGTCGCCCGGACTGGTCACGCGGCAGAGCAGGGCCACGCTGCGGGCCCCGCCGAGCGCGCCGAACTCGGTGGTCGCATTCGACCACAGGTCGTTGGTGCCATCAAAGCGCATCACCTTTCGCGACCGGCCGTTCGCCGCGGTGACATTGCGGCGGAAGACTTGGCCGGAGACGCGGCGGCTGAGGTCGCGGGTGGCGCTGCCGTTGCGGAGATTGGCCCAGCGGGTGACGGCGCTGGAGCTATCGAAGGCGACGCCGCTGTCCGCCACGAACCACGCGTGGAGGGTGCTCCACGATGGCAGCGGCGGGGCTCCGGCCAGGCCAAGGTCGAGGACTTCCGATGCCATTCTCGTGCCAAGCAGGAACAGGCTGTCGGCGTTGTAGTGGATGCCCAGGCCGTCGAGATTGTGGACGGCGAGTCCGGTCGCGCGGGCGATGCCGATGTCCGCGCGGGCGGCGGCGAGGGTGCTGTGGCGGCTGCGGGTGGTGTCGCGGTTCGCACCGCTGCCGCCGATCTCGCCGAGGATGCCGTGCAGTCCGGAAGTACCCGGAAGGTCGGCCTTGAGATCATCTAACAAGGTGGCAAAGCGCGTGTCCGCGGCGGTGGCTTCGTTGGCGTCGTTGCCTTCGCCCTGGACGTGGAGCAAGGCGGTGAAACTCACGCTGTCGAAGTCGGCCGGTGGAGTGGCGGCTGCCGCGGTGGCGGTGGCGACGAGGGCATCGTAAGCCGTGCCGCCGTTTTGCCACAGCGAGTTGCCGCCGCCCGTGGTGGTGGATTTCACGATGCCGAAGCCGCGGTGGCCGGCATCCCACAGCAGTCGGGCGAAGGCGATCTCCGGTCCGAAAGTCCCGTCGCCCGCGGCGGCCAGCGTGGTCCAGCCGCTGCCGTCGTGGAACCACACGCCGCCGGCTTGCTCGGCCGGATGGCTGCCGGGTGGGAGTGAATTCAAGACGGTGGTCGAAGGAGATCCGCGGGCATTTCCACCGCCGGTCAGGAGGAAGGTCCGCAAAGCGAGGGGAGAGGCCTCCGCCACGACGGGGTCGGTGCCGTTTTGGAATTCCTGGAGGTTGGTGAAGGCGTCCTCGTCAGGATTTCCTGCGGGATTCGTGCCGGTGAGCGCGGCGAAGTAGCGGTACTCCCAGGCATCGCCCATGCCGTTCAAGTCGCTGTCCAGCCCCGGCGGCAGCCAGGCCCCGGGACCGAAGCGGACGTGATCGAGCGTGATGTCGAAGGCATTGCCGAAGGTGGCGGTGGTGTAGTCGCCGAGGATCAGGCGGCTGTCGGCTCCCGCCTGATCGTAGGTCGGGCCATCCATTGGCGTGAGGCGGATGCTGTCGCGGAAGACGTGATATCTCGCGTTGGCCGCGTCGTGAGTCACGCGGAAGACGTGGAAGTTCCCGTCGAGGTTGTTGTGGGCGACGTTGAAGCTGGTCGCGCCGAAGTTCTGGGTGCGGTTGCCGTGGACTTCCACGATGATCCGCTGGGTGCCGGTGCCGAGCCAGAAGGCGAAGCCGTTGGCGTTCGCGTTGCATTTCAGGCGGGTCTCGAAGGTCCACGAGCCGGCCGACAGGGCGCTCCAGCCGGCAGCCGTGCCTTCGAGCCAGCGGCCGTTGGTCGAGGGGTGGATGAGGCGGAGGTCGGAGGCTTCAGGCAGGCTTTCGGTCAGCTCGTTGAACTGCGCCCAGCCGTTGAGGTAGGTGCTGCCGTTCCAGATTTCGTTCCCTTCGAAGCGGCTGTTGAGATCGGCGGATGCCTTTTCTTCGCGCGGCGGCGGAGCGGTCGCGGCGGCCACCGGCGACTCGATCACGCCGAGCGCCGCGGCGATGCGGTCGCCGACATGGGCCTCGCCGGCGGCGTTCGGGTGGACGGCGTCGTAGGTCATCGTCGCGGGGATGAAGCCGGTGTTGGCATCGATGATCCACAGCGGCGAAGTGGCGGAGGCGGCGTTCTTCGCGGAGGCCAGCGCGGCGAGCTGGGCGTTGACCGCGTCCACGGCATCGCGCATCGCCTGGGTCTGGTTCGTGTGAAGCAGGCGGTTGATGAAAAGCCGCACGTTCGGGTTCGCGGCGCGGAGCTGGTCGATGATGGTGCCAAGGTCGGCGACCACCTGGTTGGCGGAGAGGTTGTCGTCGCCGAGGTCGTTGATGCCGATCATCACCGAGGCGGTGTCCGGGACATAGGTCGTGCCGCTATTGCCGGTGCCGCTGGCGGTCGGGTCGGGGTAAGTGACGGTGAGGTCGGGGCCGCTGATGTCATAGGCCTGCGGCTGAGCCTGGCCGGTCCAGTTGAGCAGCGTGCCTTCGCCGCGGTTGTTCGAGCGGCGGTTGGCGGGCAGGCGGACGCGGGCGTTGATCCACGAGGCGCGCCAGCCGTAGTGGCCGTCGTGGACATTCTCGAAGGCCTGGCCGTTGATGTCCGGGGTGGTCAGCAGGGGCGTCGTCTGCGGGCCGGTGACCGAGCCGGTGAACTGGTAGCCGAGGACCGGATCGATCGGAACGCCTTGCTCCGCGAGCCGCTTGAAGACCTGGTAGCGGCAGCCGGGGCGGTCGCCATTGCCGCCCTGGGTGATCGAGTCTCCGATGAAGACCAGCTTGCCATAGCGCCGTGCCACGGTGCCGTTGGCGAAAAAGGCCTGGGCGAAGCGCTCGCCGATCCGCAGCTTGGCGGCCTTGTTGAAATGCAGGCCGTCGGTGACCTGGGCCTGGAGATCGAGGTTCGCGAAGAAGTCGATGGAGGTCGAGCCGGCGGCGAGCGTCTGGTGCCGTGCGCGGACCGTGTCGCGGGCGGTCCCGGCGGCGGCAATCCCGCCGATGACGGCTTTCAGGTTCGCGGCGTTGGGAAGGTCGGCGCGCAGGTTATCGACCAGTTCCTGGAAGCGGGTGCCGGCGATGTCGGCCTCCGCGGCGCTGTCGCTTTCGCCCTGGAGGTAGAGCAGGCCGGTGATTTCGAAAGTGTCGCCATTCGCGGTCAGGGTCGCGGTGGCGGCGTTCACCGTGGTGACGAGATGGGAATACATGTGCCCGCCGGCCGACTCCGACCAGTTGGTATTCCCGCCGCCGCCGCGTGAGGCCTTGATGATGGCGACGTTTTCCACTCCGGCGCGGACAAGGGTGCGGCCGAAGCCGATCTCCGGGCCCCAATGCGTGCTACTGCCTGGGTAGTAGTTCCCCCGCTGGGCTTGCAGCGGGGTGAAGGCCCCGCCGGACGTGCCGAGCGAGGTCGTGGCGTCGGCGACGTTGTGCCAGAAGAATTTGACGCGCGAGTCGGCGGGATCGCTGCCGGGGGAGAGGTCGGGTTCCGTGCCGTTGGTGGTGCCGAGCGAGTTCGACTGGCCGGTGAGGAGGAAGACCTTGTAATGCGCGGCGGCCGCGGGGAAAGCGGTCAGGAGGAGAAAGACAGTGAGAAGACAGGATTTCATCAGGAAGCGAGGGCGCCGGCGGGACTGGAAGGTCGTGCCGGGAAGCGGTGAAATCAAAGGAGGGATGACTGGTTGGCTCTGGAAACCGGTTGGCGACGAGGCAGGGTGTGAATCTGGTTTGGGAAACCAACCGGGGTTTGAGAGGCGGGTTGGTGAGGGGCGTGCTGACTAGCCTCCGGAAAACGTCAAAACCATGTTCAGCTTCTGTCGTCGACATCTCCCGTTCGTCCTGTTCCCCCTGATGGGATCGCGGCTGCTTGCTGCGGATCTGGTATGGACGGCCGCCAATCCCGCCAACACCGTCTGGACGGCGGCGGGCGTGTGGAACGGCCCGGCGACCTGGGTGAATGGAGACAGCGCCAGCTTCACCGCCAGCGCCACCGTCAATCTGGGCTCCGCCATCAGCCAGACCGGCGTCTCCATCGCTGCCGGCAGCCTGCTGACCTTGAACAACACGGCCGACATCAAGATCACCGGCGCGGGTGGCTTCAGCGGCGCTCTGATCAAGACGGGGGCCACCACGCTCCGCCTCAGCCATTCGAGCGGCTTCAACGGGACGCTGACGGTTGGCAACCAGTTCGTCGTTCTCGGGTCGGCGGCGACCGATCCTACCGGCCAGACCAGCAACCAAACGAAGGTCGTCATCAACTCCGGAGCGGGCTTGATTCTCGGCTCGGCCTACAACCTCGGCACTGCGACCATCGGCGAACTCAGCGGAGCAGGCGCGGTGCGGACCGACTGGGCGGATGGCGGTACCAATGCGAACCGCAACTTGAAGGTCGATCAGTCCTCCAACTCGGTCTTTTCCGGGACTTTCGTCCAAGGAAATTCTAACCGCACCATCGGCCTCGAGAAGGCTGGCGCGGGCACGCTCGACATTTCCAACAACGCCGCGCTCACGGTCCCACAGGGCGGGATCACCGTCAGCGGCGGAATCTTGAAAATCAGCGGCAACACGGCAGGCGGAGCCCCGCTGAACGCCACCGGCAACCTGTCGATCGCCGGCGGAGCCACCTTTGAGGCGGCGAACACCTCAAGTGGCATCCCGACGGGCATCACCAAGACCATCACGGGCTCCGGCACCTTCCTGCGCAACGGCAGCGGCAACATCGTCATCAGCGGGACCGCCAACAGCGGCTTCACAGGAACGTGGAAGGCGACATCCGGCACCATCGGCTTCCTGTCGGAGACCAGCATGGGCGGCAGCACCAACATTTCGCTCGATGGCGGTGGCCTGTTCCTCAATGCCAACGGGGCGGGGATCTCCGCCACGAAAACCATTACCTTGGGCGCGGGCGATGGAAACTTCGACGGGGCGACCGGCTGGACGCAGACCTGGTCGGCCAAGATCACCGGCTCCGGCGACTTGATCAAACGCAGCGGGATGGTGCTGGTGCTCGACGGGGCCTCCAACGACTACACCGGCGCGACGAATATCCAGAGCGGCACGCTCAAGCTGGGTGCTGCGAATGCCGTCGCCAGTTCCTCGCAGATCATCGTCGGAGCCTCGACCACGCTCGATGTCTCGGCGGTCGCATGGACTCTTGGTGCCTCGCAGATTCTTTCCGGGACCGGCATTGTCTTGGGCAATGCTGCGATCGATGGAACTCTCGCGACTGGCACCTCGGCGGGGACAATGACCATCACCGGGGATGTCGGATTGGGAAGCGGCTCCGACTGGCAGGTAGAGATCGGCGGCACCGCGACCAGTGCCTTCGACCGCCTGCTTGTTTCAGGCGAGTTGACCGCGGGCGGCACCATTTCACTGGCCTTGATCAATGGCTTCAATCCGTCGGTCAGCAACAGCTTCCAGATCGCCACCTTTACGAGTTTTGTGGACAACAGTTATACCTTTGACTTCAGCGGTGCCTCGCTCGCGCCCGGCTTGAGTTGGGATACTTCTGGCTTTGCTTCATCGGGAGTCATCGCGGTGGTTCCAGAGCCTGGATTCGCCTTTCTGGGTTCCATCGGATTCCTTCTGATCCTGCGCCGCCGCCGTTGAGAGCGGGTGGGCGGAGCTTGTCATTTGCCGGGGTTTCCCGTCACCTCGCCCTCCATGAAAGACTTGATTTGCGTCGGTCTGATCGCATCGCTGCTGGTTAGTCCCGGAGCCGCTGTGATTGCGGGTGGAGTGGCTCTCGCACGGCCTTTCGCATCGCACATGGTGCTGCCGATGGCGAAGCCAGTGCCGGTGTGGGGCGGCGCGATGCCGGGTGAGGAGGTCACGGTTGCCTTCGCGGGGGAATCCGCCAGCGTGCTAGCGGATCGGGATGGCCGCTGGCAGGTGGTGCTACCGGCCATGCCTGCCTCGGCGAAAGGCAGGACTTTGTCGGTGACAGCCGGCCGGGCGAAGGTGGTGCTCGATGACGTGCTGGTCGGCCGGGTTTTTCTCTGTTCCGGGCAGTCGAACATGGACTTCCCCTTGAGCCGGGCGACGGGGGGAATCGAGGAAGCCCGGACGGCAGGGAAGTTCCCGGCGATCCGTTTGTTCAACCTGACCGGCGCGCCGACCGACCCGAGGGTTTACGACGCGGCGACGGTTGCCCGATTGAACCCGTTTGACCACTTCACGGGTTCGTGGGAAAGGTCATCGGAGAAATCCGCGGCGGCGTTTTCGGCGGTGGCTTGGTGGGCGGGGAAGGCGGTCCATTTGAAGGACGGGGTGCCGGTCGGACTGGTCGAAAACGCGGTCGGCGGATCCGGCACCGAGGCTTGGCTGGCGTCGTCGGTGCTCGCGGCGCGGCGGGAGTATGCGGACTTGCTCGACGAACGTTGGCTGGAGTCACCGCGGGTCAGCGCGTGGGCGCGGGGTCGGGCTCGGAAGAACCTGGGCGCCCATCCCGAGGCCAGCCATCCGTTCAAGCCGGGCTTCTTGTTCGAGTCCGGCGTGCGCGTTTGGGCGGGATTCCCTTTCGACGGCGTGCTGTGGTACCAGGGTGAGACGAACGCGGAGATCGACGACGACGCGTGGAACCGGCGGCTGATTTCCGATCTGGTGAGCGGTTGGCGAAAAGAGCTGCGGCAGGAGAAGCTGCCGTTTTTCCTGGTCCAGCTCCCGCGGATCGGCGGGAACGATCCGCTGCGCAAGCACTGGCCGGCTTATCGCAAGGACCAGGCGGACGTTGCGCGCGGTCTGAGCGGCGTGCATCTGGTGGTGACCGCCGACTTGGGCTGGGAAAGTCCGGACGTCCATCCGCCGGACAAGCGGCCGGTAGGGATGCGGCTGGGAGAGGCGGTGTTGAAGGCGAGGGCGCGGTAGGGGTCGTGGTGAGTGCCTCAAGCAGGAGGGTTGACTGGTCGGTGGAACCAACCGGTCTTGGAGGTTCTGCAGGGCCAGCCGGGAGTTGCCATTGTGGCGGTGTGCGATCGATTCTCGTCTGCCTGTTCCTCGGATGCCTGCCCTTGGCGGCAGCGCTGCCCGCGTTGATCCCGCTGCCGCGGGAAGTGGCGGAAGGGGAAGGGCGTCTGGTTCTAACCGACGAGATCGGGGTCGCCACGGCGGACGATGCCGACGCGGCCCGTCTGCTCGCGGTGCTGGCCGAAGCCGGGCTCAAGCCGCGGCTCAACGCGGTCGGGGCGGGGATCGAGCTGAGAAGGGGCGAGGTGAAGAATCCGCATGGATCCGCCGGTGCGTATCGCCTGGAGGTCGGTGCGGAGAAGGTCGTGGTCACGGCCGCGGACCGGGTGGGGATGATCCATGCCGCGGAAACGCTGCGGCAACTGCTTAGGAAAAACGGCGACAAGGTGGAGTTGCCCCGGGTGATGATCGCCGACTGGCCGGCCTTCCCGGTGCGCGGCTTCATGCTGGATACCGGCCGCAATTACCAGCCGCCGGAGCTGCTCAAGGAGCAGATCGACGTGATGGCGCGATACAAGCTGAACGTCTTCCATTTCCACTTCACCGACAACCCGGGCTGGCGGCTGGAGAGCAAGGTGCATCCCGCGGTCACCTCGTCGATGACCCGGCAGCCGGGGAAGTACTACACCCATCGTGAGTTCCGCGAGCTGGTGGAGTTTTGCCGGGAGCGCGGGATCACGCTGATCCCCGAGATGGACATTCCGGGTCACAGCGAGTCGCTGCGGAAGTCGCTCGGGATCGCCTCCATGAACTCGCCGGAGAGCCGGAAGATCCTCAAGGAACTGCTGAGCGAGCTCGCCTCGTTGGCCTCGCCGGTGGAAATGCCATCGATCCACCTCGGCACGGATGAGATTCGTGAAAAAGGCGAGCACGTCGACGCGAGCTGGCTGCCGGAAATGTCTGCCCACGTCCGCAGCCTCGGCCGCGAAGTGATCGGCTGGCGGAAGGGCTTGGAAGATCCGGCGGACAAGAAGCGGATCACCCAGCTCTGGGCGCGGGCGAATCCGCTGCCGGAGAATCCGTTCATCGACTGCCGCTCGACCTACCTCAACCACATGGACCCCTTCGAGGTGGTCTCGACGTTCCTGTTCCAACAGTCCTGTCGCCAGCCGCATGGCGACGCGCGGGCGCTCGGCGGGATCCTGTGTTCGTGGCCGGACATCCGGATTGAAAGCGAGCGCGACCAGCTCCGCCAGAACCCGGTCTATCCGGGGATGGTGACCTACGCCGAGTCGATGTGGCGCGGGGTGGAGAAGGACGACCGCGAGCAATTCTGGGCGAATCTTCCCGCGCCGGGCACGCCGGAGCGGGAGAAGTTCGTGGAGTTCGAGGCGCGCTTGCTCGCTCACAAGGAGCGCTACTTCCGCGGCAAGGAGTTTCCCTATTTCAAGCAGACCGACCTGCGCTGGCGGATCATCGGGCCTTTCCCGCACGGTGGCGACGTGGCGAAGGAATTCCCGGTGGAGAGCGAACTACGAGATTTCTACGAGATCGACGGCAAGAGCTACCGCTGGATGGGCCGCGGCTTCGGCGCGGCGACGGTTTACCTGAAGCACTTCTTCGGCTTCGGCGCGCCGGTCCAGGAGGCCGAGGGGACTTGCTACGCGCTGACCCACGTGTGGTCGCCGAAGGACCAGGAGATGCCGGTGTGGATCGGCTTCCACGGCTCCTCGCGCTCCGACCGCCGCGGGGCCTTCACTTTCCGGCAGGGCGAGTGGCATGACAAGAAGCCGTGGATCCGGGTGAACGGCAGCCTCGTCGCACCGCCGGTCTGGGAGAATGCCGCGCCGCTGGTGAAGGACAATGAGACCCCCTTCACCAATGAGGATTACTTTTTCCGCGAGCCGTCGAAGATCCGGTTGAAGAAAGGCTGGAACGAGGTGTTGCTGAAAATCCCGCATCGCAGGAGCGACTGGAAGTGGATGTTCACTTTCATTCCGGTGGGCGACACCGCCGGCCTGCGCTATAGCTCCGAACTGAATCCCGAAACGATGATCCGTCCCCTGACCAGTGTCCTGTTAGGCAGTGCCGCGGCGCTCGCCGAGTCCTTCGAGTCGCCCGCCGCCGGGCCCTTCACCGTGCTGGAAAGCATCGTCGGCCGCTGGTCGGCGGACGAGGGCCATGCCGGAGTTCACGCGGGCCTCGGGAAGAGCGGCAAGCAGTGCCTGCGGATCGCGGGGGAGGGCGAGCGTCAGGTGGTGCTCGCGTTGCCGGCCGCCGCGGAGAAGGGCACGGTGCTGGTGATGCAGGCCGAGCGCTGGACGAAGCGCGGGCCCTTCCATTTCCGGATCGAGGCCAAGGGCAAGGACGGCTGGAACGAGGTGCTCAATGCCTCCGCCACGGTGAAGGTCGGCGGTTTTCTAACAGAGCTGCGGGCGGTGCTGCCAGAGGGGACGCGCGAGCTCCGCTTCCGGGTGACCGCACCGGCTGAGGCGGGGCTTTTGTTAGATGACGTGACGGTCCTCCGGCCGGGCCCGGCGCGGGCGACCTCGGTGGAAACGGTGCAGCCGGTGTGTCCGGCGTTCATCCGGGAGGACTTCAATCCGGTGCTGGGCTTCAAGGTGGCGGTCGAGGGCAGCGAGGGCGAAGTGATGCTGGAAGGGATCGAGCTCGGCTTCGGCGGGACGACGCGGCTGGAGGACATCGCCTCGTTCCGGATTCACGCCGGCAGCGCCGATCCCGCCGCGGAACCTGGAGCGGTGGTCGGGGAGGGGACGAAGGCGGCGGAGAAGATCTCGCTCTCCGTGAAGCACCCGCTGCCCGCCGGGGAGCACTGGTTTTGGGTGTCGCCGGTCTTGAAAGAGAGCGCCTCGATCAACGGGCGAATTGATGCTTCGGTGTTCCGCGTGAAAGCCGGTGGCAAGTTGCTGGAGCCGGCGGTCGCTTCGCCGGAGGGCGCACAGCGGATCGGCTACGCGGTTCGCGTGCCGGGCGACGACGGGTCGAAGTCGTACCGGATCCCGGGTCTGGTGCGGAGCAAGGCGGGCACGTTGATCGCGGTCTATGACATCCGCTACGGCCATGCGGGCGACTTGCCGGCGAACATCGACGTCGGCGTCTCCCGCAGCACCGACGGCGGGCAGAGCTGGGAACCGATGCAGGTGGCGATGGACATGGGCAATGATCCGAAGCACGGCTTTGACGGCGTGGGTGATCCCTCGATCCTCGTCGATCCCAGCAACGGCCGGATCTGGATCGCCGCGTTGTGGAGCCACGGCAATCGCGCCTGGAATGGCTCAGGCCCGGGCATGACGCCGGAAGAGACCGGGCAGCTCATGCTCGGCTACAGCGATGATGACGGGAAGACCTGGTCGGAGCCGGTAAACATCACCTCGCAGGTTAAGGATCCGGCGCAGCGCTTGTTCTTCAACGGCCCCGGCATGGGCATCGCGCTGAAGGACGGCACGCTGGTCTTCCCCGCCCAGTACCGCGCGGCGGACGGCAATCCGTGGTCGACGCTGATCTTCTCCAAGGATCACGGCAAGACGTGGCAACCCGGCACCGGCGTGAAGAGCGATACGACCGAAGCACAGGTCGCGGAGCTGGCCGACGGCTCGATCATGATCAACGCCCGCGACAACCGCGGCGGGTCCCGGACGGTGGCGGTGACAAAGGATCTGGGAAAGACCTGGCAACTCCATCCCACCGACCGCAAGGCGTTGCGGGAGCCGGTGTGCATGGCGAGCCTGTTAGAGTGGAAGGGTTCGCTGTGGTTCTCGAATCCCGACGTGACCCACGGCCGTCATTCGATGACGGTGAAGCGGTCCCTCGACCAAGGCATGACGTGGCCGGAGAAGCATCGCCGGCTTTACGACTCGCGCGGCTGTTTCGGCTACTCCTGCCTCGCGCTGGCGGGTGATTCCCATCTCGGGGTCATTTACGAGGGGAAGAGCACGATGTACTTCCTGAGGTTCCCGCTGGCGGAGTGGGAGTAGGGTTTCCGCTGACTTGCGCCTAGGCGAGCGTTTGCCATATCATCATGATGAGATGGACAATCCCTACGCCCCACCTGTCAGTGCTCCGACAGAAATTCCGCGGACCGCCGCTGATCTCCAGCGACTCCACCGCATCGCCGTTTCCCAGCGCCGTGTCATGCTCTGCGTGTTGGGCTATATGGGCCTGGTGGTTTTCTCGATGCTCTTCGGCGGGCCTGAATTCACGGTCATCTTCTTTGGCATCGCCGCCATCCTGATTGTGATTGCGGGCCTAGTAAGTGTGGTGCAGCTCGCCTACCGGCTGAAAGGCACCACCTCGGCCGTGATTGTCGGAGTCCTTTCGCTTATCCCTCTCGTCGGGCTGATCACGCTGCTGGTGGTCAATGGCTGGGCCTCCAAGGAACTGAAGAAGTCCGGCTTCCGCATCGGCCTGCTCGGAGCCAGCCCGGCCCAGGTGTTGCAGGCGATTCAGGCCTCGCTCGGCACCGGCCCGTGAGGCGTGGCGGAGCAGTTGATATTGGGGATTACACCGCGTCACGTCGACGGACCTTCACCCCGACTCGCCGTCCCGTCATCGGGGCTGCTGCCGGCGACAGAAATGGCACCGCTCTTTATATGATAGGTGGTCAGCGGGATGTCGCGGATCGTGGTCCGTACGTAGGTGATGAAAGATAACAAGCCGAGAGGGGCCTTGGATCGGCGGTCGAACGGTCCTCCGCTGTTCTGGCGGAGGAGCAGGGCCGTCGGATCCTACCTCCGGCGATTGCTTTCGGCTGGTGGAGCAGGGAAGATCGGCCATCAGCGAATCGATCCACATTACCGGCATGGGCCTGGCGGGGTGCTGCCTGGCGTGGCAGCGGCATTTCCGCGGGGAGGACTTTACCTGGGAGGACGATGATCGGCCGGGGAGTGCGTCGCGGGTGGCGGCGGGCTTGGTGAATCCGGTCACGGGGAAGAACTTCAGCGTGAGCTGGCGGCTGGCGGAGTTCTTGCCGGAGGCGGAGGCATTTTATGCACGGGTCGGCGGGCTGTTAGGGAAGACGCTGTGGTTCCCGCTGCCGGTGTGGCGGCTGGTGGGGGAGAAGGAATGGGCGAAGGTCGAAGGGAAGCTGGAGGAGGCGCGGCCGTGGATCGTGGCGGTGGAGGAAGACGTACCGGGCTGGCGGGCGGCGGTTGTGTTGAAGGGCGGCGGGCGGGTGGCGACGCGGGAGTTTTGTGAGGGGACTCGGGAATACTTTTTGGAGGCGAGACGCCTCCAAAACGGACTGGCGCGAGACGCGCCAGCTACGGGGGGGGATGCCGCAGCCACGGTGCTGTGCGAGGGCGCGGTGGGGTTGATTGCGGGGCGGCTGGGGGGGCATCGCTGCGCGAAGGGGGAGATCCTGACGCTGCGGGCTCCGGGCTGGCGGGCTGACCGGATCTTGATCGGCGGCGGCGGGTGGCTGGTGCCGCTGGGGGACGGGGTGTTCAAGGCGGGCTCGACTTATGTCTGGGACCGGCTGGATGGGGAGCCGACGCCGGTGGGGCGGGCGCGGGTGGAGGAGATCGCGCGGCTGTTAGGCGGTGCGGATTTCGAAGTGGTCGATCACGAAGCGGGGGTGCGGCCGATCGTGCGGAAGAGCCAGCCGGTGATCGGGCCGCTGGAGGAAGGGCGGATTGTGTTCAACGGGCTGGGGTCGAAGGGGTCGCTCTACGCGCCGGGGGTGGCGGGGCGGTTGGCGGGGTGGCTGGCAAAAGAAACGGACATCGAGCCGGGGCTCGATGTCCGTTTGCTGTGAGTCTTTCGACGCCGGAAGCGACGCAGCTCCTTGTCCAGAAAACCGAGTTGAGTGTCTATGGTTGATTGTTGATAGTTCAGACGGGGAGTGAGGTGAAACCTCGACGCAAACTCCTCTGAATTAACCATCAACCATCCACTTTCAACTCTCAACTTCCCCTTCAGGCTTACTTGACCTGGCGGGCGCTGGCTTTGAGGCGGAGGGCGTTGAGGGCGATGAAGCCGGTGGCGTCGTCCTGGTTGTAGGCCGCTTCCTGGCCGCCTTCCATGGTGGCGATGGCTTCGGAGTAGAGGCTGTGCGGGCTCTTGCGGCCGGCGTTCATGACGTTGCCCTTGTAAAGCTTCACGCGGACCTCGCCGGAGACGGTCTTTTGGGTCTCGGTGACGAGAGCCTGGATCGCCTCGCGCTCCGGGGCGAACCAGAAGCCGTTGTACACGAGCTGGGCATACTTCGGGATCAGGCCGTCGCGGATGAACATCGCCTCGCGGTCGACGGTCAGCGCTTCGAGGTCGCGGTGGGCGGCGAGGAGGATGGTGCCGCCGGGGGTTTCATAAACGCCGCGTGACTTCATGCCGACGAAGCGGTTCTCGACGATGTCGACCCGGCCGACGCCGTTGCGGCCGCCGAGCAGGTTGAGGACGCGCATGATGCCGTAAGGGGTGAAGAGGCTGTAGCCGTCCTGCTGGCCGTTGGATTTCACGTCGCCGAGTTCGGCGACGAGGGCGGCGAGGTTATCGTGCTTGATGCCGATGGCGTTGCCCTTTTCGAAGAGAATCTCGACGTATTCCGGAACATCCGGGGCATCCTCGGGAGCGACGGAGAGGACATACATCTCGCGGTCGGCCGGGGTGGTGGCGTCGTACCACGGGTCTTCGAGCATGCCGGCTTCGAAGGAGATGTGGAGGAGGTTGCGGTCCATCGAGTAGGGCTTCTTCATCGAGGCCTTGATCGGGATGTTCTTGGCCTCGGCGAAGGCGATCATTTCGGCACGGCCGGGGAACTGCTCGCGGAACGAGGCGTCGCGCCAGGGGGCGATGCACTTGACGTTCGGCGCGAGCGAGGCGGCGGAGAGTTCGAAGCGGACCTGGTCGTTGCCCTTGCCGGTGGCACCGTGGGCGATCGCGTCGGCCCCTTCGGCGAGGGCGACGTCGAGCATGCCCTTGGCGATGCAGGGACGGGCGATCGAGGTGCCGAGCAGGTAGCGGCCTTCATAGATCGCGCCAGCCTGGATCATCGGGAAGATGTAGTTGGCGGCAAAGTCCTCCTTGAGGTCGCCGATGAAGCATTTCGACGCGCCGGTGGTGAGGGCCTTTTCTTCGAGGCCGTCGAGTTCGTCGCCTTGGCCGACGTCGGCGCAGTAGGCGATGATTTCAGCGTTGTACTTTTCCTTGAGCCAGAGAAGGAGCACGGAGGTATCCAGACCTCCGGAGTAGGCGACGACGATTTTCATGCGGCGGGAGGACAGCATGGAGGCGGGGGGGTGAAAAGGCGGAACATCGAACATCGGACGCCGAACATCGAATTTCGAACCGGAGAGGGTGCGGGTTGCACGCGGCGGGGGAATGGTGTGAGGTGCGCCGCGTGTTCGGGATGTATGTGCATGATTTGAATCCGGTGTTGGTACGCTTCACCGACGCGATCCAGCTCCGTTGGTACGGGCTGGCCTATCTCGGGGCCTTCGTGGTCGGGGCGTGGCTGCTGAACGTGCTGGCGAAGCGCAAGCTGTGGGTGCTGCCGGCGGGCGCGGCGGGGGATTTCATCGCGGCGGCGGCGATTTTCGGGGTCTTCATCGGGGGGAGGATGGGCTACATGCTCTACTATTACCCGAAGGAGCACGGCTGGAGCTGGGTCAACGAGGATCCCCTGATGCTGTTCCGCGTGTGGGAGGGCGGGATGGCGAGCCACGGCGGAATCCTGGGGCTGCTGATTTTCACCTGGGTTTACGCGAAGAAGAAGGGCGTCTCGTGGCGCGGGCTGGGAGACGGGCTCTGCGTGGTATCGCCGCTGGGGCTGCTGTTCGGGCGGATGGCGAATTTCATCAACGGCGAGCTCTACGGAAGGCCGGCGGACGGGGTGGCGTGGGCGGTGAAGTTCCCGCGGACCCTGGTGGAGCAGGAGAAGGCGGAGGGGGTGGATTTCCCGGCGGCCATGCAGGCGGCGGCGGATGCGTCGGAGAAGGTGCGTGAGCCTTTTCAGATGTGGCAGGAGGACCGGCTCAACGGCGGGGCCTTGTTCGAGCGGATGCTGGCGGTGCAGCGCGACGACGAGGTGGTATCGAAGGCGATTGAGCCCTTCCTGCTGCCGCGGCATCCTTCGCAGCTCTACGAGGGGCTGCTGGAGGGGGGCGTCTTATTCGCGATCCTGTGGTGGGTGCGGGTTCGCTTTCCGCAGGCTCCGGTCGGGATTTTGACCGGCTTGTTCTTCGTGCTCTACGCGGTGTTCCGGATTTTCGCGGAGCAGTTCCGTGAGCCGGATTCGGAGCTGGTGCTGGGCGGGACGATGACCAGCGGGCAGTTCCTTTCTCTGTTCATGGTCGCGGTCGGCGTGGGCTTCCTGGTGGCAGCGAAGCTGCTGCCGGGGAAGGTGAAAGCGGTGGAATGAGGGGCTTGGCTCGTCAGCAGGCTGACGGAGCGAAAGCGGCAGCGGGCCGCCGCAGTCCATGGACAGGGCCGGCGGCGCTTGCGATCAGGGCACGGTGACCGGATTGATCCGCTCCTGGGTGAAACGGACGACAACGAGGAATTTTCCGCCTTGCATCGAGGTGCCCAGCAGGGCTGAGCCGCCGCCTTCGAGGCGCCAGAGGTGGGAGGCGAGGAAAAGGTCGTCCTGGAGTTCGCCGATGGGTGGGAAATCGGCGTGCTGCAAGGGCTTTCCGTGGAGCATGGTGAGGAGATCCGCGAGTTCGGACCAGTTGCCCTTGAGGCGGCCGGCGTAGGCGGTGCGGTCGACGCCCTGGGTCTGGAGCGAGACTTCGGTCAGATTGCCCCCGGCGGACCAGTCGAAGTAAAGTTCGCAATGAAGACCGCCGATCTGCTTGCGGGTGCGGTAGGTGCCATTGAGTCCGACGCGGCCGAGGAAGGTCTCGTCGAGACCGGCTTCGACGATCTTGCTCTCCTTGAGCTTCTTGGCCACGTCGGCCCGGGGGTCACCGAAGCAAAGGGTATCGAAGACCGCATTGGGATCGGGCAAAGGTTCGGCATCCTTGCGGCCGGGGACCTGTTTCGTGGAGAGCCAGGATTTGTCGGCCTCGTGCAGTTTCGTGAGTTCCAGCGTGAAGACCCGGCCGTCGGCGCGGCGGATGGTGACGCGCTTCGCATCATGGGTTACGTAGTCTCCGGTGAACGACTGCGTGCCATCGGAGCTCTTCCAAGTCCGGGACTCCGCGTGAAGGAGGGCGGCGGAGGAAATCAGGAACGTGAGGATCAGGGAACGCATCGGTTGTTAGGAACGTTCAGAGTCGCCAAAAGTTGACAAAAAAATCCCGGCAGGGATTTCTCCGCTGCCGGGATGAAAAATTCAGAGGTCGGTCTTACCAGCCCTGAGTGCGGGCGTGGTAGAAGTAGGACTCCGCGCCGAGTTCCGGCGGGAACTCGGAGAGGCCGTCGGACGGATTCATCTGGATCCGGTTGTCTTCGCCGCAGCGCTCGTAGGGAGGCTTGAAGGTGCCGCGGTAGGTCGGGCAGGTGAAGGTGAAGACTTCGTAGAAACCGTAACCGAGGCGCTTGAGGGCGCGGTTGGTGCCATCGACCATGCCGTAGGACCAGCCTGCCTTTCGGCCGTGGTCGTCGGTCTTGCGGACCATCTGCTCCGGAATTTCAATGAACCCGTAGAGGATGTTGCTGAGGCCGCGTCCGAGCTTGCGGGTCGCCGTGTAGGTCGATCCGGGAGGAGCCTGGATATCAGCGGAAGCGATACTGCCGAGGGCGAGCATGGCGGTGAGAACGACGAGGTTTTTCATGTGCTGAAGGGAACTTAGGAAGTGGGGCGGGGGCTTGGCAACGGGAAAGTGGCGCTGGGGGAAAGTTCCAAGTAAAAAAGTTCCAAGTGCCAAGGGGCTCGTAAATACGTGGTGGTTACGGGGTGGCGCGACTGGGAATTTTCCTCAGAGCGTGACTCCAGTGGCTGACAGCACGCCGGGGATGGCGCGGATGGCGGTCATCAGTTCGGCCGAGAGCGGATCGTCGAGCTCGATGATGGTGAGGGCGACGCCGAGCGACTTGTTGCGGGCCAGCGAGAGGTTCGCGATGTTCTGGTTCGCATTGCCGAGGAGGGTGCCGAGGGCGCCGACGATGCCGGGGCGGTCGTCATTGCGGACGATCAGGAAGTTGCCGGAGATGTTGGTGTCGACGTAGAGGCGGTCCATTTCGACGATCCGCGGCGAGCGGCCGATGATCGTGCCGGCGACCCGGTAGCGCTCGTCGCCCTTGCTCAATTCGGCGACGAGCAGTTCGTTGTATTCGGTCTTGGCATTGATGACCGACTCGACGAGATCGAGCCCGAGCTGGCTTGCGATGGCGGGGGCGTTGACGATGTTGACCTGGCCGTCGGGCCGCGAGGCTTCGAGCAGGGCGGTGAGGACGCTGCGGGAGACCAGGCCGGTGTCTTTCTTGGAAATCGGGCCGTGGTAGGAGACGCGCAGCGAGTCGGGATTGTCGGGGCCGAGCTTGGCGAGGAGCTTGCCGAGGGCGCGGGCGAGATCGAGGTAGGGGCCGACGGCGGCAAGGGCGGCGGCGTCGAGCGAGGGCATGTTGATCGCGTTGCGGATCTCGCCGGTGACG
>NEUO01000091.1 GCA_002304315.1 Verrucomicrobiia bacterium Tous-C4TDCM
CCGGAGTCGATGACCACCACCTCGTCGAGGAGGCGGTGGCGGTCAAAAAGTTCGGCCTTCAGCACCGAGACGACGCGGGCGATGGTGCCTTCTTCGTTGAGTGTGGGAATGCACAGCGAGATCCGCAGTCCGGCCGCTTCCTTCGCAGCGACGAGGGCGGGGAGATCGGCGAAGTCGAGGTGGTGGAAGTTGCGGAGCATGTTCAGGGAGCTTCGGGCAGTATGAGCTCCAACTCAAGTTTTCCCCACTCACTAGAGGGGAGCCGGAGCCATTCGGAATAGCGCTGGACGCGGCCGCTGGAATGCGATGCGCCGAGACGTGATTCACGGTCGTAAGTCCTGTTGGATCCACCGGGAGAAGTCATCCAACTGACTTTGCTCACATTTTCCATGGGGGCGAATGTCCGAATCCAGTCGGTGATCGAAGTCGTGCCAGGCGGTCGGCTACGATGTTCCGCCAGCAAGCGGGCCGCCTGGATCTCCCGGGTAAACGACTTTTTCAATGCCCGGTTCTGACTCAAGTCGAATGCCTCCTGCACACCACTGGGGAGAAAGATCACGGCAACGACGCATCCGGATTTCTTCACCATCGGCGACCCAAATGAAATCTCCCGCTTGCGAAAGGCGCTGAATGCCAGGATCGCGGCTGTGGTGAAATAGACATTCGGGCAGATTCCCAGGCTCCAGAACTTCAATTGTCCATAGCCGAACCAGGATCCTCCGATCTCGAGAGGTCGCACTGATGCAAAGGTCAGGGCGATCTGGGTCCAGCCGACGGCTGCCAGAAGAATCAGCAAGAACGTCGATGATCGCAGTGCGGCTTGTGAGCCGCGGAGGACAGCGATGCCGGGAAGGAAGAAGATGATGCCGCCCAAGCTGACGTCGGCGCCTGAGAATGCGGAAGCAATATCAAAACCAAGTGTCACGATCAGCATCCAGCCGAGCAGCTTGGTCGGCATGGACTGCCGCCTCGCGACCTCTTCTTCGCGTGCCTGATCGACGGTCTCCTGAAAACTCTTCTTCTGGGCGTCCGAGAGCGAGGTCCGGTCGATCGGGCGGGGCTCCGGATGCTCTGGACTCGGCGATTCCATGCCTCCTCAAATCATATCCCGCGTCACCTCGTAGCGTGCGGCGCAGCGGGGGCACTGGACGGTGATGACGTCGGCGCCTTCGAACAGCATGTCGGGCTTTTCCCGCCAGGAGCCGAGAATGGGCAGGATTCGCCCGAGGTCGCAGCCGCAGTGGAAGCGGAAGCGGCGGGTCTCTAAGAGGGTGGTCTCCTCGGTTTCCTGGATCCGTTCGGCGGCGTCGGCATCGAGCGCGGCCAGCCAGGCCTCGTCGCAGTCGGGCTGGGCGGTGACGAGGGAGAACAACTCGTCGTCGTGGCGGAAAATCCGGGCGGGACGCTGCTCGGACTGGGCGTAGTACTGCTCGACCCAGTGCAGCGGGTCGCGGTCGTCGACTTCCAGCGTGGAAAGCCGGGGCTCGGCCTGGTGGTTGGCGGTGACCTGGGAGTAGAAGTAGTTCCGGTCGGGCTCGCGGACGTCCTCGGTGAAGAGGCGGCCGGTCACGGCTTCGAGCAGCGAGCCGGCGGTGACGAAGACGTTGACCCGCGGGGCGCGGAGATTGACCGTCCAAGCGATGGTTTCCGCCCAGGGCCGGGCGACGGCGTGGAGGGTGATGCCGGCGAGGAAGTCCTTCAGCATCTGGTCAAGCTCCGCGGAGTGGCGGATCCCGTGCTGCATCAGGTGCAGGTAGTAGTCGGTGTAGATCGGCGCGAATTTCGCGCGGAGCACGAGGGCGTTGCGATGGCGGACGAAGATGGACTCGACCTTGATGAACTCTTCCTGGATCTCGACGTGTTCCGGCTCTGGCACGGCGCAGGGTAGGGAGCGGTCCGGCGGAATTCCAAACGCTAATTTCCGAGGTCGAGCCGGAGATGCGATTGGACCTGAGAGATCCATGCAGGGGCGACGGCGGCCCGTGCGGCGTGTTCCGGCCAGGTGGCGACGGCTTCGTGCACCTGCTGAAGGATCTCGCGGGCGAGCCGCGGCTTGAGATCGGCCGAGACCGCGGCGGCGAGGAGGTCGGCGCGGGTGAAATCCTCGCGTTTGCCGGCAAGGGTCATCTGGTGCCGGTGGGTCCAGGCCCCGTCGGGATTGTAGGCAAAGGTCAGGTCGAAGGCGGGGGCGAGATGCCAGTCGCCGCGGCGGGTCATCCGAAAGGCGAGGTTCTTGGTGTGATCGTCCTGGTTGCGTGCGACGATGTTGAAGACCGCGCGGCGGAAGAGTTCGGCGAACTCGCCGTGGGGCAGTGAAAGGCGGCGGGCGAGCTGGAAAGCCTGCTCGTAGGAATAGGCACCGGCGCGGTTGAAATCGAAGTGGCCGAGCGCGCAGAGGCTCTGGATGTGAATCTTGCCGGGATCGCGGTCGAAGCGGCGGGTCATGAAATGGGCGCGGCCGTTTTCCTCTAACAAATGGCAGTCGCTCATCTCGATGCCCGCCTGCCGCGCCATCAGGTGGTAGGCATACTCGATCCGGCCGTAGCCGGTCGGGTCGGCGAGTTCCTTGTCGCGGTTGCCGGAGACGCCGTCGAACTTCAACAGCCAGGGCTCGAAGCCATCCGCCATCGGCACCTGGCCGGAGCGGATCTCGCCGGTCGCTGGGTTCCAGTCGATCACCGCCTTGGCCCGCGCGCCGCCGGCCGAGGTGCCGACCTGGAGGATGGTGGCGAGGGCTTCGGGCGGGCGGTCGAGCGAGACACGGAGGCCTTTCCGCGAGTCCAGCGCGTCGTTCGCTAGGGCGACCAGTGCATCGATCTCCAGTCGCATCGACGGCGCGTCGGTCATCATCGCGGGCTGGAATTCCAGTGCGCCCATCGCCCGGCTGCCGAGGTAGCAGAGGCGCTCGACCGGGTGGAAGGACTGCGGCGTTCGGCCTTGGCTGGCCAGCCATTGGTCGATCAGCAGGTTGCCGAACTTGTCCGGCAGCGAATCCGCCAGCAGTCCGGGCAGGCCCTTGAAGGTCTCCCGCGGCAGATTGGCAAAGCTGAACTGCCCCGCGCCGAGCGGCATCATTACCGGCGAGACCTCGATCCCGCTGCGCAGGAAGTCCGGCTCGTATTCGAAGATCCCCAGCTCAAGCAGCGGATCCCAGGTGATCGCGCCGATGATCGTGTCGTAAAGGCGGACGTCGGCGGTGGTCATGGCGGCTCAGCGTTCATCGCCCCATTTCCAAGGCGTGGCGGCGGGGGGCTGGCGCGGCTTGGAAGCGTGGTAGCGGACCGGTTCTTCCCGGAGGCGCGACAGGGCGATCGGGCTGGGGCCGCGGGGGGGCAGAAAGTTTTCCAAGGTGGGCAGCGCCCCGAGCCCGCGCAGCAGGGTGATCAAGCTCGAGAGGCTGGAGCCTTCCCCGTTTTCGATGGCGGTGATGGTGCGGCGCGAAAGGCCGCTGCGACCGGCGACTTCTTCCTGGGTGAGATTTCGCTCCAAGCGCTCGTCGCGGAGGCGTTTGCCGAGTTCGATCTCAATCTGGGTGTTGGAGAGGAGGTCGAGCATGGTGAGTGGAAAGCCGCGCAAAGAAGGGCGGATGCCGGTAATTTGAGCGAGATTTTGCTCGATGGCAAGGTCGCAGTTTTTCAAATGAGCGGAATGTCGCTCAAAGAAGCGCGATTATCGCTATCTTGAGCGGAAAATTGCTCAGAACAACTCAGGCTCGGTCGCCGGATCCTCGAGGCGGTTGCGGGCGACGGAGAGGTAGTAGTCGTCGAGCTCGATCCCGGTGAACTCCGCGATGCCCTGACGCTTCGCCGCGACGGCGGAGGTACCGATGCCGAGGAAGGGATCGAGCAGTCGGGTTGCCGGACCCTTGCCGTGGAGAAGAATGCACTGCTCGACCAGCGCGATCGGGAAGCTGGCGGGGTGGGGGCGTTCTTTCTCCCGCGACAGGATGGTGTCGTAGGGGATGAACCAGGTGTTGCCGCGGCAACGGCGGTCGACGCCGCCGGTGTGGCCCCAGCGGGCGATGTTCGACTTGTCCTGATACGGCACCCCGCCGGCGCGGCGGTCGAGCTTCACGGTGCCGGACTTCGTCAGGTGGAAGACGTATTCGTGGCAGTCGTTGACGTAGCGCTGCGAGTTGATCGGCTTGAAATGCCCGGCGCTGACCTGCTCGCCGCGGCGGGTTTCGACGGTGATCGACTTGATCCAGTGGAAGGTGTTCTGGAGGGTGAACAGCGCGTCCGGGCCTTCCGTGAAAGCGATCACGATCTGGTGCGGCAGCAGCGGGTTCGACGGGGACGCGCCGACGTTGAGGAAGAACGAGCCGTCGTCGGTGAGGACGCGTTTCACCTCGGTGGCCCAGGCGCGGCACCACTCGAGGAACTCGCCGCGGCCGGCGGTGTCGTCGAAGGAGCGGTAGCTGATGCCGAGGTTGTAAGGCGGCGAGGTGACGACGAGGTCGATGGAGCCGTCGGGGAGGGTCGGGAGGACCTGGAGGCAGTCGCCGTGGTGGAGCACGGGGCGAGGTTGAATGTCGAACCGGGTTCGTCAAATATCGAAGTTCAGAGAAGCTTCGGCGGGTTCATTTGCTTGGGTGCCACCGAGCTGCGGCCCGAACGCAATCGGGACAAGCAAAGCCCCGATCTTCGCCGATGCCGCCCCCGCAGCAGGAAGGATAATAGCAGCCATTGAAGGGGAATCGCTTGCGGCGGGCCTCCATGAATCCTGCGGGCTGCATCGTCCAATCCTCGGACTGAAGTTTGCCCCAGTTCATCGACTTCCCGTGAACCGGGCAATTTTCCCGGGATTTCGGCGGTTCCGGCGCTTGGTCGACGGGATGCTTCGAAGCAATCGAAGTGAACGCGGAGATCACGGCGACGAGCAGCGGAATGACAATTTTCATCATGCGAGCCGAGGCCGATAGGGAACCTTCAGCCGTCGTAGCGGAACTCCTTCATGCGGCCTTCGTTTCTCATGAAGTCGGCGACGATCTCCTCGTCCGACATCGCGGCTCGGGTCCGAGTCGCGGCATCCCCCCTGACCCACGATTCAAAGACTCCCAAATCCACCTGGGGCGGGGCAGGGTGGTCCGAAAGGTCGGGTAGATTGAGTTCGATGATTTTCATGGTTGGCTCTTGATTAATTCAAAGGCCCCGGGGCCGGCGTAACGCTCGCACATCGCCCGCAGTTCGTCCTCGTCGATCTTGGTGGGAGAGTAGCGGAGAAGGCTTCTGATATCCAGCAAGTCCTTGTGATCCCTCGATTCGCCGTCTTTCAATGCGAAGAGCTTCATCGCGAGCAAGGATCGGAGGCCCAGCATGAGCACTACCAAGGGCAGAGGAGAATCCCGTGCCGACTCCCCCATGGTTGCGAATGTCGCATCGTCCACCCAGATCAGATCGGTAAAGGGAATCGAAGGGTCGCTGCGGTGTTTGAATCGCGTTGCCATGCCTTCGCTCATTCGCACCAGACCTAGCCTTTCCATAAGCTGGCAAGCTTCGGAATGCTGCGAGCGCCTGCAAATCCAATCGATGTCGAGCGTGGATCTCGAATGGCCATGGAAGCAGACCGCCCAGCCTCCGGCGAGAAGCAGCGGGATCCCTTCGTCTTCAAATCGGCGGAAGAGAGAATGGGCGAACTCAGGGAGATGGCGGATCACTGACATGGCCTTTCAATCCAGATTCATACGATTTACCGCGATCCGGTCCGAGCGCTAATTGATGCGCCGAGCACCGCGATCATGGCGACGGTTTGAGGCTTGATCTTGAAGGGGTCGGGATGGGGCTCGCCGACCACGATTTGAAATTCGAATTTCGCACCGTAGATGTTTACCAAGCTGAGCAGTTCGCGGAAGTGAGGCGAGATGTCGTCTTCAAGATCGCCCTCGGCGACGTCTTCCTGGCCTTCACATGACCACTGAAGCTGGATGGCCCAATTCCCTCCGCCGCAATCTTCGGTTCGCGTGATCGCCCGGCGAAGTGCTTCGTTGTCGATAACCGAGTCGAAGCTGTCTCCGTCTTGGAGATGAAACTCGCCTCGAAGAGTGCAGTAGTTTGCCATGTCGAACACTATGAAGTGATTTTTCCCCTCAACAAATCCGTCACCTGCTTCGGGTTCGGCTTGCTGGTGGAGGCTTTCATGACCTGGCCGGTGAGCCAGTTGAGGAGCTTGTCGTTGCCGGCCTGGATTTCGGCGACCTTGTCGGGGTTGGCGGCGATGACCTGATCGCAGAGGGCGTCGAGCTCGCCGGCGTCGGCGGGTTCGAAGCCGAGGTCTTTGGCGACGGCCGCGGGGTCTTTTTCCGGGGTGTCGAGCAGGACGGCGAGGACTTCCTTGGCCTGGCTGAGGGCGAGGGTGCCGGCTTCGACCAGGCCTAACAGGGCAGCAGTTTTTTCGGGTGGGAGGGGGGAGTCTGCAATGGAGGTGGAGCGGTCGTTGAGGGTGCCGAGGAGGGTGTTGAGGAGGAAGTTGGCGGTTTTTTTGGGGTTGAGGAGAGGGGCTGCGGGCGAGCCGCCCGCGCCCCTCTTGTCCGGGGAGAGGATGGCTTCGAAGTAGTGCGCTAGTGGGAGGTCGGACGAGAGGACGGAGGCGTCGTAGGCGCTGACGCCGAAGTCGGATTCGTAGCGGGCGGAGCGCTCGTGGGGGCGCTCGGTGAGCATCGGGCGGATCTTTTCGAGGATCGGGCCGGTGACGACGGGCAGCAGGTCGGGGCAGGGGAAGTAGCGGTAGTCGTGGGCGTCCTCCTTGGTCCGCATGAGCTGGGTTTCGCCGCGGTCGTCGTCCCAGCGGCGGGTCGACTGGATCTGCGGGATGCCTGCATTCAACTCTTCGGTCTGGCGCTCGATCTCGTGGTGGATCGCGCGGCGGACGGCGGAGATCGAGTTGAGGTTCTTCAACTCGACCTTGGAGCCGAGCGGGTCGCTTGTCTGGCGGCGCAGGGAAATGTTCACGTCGCAGCGGAGCTGGCCTTTTTCCATGTCGGCGTCGGAGATCCCGCCTTGTTGGAGGATCATCTGGAGCGAGCGGAGGTAGGCCCCGGCTTCCTCGGCGGATTCGAGGTCGGGTTCGGTGACGATCTCCATCAGCGGGGTGCCGGCGCGGTTGAAGTCGATCAGGGAAGAGTTTCCAAGGTGGGTCGATTTGGCCACGTCCTCCTCGAGGTGGATCCGGTTGAGGCGGATCTTCTGGCCGGGGCGGGCGATCGATTTCCGGGCATCGGTCGGGTAGCAGTGGTCATAGAGCGGGACCTCGCCGCCGATGCAGAGGGGAAAGTCCATCTGCGTCGTCTGGAAATTCTTCGGCATGTCCGGGTAGAAGTAGCTCTTGCGGTCCCAGCGGGAGATTTCCGGCGAGCCGCAGTCGAGGAGCAGTCCGGCGAGCAGGGTCTTCTCAATGGCATGGCGGTTGAGGACCGGCAGCGCGCCGGGCAGGCCGAGGCAGACCGGGCAGGTGCGGGTGTTCGGTTCCCCGCCGAAGGACGTTTCGCAGGCGCAGAACATCTTGGTGCGGGTTTTGACCTGGCAGTGGACTTCGAGGCCGATGGTAACTAAAAAAGGCATTGGGAATTAGGAGATTCGGAGAATTGGGCAATTGAGGGAAGAGTCCTTGGGAGGTCTTTGGTTCGCCGCGGGGATTCTTGGCTGTTGAACCCCGATCACTCAATCTCCCAATTATCCCAATCTCCGATTCGACCCATGTCCTTCCCCACGCTTGCCATTTCCGGCCGGACGGTGCATGGCCGGTGGCGGTTGACCCCCCGCACGGGGAGACATTTCCCATGACGCTTGAAATTGGCCTGACCTTGGCGGTGATCGCCCTGACCCTGATCGCGTTCATCCGCGAGTGGGCCGCCCCGGATGTGATCGCGCTGACGGTTCTCTGCGGCGTGGTGGCGCTGGGGCTGATCGATCCGTCGAAAATGACGGAGGTGTTCAAAAACGAGGCACCGTTGGCGATCGCCGCGCTGTTTGTGATCGGAGGGGCTCTGGAAGCCTCCGGCGCGGTCGATCACATCGGCCGGGTGCTGCGGGACCGGCTGCCCAGCAACACCCGCTGGGCGATTTTGGGATTCTCGGTGCTGACCTGCTTTTTCAGCGCGTGGATGAACAATACCGCGATCGTGGCGATCCTGCTGCCGGTGGCGCTGGGCTTCGCCCGCTCGAAGGAGATCGCGCCGTCGCGGTTACTCATGCCACTTTCCTACTGCTCGATCCTCGGCGGCGTCTGCACGCTCATCGGCACCTCCACCAACCTGCTGGTCAACGGCACTTTGAAGGACCTGAAGATGGAGCCGATGACCATGTTCCAGCTCGCTCCGGTGGGGATACCCTTGGCGATCGCCGGAATCATCTACCTCACCGTGTTCGGGCCGAAGTTGATCCCGTCGCGCACGACCATTTCCGGGAGCCTGGAAATCAAAGACCGCTCGACGCCGCTCTACCACGTCCTGATCGGCGAGAACTCTCCCCTGATCGGCAAGCCACTGAAGGACACCCCTTTGTTCGACCGCGGGCGCCACGTCCACATCATGGAAGTCCGGCGAAAGGGGGCTCGTGAAATGCACGCGCTCAACACGCTGAGCATCGAGAAATACGACCGCTTCCTGGTCGCCCTGCACGGCCGCCGAGCCAAGGCGGGCAGGGCCGAGGACCTCTGCACGGAGATCGGGGCGAGCCTGCTTTCAACGGTGGATGGCGTGGTGACCGAACTGGTCATCCGCGACGAATCCTCGCTCGCCGGCCAGACCCTGGCCGCGGCGGATTTCCGCCAGCACTACAACAGCGTGGTCATCGCGGTCCATCGCAACGGGGTGAACATCAGCCACCAGATCGCCGAGATTCCGCTGGAAATCGGCGACACGCTGCTGGTGATCACCGCGCTCAACAACCTCGAGTCGCTGGAAGCCACCCGCGATTTCATCCTGACCGATTCCCCGGAGGACAGCCCGGCGCCGCCCGAGAACAAGAAGCCGAGGCACCATGCCTGGGTTTCGTGGGCGGTGCTCATCGGCGTGGTCCTGGTCGCCACGCTGACCGACGTGCTGGGGGGGAAGGGCGGGGTGCTGCCCTGGCTGCCGGTGATCCCGATTCACTACAGTGCGATGGTCGGGGCGCTGGTCCTGCTCTGGTCGAAAATCGTCACGCCGCGCGAGGCTTACGCGAGCATCGACTGGCAGGTGCTGCTGATGCTTTACGGCCTGTTAGGCCTGGGCATGGCCATGCAATCGACCGGCACGGCCAAATGGCTGGCGGAGGGGATGGTGGCGATGGCACAAGGCTTCGTCCCCCCGGAGATGCTGCCACTGGTGCTGTTGTGGATGGTCTTCCTGCTGACCGTGCTGCTGACCGAAGTGCTTTCGAACAACGCCACCGCGGTGATGATGGTTCCGATCGTGGTGACGCTGGCACACAGCCTGGGGGTCAGCCACTGGCCGTTCGTCATGGGGGTCACGGTCGCAGCCTCCACCGCCTTCGCGCTGCCGATGGGCTATCAGACACACATGATGGTCTATGGCCCGGGCGGTTTCAAATTCTCTGACTTCCTGCGCGTCGGCATCCCGCTGAACATCATCTGCTGGATCATTTCCTGCCTGCTGATCCCGCTGATCTGGCCTTTCCATCCGTGACGGGGAAAGCTCAGACGACGGTGTGCATCCAGAAGATCACCGACTCGTCGACGTTCGCGATCATGCGGACCTGGCTGTCCTGCGAGATGACGAAGCCGATGACCGCCGGTTCCACGGAGCACAGGCGGTAGACCGAGCGGTGGCGGGTACCATCGGCCTGGACGTTCCAATCGCTGAGCCGCTCGCCTAACAGGTCGTGGGCCTGGCTGACTTGGAAGACGTTGCGGTCGACACGGATCTCGCCGCCGAAGCCGATCACGCGGAGCCGCTGGTCGAGCACCAGCGCGCCATCGACTTGCATGAGATCGGAGAAAAAGCGCGCCAGCTCGAAGAATGCTTCTTCGAGGCGGTCAAGCTCCGGGTCCTTGCTGTGGCGGAAGGTATTCCACGACTGCTCCAACGTGGAACCGGCGGGACAGAGTTCGCCGACGCGGCGGATAATGGCTTGAAGGAGGTGGCGGAAGCGCATGCCGGCGGCATCGGGAGCGGCGGAATATTTGCAGTCGATCCAGCGCGCGGCGGCCTCGATCCCGGGCTCGCCGGCGGGCAGCATGACGAGGCTGCCGCCGTGGCCGCAGGCGCGGACCAGGTTGACAAGGCGGCGGACGAACTGCAGCGAGATCAGGTGGGAGAGTTCCGCATAGTCATCGATCCCCAGGGTCGGTGGCAGGCAGCACTCGGAAACTTCTTCCACCAGGCCGCGGCGCAGATGGAGGAAGCGGGCGTTGAGCATCGGCGATTGGAAGACATCGAGCCGCGGCCCGTGGAACTCGCGGCCGCGCCATTCGGAGAGAAGTTGGTAGCCTTGATAGAAGAGCAGCCAGCCGGGATCGCGGACATGGATAACCGGGTGGGGGAGATCCCCGTCCGTTGTCTTGCGGCCGCCGGCGACCAGGTTCATCCAGCGGGGGCCGGTGTTGAGGATGCCCCAGATGCGGAAGCCGCGGTCGCGGACCGGCCAAATTGCGACGACCGAGTGGAAGAAGCTGGCGGCCGGGCTGAGGCGCTTGATTTCGTTCGCGCTGAAGGCGTGCGGGGTGGTGAAGCGGACCGCGTGGATGCCTTCCGGCGGCCCGTCGGCGGCGGCGAAGGCATCGGGCGGGGCGAGGATGACCCGCGCCCGCACCGGCCGGCCTTCCTCCTTCAGCAGGCTGGCGGAATAGAGGACGTTGCAGGCTTCGCGGATCTCGTCCGGCGTCGGGCAGTCCGGCCGGTCGTCAAGGAGCCGGTGGAGCTGGGTGACCATGCCCGCGAGATCGGACGGGGTGGTGGAGGACGGGTTCATCCTAAAAGGCGAGTTGAGAGTCCGTGGTTGATTGTTGATAGTTCAGAACACGAGGCTTGCGCCGGATTGCGGGCTCACCCGGAGTATGAGGCTCCGTTCCGACGTCTACTCTTCTGTTTCTGCTATCAACCATCCACTCTCAACTCTCAACTTCTCTTCTAGGTTCATCAGGCCTGCGGTCGGGGCGATTCAGCTTGCGGGATGGAACGGAAAGTCGGTGTAGCCCTCCGCGGTCGGGGCCGACCAGGCCGTTACCTCGGCGGGCGGGTTGAGGTCCCAGCCGTTTGCGAAGCGTTCGACCAGATCCGGGTTGCTCAGATAGGGCCGGCCGAAGGCGATGAGGTCGGCCTGGCCGGCGGCGATCGACTCCTCGGCGCTGTCCTGCGTGTAGCCGCAATTGCCCATCAGCGGTCCGTCGAACACCGCGCGGAACTCCGCCAGTGTCATCGGCTCGCCTTGCTCGTGGAACCCGAATGCAAGGCCGTCCACCACGTGCAGGTAGGCCAGCCCGTAGCCGTTCAACTGCGTCGCAACGTAGGTGAAGGTCTCGCGGAAGTCCGGCGCGCCCATGTCGTTGAAATTGCCGTTCGGCGAGAGCCGCACGCCGACGCGGTCGGCCGGCCAGACGGTGAGGACGGCCTCGGTGATTTGCTTGAGAAAGCGGAAGCGGTTCTCGACGCTGCCGCCGTACTCGTCGGTTCGGAGATTGGTCTTGGAATCGAGGAACTGGTTGATCAGGTAGCCGTTGGCCGCGTGGATTTCGAGGCCGTCGAAGCCCGCGGCTTTCGCCCGTTCGGCGGCGCGGCGGTAGTCCTCGACCACGGCCGCCACTTCGGCGGTTTCCAGCGCACGCGGCACCTCGTAAGGCTGCTTGCCGGCGGGTGTGTGGATAGACTCGCCGTTGATCTTAATCGCGGAAGCCGACACCGCGGGCTGGCCGCCGTGGAAGCTGCTGTGCGAGGCCCGGCCGCAATGCCAGAGCTGGAGGAAGAAGGGCGTGCCGCGCTCGCGGAGAGCGGAGGTGATTTTCGACCAGCCGGCGACTTGCTCGTCGTTGTAGATGCCGGGGGAATCGATCCAGCCGAAGCCTTGCTCCGAGATCGTGGTCGCCTCCGCCACGATCAGCCCGGCCGAGGCGCGCTGGAGGTAATACTCGACCATCAGGTCGTTCGGCACCCGCTCACTCCCGGCGCGGGCGCGGGTCAGCGGTGCCATCACCACGCGGTTGCGCAGCGGCAGGCCAAGGAGATCGAAGGGAGAAAGGAGATGCGGGAAATTCGTGGGGGCGCTCATGGTTGGAATGGACGCCATTCACGTCGCGCCCGACCGGCTCCGCAAGTCCGGAAGAATGGCGCTTACTTCACCGGTGCGGCATTTGCCTTCTGATCGCGGGCTTGAGCCTGGGTCCGGATTGCCTGTTTGATGGCGTCGAGACGCGCCGGCCATTTGAACGTGGGGGCTTTCGAGGGATCGTAGCCGGCGAGGTGGCCGGTCAGGCGGGTCGCCGGTTTGGTGTATTTGAACTCGGTGTCGCCGAAGACCTCGCGGCACAGCGCGGCGAGGCCGGGGTCGTATTCGAGGAGCTCGGCGCGGGTGTCGACGTGATTGTGGTCGTGGTCGTTCTCGCGGTTGTCGTCGAACCACGACTGCACGCCTTCGGCGAAGTATTCGTGGTGGTTGATGCTGGCATATTTGCCTTTCCAAAGGCCGGCCTTCATCGCGTCGTGGTAGGCTTTCTTGAGGCGGGGATCGAAGGTCGGATCGACGTTGTTCAGGCCGCGGAGGTGGATGTTGTGGGCGAACTCATGGATCAGGATGCACTCGCTTTCGTAGGGATCGCCGGGGTAGCCGAGGACGTTTTCCTCGGCGCAGGTGCAGTAGGGATCGGTCTCGCTGCCGCCGGTGCCACGGGCGCGGGCGTCCCAGAAGTCTTTGCCGGAGAAGGTCTCGAAGCCTGCCATCGGTTCCTTGGCCATGCGGACGAACTCCGGGAGATCGGTGGTGTATTCGTCGTGCGCCATGATGCACAGCCGGGCACCGCTGAGGACCATCGCCTTCAACACGTCGGGGCGCTTGGCGAGCATCAGGTCGCCGATGAAAGCGGCCTCTTTCAAAGCGTAGGGATTCACCTTGGCGGAGGCCACGATGGGGAAGCCGCGCAGCCGCTCGATCTGGGTGTAGAAGGCGGGGATGCCGTCCTTGCCCGCGGGATCGAAGCGGAAAGCCTGGTGCAGAACCTCCGCGGTGACCGTGGCTTCGGACTTGTTCTCCCGGCCGACCACCAGGAAGCGGTGGCCGGGGCTGGTGGTGAAGATCGTGTCCTTGCCGGGCGCGACCGAGCCGTTCGGGACGCGTTCGGTGTCGGATTTCAGCCAGAAGAGATCGATGGGCTGGGTGCTGCCATTGAGGACTTGCAAGCGGAGGCGCTCGTTGGCGGATGCGGGCAACCCGGTCAGGAGGAGGCAGGCAAGCAGGGCGAGGGAAGGGCCACAGAGTCGGGACATGAAAAAAAGGGGATGCTTTGCGGGAAAAGATCGGTGGATACGGCGGAAAATAACCCGGTATTGCCGGGAAACCCCGGGATTCCGGATGAGGCGGCTCCCGGGAAACCTGCAGGAGAGGCCCTCGCCACTCAAGCTCCGCCGTTGCATCGACCCGATCTGCGGCGTCCCCTGTTCATGCAGCCCGGATGAAGCGCTTTTCCAGATCCGCCAGCGGGAGCTTGGTCAGATCTCCGGGCTCGCTCTGGCTCATGGCCCGGCGGGTCACATCGGCCAGCGCCTCGCGGAGGTCCGTAAGAATGTGCGACGGAGCTACGAGCTGCCACCCAGGGTAGCCCGCCACGGAAACGATCTCGTCGATCTTGGCGGCGACGCGCTTCAAGGCTTCGATCTCGAGTTGCCCCTCCAGCTCGTGCTTGTCGCGATAGGACATTCCGGCTCCGCGGCCGAGCGGGCCGCCTTGGCTGAACCGCCCGGCGTGGTTGGTAACGGTGTCGTGAATCGACGCGGCGTGCATTTCCACCGGACTGCCGGGGCCTTCCAGCAGGTGGGCCTTGTCGAGCGGGTCATCCCCGCTTTCTTTGAACACGAGGAACCGGACTCTTCCAGAATTGGCGAGGATTAGCAGCTTGTGCATAGGTTTATGGGGGTTAATCACCCGACACGCTCGACGCTTCAACACCGCACCGCAAGCGGCGAGTTGCCGATGGGCAATGCGTGCTCAGCAAAGAGCAAGAGCCGGCATCCCGGTCGGAGATTGGCGCAGGACCAGACCTTGCGGCTGCCGGGCACTCTTGTGCTGGAAGCATCCCTGAGGTTTTTATTGCGGGTTCTTGAAAGCGGGGTCTATGCTCGCGGCCCGCCGTTCGTCTTTCCTGCAAGGTGCCGGAAGCCAGCACGTCGGACTTTTCGCATTTCGAGTAATGAATCCGGACCGAGCGACGCTCAATTTCCTCAACAGCTTCCCCGAGGAAGCCCGCAAGCGCGGCGAACGCCTTCAAAAGGACGGCGCCGTGACTCAGATTTTCGGGAATCACCTGTTCATCCAAGGTCGCGTCGAGGACGAGACCGGCACTTTCCGCACAAGTCTCCGACTTCAGGGTAACCGCTGGTTCGGCTCCTGCACCGCCGAAGACGAGATCATCTCCGCCGCGTGCCAGTATGCGACGATGATGGAGCGGATGCACCGCGGGGAAGACCTGCCGGAGTCTCCGAACGAATTCGACGACACCCCGGTGCTCGACATCATCGAGGAAAAGCTGGGCCGCGAGCTCGACGACAAGGAGGCCGACTTCGTTTCCAAGATCGAAAAGCGCTACCGCCGCTACGTGATCGAAGGCGAACTGCACGACCACGACATGGTCCGCATCACCCCGCGCTGGGAGATCACCACCTACGAGCCGCTGGAACTGTGGCCGATGCCGCCGGGCGACATCCTGGAGTTTTGGAACTACCTCGCCTACGCCTTTTACAAAAAGAAGCTCCCTTACCCGGAGTTCATGAGCGTGATCACCGATCTGGCCCACGTTCAGAAGAAGATGGCCGACTGGGAGCAGGAGCGCGAGGTCGCTTCCTGGTACGACCGGATCGAGCAGGTCAACGAGCGCCCGCCGCAGGAGCCGCCGATCGAGGTCGCGTTCCGCCTGGTCGCGACGATCAACGAGGCCCGGATCGAGGCCAAGGAAGGCAACGGCTTGTGGACCCAGATCCGCGAGAAGAACGAGATCGAGCGCTTCGTCCAGATGCACCACCAGGCCGCGCTCCGGATGGACGCGCCGAGCCAGGTGCTGTGGGAGCATTTTCTGTCCTACTACCGCGACAATAACGAGACGACCTTTGATTTCGACGTCGAGGAAGCCTGCCGTTTCATGAACCGCGTCTTCCGCCAGCCCGCCCTGAAAGGCTACCTGGTCAACCTCGACGAGCGCGAGTTCAAGGTGGTCACCGAGGCTCTCAAGTGGGTCTGCGAGGACGATCCCTACGATCCGGGCAGCTTCGCGCTGCAACTCGTTACCGCCACCGGCGAGAACGTCTCCCACTCGGTGCGCATGCTGCCGGGCCGAAAGGAACTCTATCAGTCCGACGAGACCGTGTTCCCCGGCCCGCCGCGCTGGCTGGAGGAGACGGAAGTCATGCCGCGCTACCTCATTCCCAAGCGCGTCATCGACTCGCTGGAAGGCGTGGAATTCCTCCGCAAGATCGGGGCCTCGCTTCCCGAGTCGCTCAAGAAGCGCGTGGTCGATCTCGAGCTGAAGCCGAAGTTCGAGCTCAAGCTCGTCGCCGGCCTGACAGCCGCGGAAACCGAGCACCTGGTGATCGACGTCACCGCGATCGAGTCCAAAGAACGCCGCACCGAGCGCCTCACCAAAGAGGGCTGGGAACTGGTCGAGCAGGCCCCGCTCAAGGGCAAGCAGCTCCTCCGTTTCGCCCGCGAGGAACTCTATCCGGTCCCGCGCATCCTCGAAGAAATGGGCCTCACCTACGATGAGAAGCTCCTCTCTTTCAAATCCCGCATCACCAAGCAGTTCCCGGAGAAATTCGCGGAGTGGATCAAGGCGATGCCGGAATCGGTGACGCTCGACATCGACCTGCGCCTCAAGTCCATCCTTTCCGACCCGGTCACCGCCGCGGTCCGCTTCGAGGTCATCAACCAGGAGATCGACTGGTTCGACCTGCGCATCGTGATCGATGTCGAAGGCGTCAATCTTTCCAAAGCCCAGATCCGCCAGCTCGTCGCCGCCCGCGGTGGCTACGTGCGGATGGAAGACGGCTCGTGGATGCGGCTCGAGATCAAGCTCGATGCCGACCAGCGCGAAGCCGTCACCCGGCTCGGTCTCGATCCCTTCGACCTTTCCGGCGAAACCCACCGGATGCACGCCCTCCAGCTCGCCGACCCGAAGGCGGCTGATGTCTTCGACCCGAAGGCATGGAAGCGCATCAAGGACCGCGCCGGCGACATCCAGATCGAGGTGCTGCCCGACGTCCCCGACAAGCTCAACGCGACCCTTCGTCCCTATCAGGTCGACGGCTTCCGCTTCCTTGCCTACCTCTCGACCAATGGCTTCGGCGGCATCCTCGCCGACGACATGGGTCTCGGTAAGACCATCCAATCGCTGACCTACGTGCTGTGGCTGATGGACGAAGCCGAGAAGAACAAGGAAGCGCACCGCCCGGTCCTCGTCGTCTGCCCGAAGTCGGTGCTCGATGTGTGGGCGAGCGAAGCCCTCAAATTCGCCCCCGGCGTCCGCGTCAAGGTTCTGCGCAACCGCGAGGACCTCGACGTCAAGGACACTCAGGAGAACATCGACATGCTGGTGCTCAACTACGCCCAGCTCCGTGTCTGTGGTGACCTGCTCAACGAGATCAAGTGGCTCACCACCATCCTCGACGAAGGCCAGCAGATCAAGAATCCGGACTCCAAGGCCGCCAAGTGCGCCCGCGAGCTGGACTCCGCCAACCGCTTGGTCCTCACCGGAACGCCGATCGAAAACCGCCTGCTCGACATGTGGTCGCTGATGGCCTTCGCCATGCCCGGCGTGCTCGGCAGCCGCGCCTACTTCAAGAAGCGCTTCGACAAGCGGAAGGACCCGCTGTCGCAGAACCGCCTGGCCGCCCGCCTGCGTCCCTTCCTGCTCCGCCGCACCAAGCTGCAAGTGGCCCAGGACCTGCCGCCGCGGACGGAGGAGGAGGTCTATTCGAAGATGGAGAACATCCAGATGGAGCTCTACAAGGCCGAGCTCAAGCGGATCCAGAAGGCGCTGCTCGGACTCGATTCGGACGAAGCGGTGAAGAAGAACTCCTTCGCCATCCTTCAAGGCCTGATGCGCCTCCGTCAGATTTGCTGCCACCCCGGCCTGATCGATCCGAAGTACCTCAAGGAAGAGTCGGCGAAGATGGAGTCGCTGTTCTACCTCCTGGACCAGCTCCATGAGGAAGGCCACAAAGTACTAGTCTTCTCGCAGTTCGTTTCGATGCTTGATCTGATCAAGGCGCGCCTCGAACTCGAAGCGCGGCCCTTCCACTACCTCACCGGTCAGACCAAGGACCGCAAGGGCGAGATCGAGCGCTTCCAGACGACCAAGGAAGCGTCCGTCTTCATGCTCTCGCTGAAGGCCGGAGGTGCCGGTCTGAACCTGACCTCCGCGTCCTACGTCATCCTCTACGACCCGTGGTGGAACCCTGCCGTGGAAAACCAGGCGATCGACCGGACGCACCGTATCGGCCAGAAGAACAAGGTCATCGCGTATCGACTCCTCACTCGCGACACCGTGGAAGAGAAGATCCGTATTCTCCAGCACCAGAAGACGCAGCTTGTGACGAACGTCCTCGGTGACGAGGGCTTCGCTTCAAACCTTGGCCTCGAAGACCTACAGTTCATCCTCAACCATGGTGGCGAGGACGAAGAGGGGAACTGATCCCGCCTCGTTCGTTGGTGTCCCTGCTCCCTCAGCCCGCGGCGGAAGGCGCCGCGGGCGCCGCCAAGCCATCTAACATCGGCAATCACCAATCGTCTAAAGGGCTGGCGGACCGGGAGGGATTGGCTGTGCCCATACCAGCGTGCGCTGCGGGTGGATTGGGCTTGCTTACGAAGCTCGCTCCTGTGTTCGAACCTTAGGGCGTGCGGCAGTGTTCTCATCTCTTCCGGTCCCGCTATAAGGGGCGGCCGTCAGGGCGATCTCAATCGTCAATGGGCGAGCAACAATCGTCGATCGGTGGGTGGCGGATCGGCAGGGAGGCCTGCCGTAGCTGCGCTTTTCTTTGATTTCATGGGCATTGATGCGTTGTGGTTTCCCCGCTTACCTCGACTTCCGCTGTTAGAGGGTTTCGCGGCTCTGGATGCTTGAGATTGCGTCGATTTCATCAAAAGGTCTCCACCACAGGCCCGGGATTCCGGATCTCGGGCGGGGGCTGGGCGGGCAGGGTGAAGCCGAGTTGGTCAAACAGCAGTTGGGTTGCAGGCTGAGCAAAAGTGGACGGAGATAATCTGAGCAAAAGTGGATTGGTTCGTCGGCTGGGCGATTGCTCTCGAATCCCCGCGTCCGATGTTTCTCGTTCGACCCACCGCCGGAACGGCTGGGGCTCTGCTGGAGAGCAACCCGAGTAGTCCGGAAGGTGCGATCGGCTCCCAGGAAGGGAACCGCGCTCCAGGGAAGGGACGCTTTCCCTAGAGCCATTCGCCCCGATTCGATAAACTCCGGGGTTTGGGGCACGCGAAAGTAACGCCCACGAAAGTAACGCCAGTCGATCGGTGTGGAAAACTACGTTGTTTTTCCGGCCCAGACTTGCCGTAGCCTGGCGGTGGAATCGCCCCAGGGAGTCTGTCTGTAGATCCAGACCCGCACCCACCGGATGAAGCGCTGGGTCCGCTGGGTGGCTCTCTGAACCGCGGTATTGATGAAGTTTCCAAGCGCCCGGATGATCC
>NEUO01000092.1 GCA_002304315.1 Verrucomicrobiia bacterium Tous-C4TDCM
CCGTCAACAAGGTCCTCTGCGCCCGCCGCGGCGACCTGGTGTTCGTCTTCAACCTCTCCACCGATCGCTCGATCCCCGACTACAAGTTCCCCGTCCCCGGCAAAGGCGGCTACCGCCTCGTCCTCGATACCGACGCGTCCTTCTTCGGCGGCCAAGACCGCGTCGATGCGACCCTGGAATATCTCGTGGCGGAAGACGGCACGCTCTCCATCTACACCCCGGCCAGAACCGCGATGGTCTTCGCTCCGCTGTAGCGGCGCGTCTATGACCGCCGCACTTTGTAAACGAAGCCACCTTCAAATCCCGCACCACCCTCGGCGAGGGAACAGATCCTCCCGGTGCCTCGTTTGCAGTCAGCGGCATTCATAGCCCGCTGCTACATCCCTTGCCCTCCTCAATAATCCCGCCGGCAAAACACCCAAGCCGCCAGGCTCAGCACCACCGCTTCGAAGATCGCGGAGGTCCCGAAGACATACCAAAACGAGTGCCGCTCGTCATTGCGCTTCATCGCGCCGGCCATCCTCGGATCCGGCAGGCTGCCAGATAGCAGCATGTCGAAAGTCACACCCGCCAGCAGCGAGTCCCGCTCTTTCATCTTGATCAGTCGCTTGAGATACGTCGTGCAGTCCCGCGTCTTCGGCAGCGGCGTGACCACCGCTTTGGCGGTTTTGTGAAAGCTCACTGCGGCGGAGTTCTTCTCGACGCTGTCCTTTTCCACCTGCTCGCCCGTCCGGTAGTCGAACTCGATCCCCGACTCGGGCACCAAATGCGCCGCTTGATAGAGGAAGCTTTCCGTCCACTGACCCAGCAACGCGACACCCCACATCAGGAACGCACCGAGCAGCGCAAACAGGGTCGACTTCGTCCACACCCCGATCCACACCGCCACCGCATAGAGCAGGCTAAAAACAAACGTCACCACCGGCACCGCCCAGAACACCGTCAGGTTCCACTCCCCGGTCCGCCAGCCCAGCGCGAGGAAAACGATGACCGTGAAAACGGTCACCTGCAACGCGACGAACAACAACCCGCCGAAATACTTCAGCAGGAACAGGCGCAGTCGCCCGACCGGCTTCGACAGCGAAATCCCGATCGAGCCCTCCGCGATGAAGTCCGGGAAAATGCTCGCCGTCGACAGCAGCGCCAGCGCCACCGCGATCCACGCCAGCCAGAATTTCAGGATCACATCGGTGAACAGCAGCACGTAAAAGGCCGCCGCTTCCGGCTGCCCCTGTCGCAAGAGCGGGTTCTCGAACTCCTTCCAGCCGAAGAACAGCGTCATCCCTTGCTCGTTGAAGCCGATCGACGCGTAAAACAGCGCCACCAGCATCGAGATCCCGAGCGCGATCCAGAACAGCTTCTTCGCCTGCAAGAGCCGGAACGAATCCCACAAAATCGTCATCGCCGCTCTCATGGCTGGCCTCCTTCCTGGCGCGCGCCTTGCACCGCCGAGAGGAAAAGCTCCTCCAGCGACTGGCGGCTTTCCTTCAACTCCCGGATCACAATCCCCGCAGCGCGCAGGGCATCGATCACCGACTGCACCTCGCCCGCATCCTTCGCCGGCACTCCGATCCGGTCGCCCGCCACCTGAATGCCCGCGCTTTCCAATCTCTCCCGCAAGGCCGGCGGCACCGGACCCAAGGTGCGGATTTCGAAATGCTTCCCGGTCCCGGTGAGCTCCGCGACGCTGCCGGAGCGGATCACCTTGCCGTGGGAAAGGATCGCCACCTGGTCGGCCACCTGCTCGACCTCGCCTAACAGGTGGCTGTTGACGAACACCGTCCGCCCTTCCGCCTTCATGCCCTCGATCATCTTGCGGATGTCGATCCGGCCTTCGGGATCGACCCCGTCGGTCGGCTCGTCGAGGAACACGATCTCCGGCTCGTTGACCAGCGCCTGGGCGAGCCCGATCCGCTGCCGCATGCCTTTCGAATAGGTGCCCAGCTTCTTCTCGCCCCAAGCCTTCATCCCCACCGTTTCCAGCAGCCGGTCCACTCTTCCGCGGGTCTCCCGCACCGGCACCCCGGTCATCCCGGCCGAGTAGGCGATCACCTCGCGGCCGGTCAGATACTCCGCGAAACGCGCATGTTCCGGCAAATAGCCGACCTTCCCCAGCGTCGCGCGGTCGCCGATCGGCCGGCCGAGCATCCGCCCACGGCACTCGGTCGGGCGGATGATGGTCAGCAGCGACTTGATCATCGTGCTCTTGCCCGCCCCGTTCGGCCCCAGCAACCCGAACACCGACCCCCGCGGCACGCTTAGCGAGACGCCCGCCAGCGCCTCGAAGCTGCCGTAACGCTTCTTCAGATACTCGATCTCCACCGCCGGTCCATCCATAGGCAGATCACTCCATCCGCCCGGGCCCGCCTTGCCAAGCGGGAATCCCCCGCGCTTTCGGAGCCGACCTCATGCTTCACCGGATCACTCCCCGAAACATCAAGGGTTCCGGAACGTATCCGCTGTCGTCCATGCCTCGTTTTCCCATCCACCTCTTCCTCGGCCTGACGGGCATCCTGCCCGCCCAGGACGCGCCGACGAGCGGTGAGGCGATCTACGCCGAGCACTGCGCCTCCTGCCACGGCAAGCACGGCGAAGGCGTGCCGGACGAGGTCGACGAGCCCCTGCATGGCGAACGCGCGCTGCCTTCGCTGTCCCGCTACATCGACCGCAAGATGCCGGAGGACAAACCGGAGCTGCTCAACGCCGAGGAATCCCAGCGGGTCGCCGAATACATCCATGGCGCCTTCTACTCCGCCGAAGCCCGCGCGAAAACCACCCCGACGCCAAAAGCAGCCTTCGCCCGCCTGACCAACCGCCAGTTCCGCGAGTCGGTGGCCGACCTGATCGGCAGCTTCGGCAAATACTCGCCGCCCGGCGAGGGCAAGGGACTGAAGGCGCAATACTTCGACTCCGACGGCATGAACAAGAAAGCCCGTAAGGCGCTCGAACGCGAGGACCGCGCGCTCGCCTTCGACTTCGGCGAAGGCCCGCCCGCCGAGGGCATGAAGACCGACCAGTTCTCGATCGCCTGGGACGGCTCGCTGGTCGCACCCGCCACCGGCTGGTACGAATTCAAAACCGTCACCCCGAACGGCGTCCGCCTCTACCTCAACGGCCAGGCGCAGGGCGGCGACGGCAACCAGCGCGACGACAGCGGCGCGAAACGCCAGGTCGCGCTGATCGACGACTGGGTCAGCTCCGGCGCGGAGGTCCGCGAGGCCAAGGCGCGCGTCTTCCTGCTCGGCGGCCGCGCCTACCCCTTCCGGCTCGATTACTTCAAGTTCAAGGAGAAGCTCGGCTCGGTCCGGCTCGAATGGAAGCCACCCCACGGCGAGTGGGAAGTACTAGCCGCGCCGTATCTCTCCCCCGCCTGGGCCACCCAGGTCGCCGTCGTCGCCACCGCCTTCGCCGCCGACGATGCCAGCGAGGGCTACGAGCGCGGCACCGGCATTTCCAAGGACTGGCACGAGGCCACCACCACCGCGGCGATCGAGGTCGCGAACCAGGTCGTCGGACTCCTGCCCGACCTCAGCGGCGTGAAGGACAACGATCCCGAGCGCGCGAACAAGCTGAAGGGCTTCATCGCCACCTTCGCCGAACGCGCCTTCCGCCGGCCGCTGAGCGACGAGCAGCGCCAGCTTTACGTCGAGCGACCCTTCGCCGACGGCACCGCGCCGGAGCAGGCGGTGAAGCGCGCCGTCATCCTCATCGTCAAGTCGCCGCGCTTCCTCTACCCCGAGCTCGGCGCCGAAAAGGACGACTTCACCGTGGCCGCGCGGCTGGCCCTCGGTGCCTGGGATTCGCTGCCCGACCAGCCCTTGTTAGACGCCGCGAAAGCCGGCCAACTCCGCACTCCGGAGCACGTGAAAGCCCAGGCCCTCCGGCTCGTCGCCAACCCGCGAGCCAAGGCGAAGCTCAACGAATTCTTCCAGCTTTGGCTGAAGCTCGATGCCGAAAGCGACCTGCTGCGCAAGGACGCGGCGCACTTCCCCGGCTTCGACGCCGCCGTCGTCGCCGACCTCCGCCGTTCGCTGGAGCGTTTCGTCGAGCAGGTCGTGTGGAGCGAGAAGTCCGACTACCGGCAGCTTCTGGAAGCCGACTACCTCCTTCTCAACGACCGCCTCGCCCAGTTCTACGGCGTCCCCGTCCCTGAAGGCGGCGGCTTCCAGCCGGTGAAGTTCGATCCCGCCCAACGCGCCGGCGTGCTCACCCACCCCTACCTGCTCGCCCGCCTCGCCCACCCCGACAGCACCTCGCCAATCCACCGCGGCGTCTTCATCACCCGCAACGTCCTCGGCGGCATCCTCAAGCCGCCGCCGGAAGCGATCGCCTTTGAAAATCACAAGTTCGATCCGAAGATGACGATGCGCGAGAAGGTCGCCGAAATGACCCGCGACGCGACCTGCATGACCTGCCACGAGACCATCAACCCGCTCGGCTTCTCGCTCGAGAACTTCGATGCCGTCGGCCGCTTCCGCACCAACGAAGACGACAAACCGATCAACCCGGCAGCCGATTACAACTCCCTCGAAGGCGAACTCGTCCACCTCCGCGGCCCACGCGACCTCGCCAGCCACGCGGTCCAATCCGCCGGTGCCCGCCGCGGCTTCGTCCGCCAGCTTCTCCAATACGCGATCAAGCAAAACCCCGCCGTCTATGGCCACGATTCGCTGGTGAAGCTCGAGTCCTCCTTCAGCGCCTCCGGCCACCACGTCCGCCAGCTTTTCGTCGACATCACCACTCTCACCGCCCTCCCCGCCCCCGACCAAGCCAGCCGCTAGTAATTTCCACCAAACAAATCAAAGCCCCTTTGATTGACGATTGATGAATGACGATTTTTGATGGTTGATGTGAAGAAACGGCCCCTCAACTTCAAATCACCCATTCAAAAATCAACAGTCGGCAATCATCAATCGAATCTCTTGAGATGCCTTCTTCAGGGCGGACTGCACCAGCTCCGAAACTCGCCATGAACCTCTCCACCCGCCGCTCCTTCCTCCGCCAGCTCGGCCTCTCCGCCGCCGCGCTGCCCTTCCTGCCCGCACTTCCCTCGCTCGCCCAGGACGCCCCCGGCGCGAAAACCCGGCGGATCATCTTCCTCTTCACCCCGAACGGCACCATCCAGCCCGAATTCTGGCCCGACCAAACCGGCCCGGACTTCAAGCTCAAGCGCATCCTCGCCCCGCTCGAACCCTTCAAAAACCGCCTGATGACCCTCAAGGGCGTCTGCAACAAGGTCGGCGGCGACGGCGACAACCACATGCGCGGCATGAGCTGCTTGCTCACCGCCAACCAGCTCCTGCCCGGCAACATCCAGGGCGGCGGCGGCATGCCCGCCGGCTGGGCCCGCAACATTTCGATCGACCAGGAGATCAAGAATTTCCTCCAGGCCCGCCCGGAAACCGCCACCCGCTTCGGCTCGCTCGAACTCGGCGTCGCCGTCCCTAACAGGGCCGACCCGTGGACCCGCGAGAACTACGCCGGCCCCAACCAACCGCTCGCCCCGGCCAGCGACCCTTACGCGCTGTTTGAAAAGCTCTACGGCAGCATGAAGGACCGCGAGAACGTCGGCAGCGTGCTCGATGAAGTGCGCGACGACCTCCGCACCATCGCCGCCCATGTCGATCCCGCCGAGAAGGACTTGCTCGATCAGCACGCCACCTTCGTCCGCGAAATGGAGAAGGACCTCCAGAGTCCCGGCACCGCCAACCTGCTCTTCCCGCCGCCCGTGCTCGAGACAGGCGTCGCCCTCGACAACGACGGCATCCCCAAGATCAGCCACATGCAGGCCGACCTCCTTGTCAACGCGATGGCCAACGGCATGGCCCGCGTCGCCTCGCTGCAGTACACCAACAGCGTCGGCCAGGCCCGCATGCGCTGGCTCGACATCCACGAGGACCACCACCACCTCTCCCACGAGCCCGACAACAACGCCGACGCCCAGGAGAAGCTGGTGAAGATCAACCTCTGGCTTTGCGAGCAGCTTGCCTACCTCGCCAAGAAGCTCGACAGCATCCCCGAACCCGGCAGCCAAGGCACCATGCTCGACAACACGACCATCGTCTGGACCAACGAACTCGGCAAAGGCAACAGCCACACCCTCGACGACATCCCCTTCGTCCTCCTCGGCGGCGGACTCGGCTTCAAGACCGGCCAGGCCATGCAGTTCGACAGCGTCCCGCACAACCGCCTCTGGCTCTCCCTCGCCCACGCCTTCGGCCACCATATCCCCGTCTTCGGCCAGCAGGACTTCTGCAATGGCGGACCGCTGGCCCTGTCGTGAGGCCGTGCGGCCCGATGGCAGATGGCAGATGGCAGATGGCAGATCGTGGATGTTAGTTCGGCGCGGCAGCGCCGGTTCAAAAGGGAGCGCCGATCTTTAGTCGGCTTGGACGGCAGGGCCGCCCAAGCCCCGCGCTTTCCCGGCGCGGAGCTCTCCCAAGCACTTCTCCCCATCGGAAATCAACAATCGACAATCATCAATCTCCCCCTTCGCCCCGACTCACAAATTGTTTTCAAAATCCGGCCAAGCCCAGACCGCGATGGACGAAAACAACTACGCCGCCGCCCTCCAGCTCCTCCAGGAAAGCGGCGACCACGACCAGTTGATCAGCACCCTCCGCTTCAAGGTCCCCTTCCCCGGCGAAGACCTCAAACCCCGCATGCTCGAAGCCGTCCGCGAGCTGCTCGCTCTCCAGGAAGCCGCCGCCGATCCCGCCGATCCCGCCAATCCCCACCTCCCTTCCGAACTCCGCGCCGAACTCGCCCGCCGCACCGATGAGTCGCTCTCCTCCCTCTGGCCGCTCTGCCACAAGCTCACCCTGCTCGCCCGGTCCAAGGTCAAGCCGGAGGCCCTCCGCGAACGGATCGCCGGCGTGACCAGCCAGTTGGAAGACCTCGCTCGCAACGCCGAAGCCACCCGCAACCAGCTCGCCCACATCACCCTCGGTGCCTCCGAGCTCGAAATCAACGTCGCCACCGAACAGGTCGGCGCGATGAAATGGCAGGTCACCGAGATGCAGCGGATCGATGCTTTGCTCGATGATTGACTCAAAAAATTGTATCTTCCGCAGATGCCCGCGCCGTGGTTTCATGGTCGCATGCTGAAGCGCGTCCTCCTCTCCACCCTCGCCATGGCTTCGCTGTCCCACGGCGCGGAGGCCCGCAAGATCCCGGCGAAGCGCGTCGTGCTGGTCCACGGCATCTTCCAAACCCAGTGGCGCTGCTTCGGCTTCCTCCGCAAGGACCTCGAGAAGCGCGGGATCGAATGCCTCACGCCCTCGCTCAAGCCCGCCGACGGCCGCGACGGCATCCCCGTCATGGCCGCGCAACTCAAGCGCGAGATCGACGCCCGCTTCGGCCCGGATGAGCGGCTGGTCGTCATCGGCTTTAGCATGGGCGGTCTGATCAGCCGCCACTACCTGCAGGAGCTCGGCGGAGCGAAGCGCTGCGATGCCTTCTTTACCATCTCCTCCCCGCACCACGGCACCGAGGTCGCCCACCTCGGTTACGGTGAAGGCGCGCGCCAGATGCGCCCCGGCAGCGAGTTCCTCCAGCAGCTCGCCAAGACCGAAGACAAGCTCGGTGACATCCCCATCGTCTCCTACCGCACCCCCGCCGACCTGATCATCCTGCCGTCCACCAGTTCGCAGTGGGACCGCGCGGAAAACCTCAGCATCCCCTGCCCGCTGCACCCGCTGATGACCTTCTCGCCGCGGGTGAGGAACGACATCCTCGGCCGTCTGGAAACGCCCTGACCGGAGAGGGTGCGTCTCGCGCCCTCGAGATCCAAGGCAAGGGCGCGAGACGCACCCTCTCCGTTACCGGAACGACACCTCATACCCCCGCTCCTTCCGGAACTTCCGCGCGAAGCGCGGCAGCCACGTCGGCTTCCGCAACCTCCGCTGGATCCGCCGCCGGGCCGTGAACCAATCCGCCAGCCCCGCGAACAAACCCATCCGTCCGCCCCGCGCGATCCCGTCCGGCAGTTCGTAGCCGAGTTCCTTCATCTTCATCGCCCGCTCCCCCGAGACATAACTCCTCGCCCACGCCCTCCGATACCAATTCGACAACTCCGCCTTCCACGCATCGCGGCTGGCCGGCGAGATCTTCGAGTAGCGCTTCACCCCGGTCGGATCGCCCAGCGTCCCGCCGGTGGAAGTCACCAGCTCCTGCTCCAACACCGCGGCCAAATTTTCCCACCCGAGGTAATCCCCCAGCCGCCCCAGCTCCCCGGCCGGATCGGTCACCAGGTCCTCGTACTTGAGCTGGAACACCCGCTCGCCATGCCGCCGGCAAAACTCCTGCAAGCGCGCCTGGCCCTCGTGCAGGTCGATCCCGAACTCGTCCGGGCACCAGCGGCCCTTGCGGAAGGTCGATGACACCGAGGCCGCCACCGCCAGCGGATGCCGCCACAGCACGATGAACTTCGCGTCGGGAAAGGTCGCCAGGATCTCCTCCGCGATCAGCGTGTAGCGCGGCGTCTTGTCGATGAACCACTCCTTGCCGTCCGCCATCCCGTCGTAAATCCCCTGCATCAAGTCGCGCACGCCCTTCCGGTAGGCTTCGTCGTAACCGCCCCACGCCTTGCGCATGTCGGCGGTCGCGGTCTCGACCAGCGATTCCCAATACGTCGCCTTCCGCGTCATCGCCGGGCCTTCACCAAGAAAACGAAGAAGCAGACTCGGCTCCCCCAGCGTCGCGCATTTCCCGCTCATCAGCAGCAGACGCTGGAGCAGCGTCGAACCGGCGCGTGGCAGGGACAGCAGGAAAACCGGGCGTGTCATGGCCGTTGGTAGCCGAAATAGTCGATCTCGTCCGCGAAGGTCTCCGCGATGAACGCGCTCAGCTTGTCATCGTAATACTGCGCCGCGCTCCCACGCTCCGAGCGGTTCCGCACCGGCAGCTCCACCGGTGGGATCCCGAGCTTCTCGCAGACCGTGCGGAAGTCGTCGTTCAGGCGCTCGTAGCGGATGATGAAGTCGACATTGCCGAAGGGTGGCTTGCCGGCATCGGTCGGCAGCGCGAAATACTCGCGCAAGGGCCGGACCTCCTTCTCCACGAACTTGCGGAACTTCTTCGGGTCCCACTTCGTCTCGCGGCGGTGCGGCGAGAACCAGAACGAGATCATCCGGTCCCACGGGTTGCGGACGCAGGCGAACTTGAACAGCCCGTCGGCGGTCTCCGTGCCCAGCTCGCGGTAGTATTCGGCCAGCGTCGAGTGCTTCACCAGCTCCCGCCCGTCCGACCGCACCTCGAAGCGCTCCACCCCGTCCTGCCCGCCGCTGGCGACGATCCGGTCCTCGGAGTAGTCCCGCAGGATGTTTTGGATCGAGTTGCCCGCGGTCTTCGGGATGTGGACGAAGAGGAAGCGTTTTTGAAGGGAGATCATGAAATAGGGCGTCGCCAGCCTCCCCGATCCCGCCGCCCCCGGTCAAGGACGGTTCCTGACGGCCGACGCTGGAGGAAATAACGAACCGCCGAGGCGCGGAGGTCGCGGAGAGGGTCGCAAAGTGAAGCATGGATGGAGAAATGACCCGAGTCCGCCTTGGAGAAGCCTCATTGACCCCTCGAAACCGTGGGAATGCCGGCTCTCCACGACGACCTTCCCACAACCCACATCTCCGCGTTCACCTCCGCGCCCTCCGAGCCTCCGCGGTTCGTTCCATCCCATCGAGCGGAAGACATTTTACTGCCTCTTGGGGAAACGCCGTCTTCCACCTCCGCTCCCGCTTCACCTTCGTTCGTAGCGACGAGCTTTTTCCTGCCCGGGCCTCCGCGTTCTCCTCTTCGACCACCGCGCCTCCGCGGTTCGTTCCATCCCCACCGAGCGGAAGACATTTGACACCCTCGCGAGGCATGGCGCATACCCCGTCCATGTCTGCCTCCCGGGGATACACCATCGGCTTGGTATCCGTGGTCGCGGCGGCCTGCGGGATCGCGCTGGCGGTCAATACCACCGTGAACCCGTGGCGCGTGACCCCGATGCCGTGGTCGTCGCAAAAACTCGACCCCTACCGCGACATCTCCTCCCAGATCCGCACCGGCAAGGCCGGCATCGTTCGCGCCAACAAGACGATCAACGCCGCCCTGGTCGGCTCGTCCCGCGTCGCCAACGGCCTCGACCCGGAATATTCCGGCTGGCAGGGCAAGACGGTCGTCAACCTCGGCTGCAGCGGCGGGTTCATCTACGAAAGCTCCGCCTTAGCCCGCTACCTGCTCGCCGAGCGGAAAGTCGATACCATCCTGTTCGGCGTCGATCCCGGCGACCTCAGCTCGCTCACCGACACCCGGCCGCTCGGCGATTTCGCCTCCTCGCCGCTGGCCGGCAAGCAGGACCGCTTCAACCGCGAGCTGCGCTACCTGATCGGCGTCTCGACCTTCGAGGCCTCCGCCCAGACCCTGAAGCGCTACGCCAGCCAGGAGCCGACCCAGTACACGCCGAAAGGCCTGCGCGCCCGGCCGAAAAAGAAGGGCCAGCGCAGCCAGCTCGATTTCATCCAGGCGCGGATCCAGGGCGAGGCGGAGTTCGATGTCCCCGACACCTCGCGCCCCGCGATCACCCCGGCCAAGGCCAAGCTGCTCGAAGACCTGATGCGCGAGGCCCGGGCGAAGAACACCCGCTTCATCGCCTTCATCCATCCCACCCACGCGATGATGAACGCCCGCGCCGCCGATGCCGCGGACCCGCCGGTCGTCTTCGAAGCCGAGCGCCGCGCGGTGCTGGAAACCGCCACCCGGGTCAATGCCGAAACCCATCCCGGACCGCCCATCGAAGTCTGGGACTTCTGCGACTACCACCCGCTCAACTGCGACCCGCTGCCGCAGGACCGCGAGTCCTCGATGCTCCACTGGGGCGACCTCGGCCACTACTCGATCGAAGTCGGCAACCTGATCCAGAGCCGCATCATGGGCTGGCCGTTGCCGATCGAGGGCGGTGAAAACTACGGCACGCGGCTGACCCCGGAAACCCTCGAGCCGTGGTTCGAGCACGTCCGGCAAGGCTACCGCGCCTACCTGAGCGGACCCGGAGCCGCCGACGTCGCCCGCAAGGAAGAATGGATTCAGGAAGCCGAGGCCAAGAAGTGACATGCTGTTCAATTCCTACTTCTACCTGCTGGTCTTCCTGCCGATCGCCCTGCTCGGCTACCACCTGCTGAGCCGCGCCCCCTTCCGCCTCGCCCTCGGCTGGCTGGTGCTCATCTCGCTCTACTTCTACGGCATCTGGAATCCGGACCCGAACCATCCGTGGAGCCCGCAGTATCTCCTGCTGATCATCGGCTCCTGCGTCTTCAACTACTACCTCGGCCGCCGGCTTTCCCGCCTCAAGCACTCGCGTCCCGGCAAGCTCCTCCTGACCGCCGGCGTCACCGCCAACCTCGTCCTGCTCGGCTACTTCAAATACGCCGGCTTCCTCGCCGGCATCGCCACCGACCTGACCGGCTGGCCCGGCCCCATCGAACCGATCATCCTGCCGCTCGCGATCTCCTTCTTCACCTTCCTCCAGATCGCCTACCTGGTCGACGCGTGGAAGGGCAAGACCGAGGAGTATCACTTCACCGACTACCTCCTTTTCGTCACCTTCTTCCCCCACCTGATCGCCGGCCCGCTGATCCACCATCGCGAGATGATGCCGCAGTTCGAGCGGAACAAGGACCGCGGGCTGCGCTCGAAGGACCTGTCCGTCGGCTTCACCATGCTGGCGATGGGCCTTTTCAAGAAGGTCGTGCTCGCCGACTACCTCGCCCGCACCGCCAGTCCGATCTTCGCGCTGGCCGCCGCCGAAGGCCGCGACCCGACGATGGCCGAGGCCTGGGCCGGTGCGACCGCCTACACGCTGCAACTCTACTTCGACTTCTCGGGCTACTCCGACATGGCCCTCGGCTCCGCCCGCCTGTTCGGCATCCGCTTCCCGCTTAACTTCCACTCGCCCTACAAGGCGGTCTCGGTCGTCGACTTCTGGCGGCGCTGGCACATGACGCTGTCGCGCTTCCTCCGCGACTACCTCTACATCCCTCTCGGCGGCAATCGCAAGGGTCCCAAGCGCCGCTACGTCAACCTCTTCACCACGATGCTCTTAGGCGGCATCTGGCACGGCGCCGGCTTCACCTTCATCATCTGGGGCGCCCTCCACGGCCTCTACCTCTGCCTCAACCACCTCTGGTTCGGCCTGCGGAAAAAGCTCTCGTTGCCCGCGATGCCGAAGCCGCTGGCCATCGGCCTGACCTTCCTCGCGGTGATGATCGGCTGGGTCTTCTTCAAGGCCCACGACGTCGCCAGCGCGAACCGCATGCTGGCCTCGATGGCCGGCCTCAACGGCTTCGACGGCTGGCCGCCGGATGCCGTGGTCGTCGTGAAAATGAAGCGCGCCTTGGTCCCCATCGCGATCGGCCTGTTCGTCGTCTGGGCCTTGCCCAACACCCAGGAGTTCCTCCGCCGCCACCGCCCCGCCCTCGACATCGCCGAAGCCACCGGCACCCCCGCCGGCCCGCGCCGCTGGTGGCACTGGCGGCCGACCTGGCAATGGCTGCTGTTCACCCTCGTCGTCCTCTACGCTGTCGGCCGCGATTTCGACCAGCTGAGCGAGTTCATTTATTTCCAGTTCTGACCGAAGGAACGAACCGCCGAGGCGCGGAGGTCGCAGAGGCGAACGCGGAGAATCAAACGAGGAATTCGGAACTTGGCGACTCCTCCGCGACCTCCGCGCCTCCGCGGTTCGTTCCATCACATTCCAAGGTTCGTTCCACCACCTTCCGGGGTTGCCCGCCCCCCGCCGCCCCGCTAAACAAGCACGTCGCCCGGCCGCATCCGACCGATGATTTTCAATTCCTACACCTTCCTCCTCGCCTTCCTGCCCATCGCGCTGGCGGTGTTCGCGCTAATCCGGCGCTTCGCCCCGCGGGCCGCCTTCGGCTGGCTGGTCCTCGCCTCGCTGGCCTTCTACGGGGTCTGGAATCCCCACCCGGCCGAGCCTTGGACGCCGAAATACATACTCCTCGTCATCGGTTCCTGCGCCGCCAACTACTACATCGGCCGCTACCTGTCCGGGCACAAGGCAACCCACCACGGCAAGACCGCGCTGGTCGCCGGCATCACCGCCAACCTGCTGCTGCTCGGCTACTACAAATACGCCGGCTTCCTCGCCGCAATCGCCACCACGCTCACCGGCTGGCCCGGCGCGATCCCCCCGATCATCCTGCCGCTCGCGATCTCGTTCTTCACCTTCCTCCAGATCGCCTATCTCGTGGACGCCTGGCGCGGCGAAACCAAGGAATACAAGTTCACCGACTACCTGCTCTTCGTCACCTTCTTCCCCCATCTGATCGCCGGGCCGCTGGTCCATCACCGGGAGATGATGCCGCAGTTCGACCGCGTTCCCGGCCCGACCCGCCGCTGGGTCCACTTCTCGGTCGGCCTCGCGCTGTTGGTCCTCGGCCTGTTCAAGAAAGTCGTCATCGCCGACAACCTCTCGCCGATCGCCAACAGCATCTTCGACCTCGCCGCCAGCGGCGAACGACCGCTGACCATCGCCGAAGCATGGGTCGGCTCGATCTCCTACTCGCTCCAGCTCTACTTCGACTTCTCCGGCTACTCCGACATGGCGCTCGGCGCGGCCCGTTTGTTCGGCATCCGCTTCCCGCTGAACTTCCACTCGCCGTACAAGGCCGACTCGGTCGTCGACTTCTGGCGGCGCTGGCACATGACGCTGTCTCGCTTCCTCCGCGACTACCTCTACATCCCGCTCGGCGGCAACCGCAAGGGCCCGAAACGCCGCTACGTCAACCTGTTCCTCACGATGCTGTTAGGCGGCCTGTGGCACGGTGCCGGCTTCACCTTCGTCATCTGGGGCGCCCTCCACGGCCTCTACCTCTGCGCCAACCACGCCTGGTTCAACCTCCGCAAAAAGATGGGCTGGCGACCTTTGCCGAAGCCGCTGGCCATCGGCCTGACCTTCCTCGCGGTGATGATTTCCTGGGTCCCCTTCCGTGCCGGCAACTACGAACTGATGCCCGGCGGCGGCCCGAAAGCCCTCGCCGCCACCGGCGAGATCCTTGGCGCGATGTTCGGCCTGAACGGCTTCCAAGGCTGGCCCGATTCCAGCGCCTTCGTCGTCAAAGCCAGCCATGCCCAGCGCGCCTGCCTGATGCTGCTGGTCGTCTGGTTCCTGCCGAACACCCAGGAATTCCTCCGCCGCTACCAACCGGCGCTCGACCCCTCGCGCGTCCTCGATTCGCGCCCCGGCGTCCGCCGCTGGTGGGAATGGCAGCCGACCCCCGCGTGGGCCGCTTTCACCGTGCTGCTGTTCGCCGTCGTCCTCTACGAATTCGACAAGCTCAGCGAGTTCATCTACTTCCAGTTCTAACCGGGAATCCGCATGCGACTGCCCCGCAAATCCTTCCGCAACTTCACCCTCGCCGTCCTCATCGCGGCCGGTGGACTCGTCGCGCTGTTCATCGGCATCAACACCTGGGTCAACCCGCTGTGGGTCAGCAAGGCACCCTGGACCGACGACAGCTTCGCCGAATACCGCCCGATCTACCGCTACCAGCGCACCGGCAAGGCAGGCATCGCCGCCGCCCGGCCGTGGGAAGCCGGCTTCTTCGGCTCCTCGCGCATCGACATCGCCCTCGATCCCGCCCTACCGCAATGGGGCGACACCCCGGCCGTCAACCTCGCTGTCAGCGCTGGCACCTTGCCGGAAACCGCGCCGATCCTCCGCTACACGCTCGAACACGCGCCCCTGAAGACCGCCATCGTCGGCATCGACATCGGCGACCTCATCGGCGCGAACTCCGGCTACCGGACCACCGGCTTCATGGAGTCCCCCTTCAATCCGAAGGGCAACCACGTCGAGCAGACCTTCCGCTACTACGCCGGCATCTCGACCTTCCAGTCCGCGGTGCAGACCCTCATCAACCGCAACAAGGGCGAGCTCCCCGAATACACGCCGCAGGGCCACCGCCTGCGCCACCAGGAAACCACCGACGTCGCCAAGGTCATCCAGCGCGACGCGATTTCCCACGCCCTGCGCGTGATCCGCCGACGCAAGGCGAACCCGCCGACGAAAGGCAACGACTGGAAGATCTCGCAGCTCCAGCAGATCCTCGACGACACCAAGGCCGCCAAGTGCCGCCTGATCCTGATGATCCCGCCGAGCCACGCCACCTACCTCGGCGTCTTCTACCAGCAGGGCGACCCCGACCCGACCTTCAGCCTCGACCGCGGCCTGATGGCCAAGCTGGTCGCCACTTCTAACAAACAACACCCCGAAGCCCCCGCCGCGACCATCTGGGACTTCAACGACTTCCACCCGCTCAACGCCGAGAACGTCCCGATGGACCACACCAAGATGCACTGGTGGCTCGACGGCACCCACGCCCGCAAGGCCCTCGGCGACGTCATGCTCGCCCGCATGATGGGCTGGCCGCTCGATGGCCCCGGCGCGGACTTCGGCTTCGAACTCACCGAAGCCAACGCCAACGCCCGCACTGAGGATCTCAAGGCCGGCTACCAGCGCTTCCAAACCGAGCAAGCCGAGCTCTGGAAGTGGATGGAACAGGGCATCCTGAAATACCAGGACACCGCCACGAAAAGCAGCGCGAAGGACGAGGCAGCACCGGGATTCTGACCCCTTGGTAACAACGAAATCAGCGAAACTCCGCGAAAATCAAGGCACTGTAATCGGTCCGAAGACACGCAAGGTCGGTCTTACCATTTTCCCAACCGTCTCAATCTCGTCAATCTCGTCCCTTTCGTTGTTCTCATACCGGCGTTTAGGCGCGTGTATTCGCCCCGGACTTGCAGATCACCCACAAAACCGAGTTGAGAGTCTATGGTTGATTGTTGATAGTTCAGAATAAGTGGCTTGTGCCGAATCCATGGCTCACCCGGAGAATGAGGTTCCATTCCGACGTGAACTCTTCTGGATCAGCTATCAACCATCCACTATCGACTCTCAACTTCCCTTTTAGATCACCGGCCTCCCTCCGCTCCGCCCTGACCGGCCGGCGGAGCCCCCGGGGCCACCGGCGCAGGACTGCCCTCCGGCACCACCGGCGCCGGATCCGGCAAGAGATTCTCCCAGCGGTGAAGCTCCACGCCTTCCCCCAGCCCGCCACACTCTTTCAATAGCTCCTCGCAGCGCGTCCGCCATTTTTCATAATCCGGCGGCCCCTTCGTCTCCTCCCGCGATCCCGGGAATACGACATAAGTCACCACCAGGTCCGACTCCGGCCGGCTGTAGGACGAGGCCCGCGGATTGATCTGTTTCGCCATCCGCAGCGACGCCTCGCCCACCTTGAAGGTCGGCCCGCCGTCGCCGACGATCGCCGGGTAAAGCTTGTCGCCATGGGCCACCACCGCGTAATCGCCGACCTTCGGCGCGAAGGGATCGTTGGCGGTGAGCAGGTTCACCGGGATCACGATGAAGGGATCGTAGTCCGCGATCAGGAAACTGCGGCCCTTCATGTCGTCGATCCCCCGCTGCAAGTATTGGATCCGGTCCCGCAGCCAGACCTTGCGATCCGCCGTCGTGCCGGACGCCGCCAGCTCCACCTTCGCCCCGGCCAGCCGCTTCTCCCACCCCGCCACCATCGGGTTCGGCGTCTTGGTCTTCTTCGGCCAGCCGTAGCTGGTGAAGGGTTGATAGTGCGTGGAGTTGACGATCTCGTCCGGCATCGTCGCCAACCGGTCGCCATCCGACCCGTCCGACACCACGTCCATCTCCGCCTGTAGCAGGAAAACCTTCCGCCCCGACTGCGGGTGCTTGAGGTTCAGGATCGTCTCACAGTCGTAGAAATTGTGCTTGGTCAGCAGCTCGTTGAGCCGCGTCGCGTCCTGCTTCAGCCGGCCCGTCTTGTTCTCGTAGAGCGCGTAGAACCAGCGCGAGACTTCAGGCTTCTCCAGCATCGCCGGCAGCCCCGGCAGCAGCTTGGAAAGCCGCGGGTTCACCGTGTGGAGTTCCGCCAGGGTCTTCGACGGCTCCGGCACCCGGACCGTCAGCGTGTATTCCGCGGTGTAGGACTCCCCGGCCTTCCGCTCCTTCGACGCGATCCCGCCCTTCTCCACCTTGACCTCCGTCTTGAAGGGAATGCCGGAGCGCAGCGTCCGGACGTCACCGCCGCTGGCCGCCGTGTGGCTGGAAATTGGCGGCAAGGGCGCGGGCTCCGCCGGCGTCTCCGCCTTGCGCTTCGCCTCGGCCGCCGCCTGCTTCTTGAACTCCGCCAGTTGCTTCTCCAGGTCCTCCTCGAATTCCTTACGCAGCCGCGCTTCCAACTGCCGCTCCAGGTCCTCCTCATCGACCGTCGGCGCGGCCGGCACCGGCGGGCGGATCAGGTTCTTCGCCCCGCGCAGGATCTTCTCCCCGGGCGGAGTGAAGGGAAGGATCACCCCGGCCAGCACCACGACAAACACCGACGCGCGCAGCCACGGAAATCCATGCTTCTGATTCGAACGGGGGCCGGCCTGACTCATGCGGCAGATACTACCGGTGATTCCCCAAAAATTCCAAGTACTGGACCGCGGATCTTTAGTCCGCCCGCCCATGTCACGCCAAAGCCCCGCAAAGGAACCGCCGAAACGCCCCACCGACCCAAGTCTCCTCCATTCGGGAGGATGCCGGGTTCATTTCGAAAAAGAACGGATTTATGGACCAAGATGGATGGGATGAATAGGATGGGAATGAAAAGAAACCCCGTTCCAAAGCCTCAAAAATCCCATCCATCCTGGTCCACTTTCCTGCCACGATCCCCGGCTGCTCCCTAGTGGAAGAACCCTGCCAGGGAAGTGGTCCGATCTCCCCCTTCATCCATCTGCGTCCATCCCGTCCATCTGTGGTTCGTCTCCCACTCCCTAGCCCCCCTACCCCCACCCCGCAAAAATCCGCTCCAGCTCCTCGCGGTCCACCTCGTCGAAAGCCGCCTTCTCCGCCGAATCCACATCGAACACCGCGACCACCGTCCCCCGGCCATCCTTCACCGGCACCACGATCTCGCTCTCCGCCCGGCCGTCGCAGGCGATGTGCCCGGGAAACGCGTGGACATCCGCCACCACCTGCGTCTCGCCGCTGGCCCACGCCGTCCCGCAAACGCCCTTCCCCCAGCCGATCCGCGAACATCCCGGCGTCCCCTGATACGGCCCGATCACCAGCCCGCCGCCGACCACCCGGTAAAAGCCGGTCCAGAACGCATGCGGCATCGCCTCGTGCAAAACACAAGCCGCCCCGGCCATCCGCGCGATGGCATCGGGCTCTCCCGCCCACAAGGCATGCAAGCGCTCACGGGCTGCTCCATAGCGGGCTCTTTTCTCGGCGGCGTCGGGGATCATGACGGGCAAATCGTCGATCATGGGTTTGGCATTGTCGTCAGGTGAAATCATCGGAACTGGAGTGGCTGGCAACGATTGTCACGTCGAGTCAAGTTCGGCGCTGTCTTTTCCCGGCTGCCCGCCTCGGCCAGCGAGAATAGCCGATACCAATTGACGATGTAGAGCAGCTAGTATTTAGTAAAACTTTATTTGACGGACAGGGAGATTTTTAAATTGTACTTTTTTGGGTATATGTACAATCGGACAGGTGCCTGCAAAAATACACCGGATCAAACTTGTCGAAGATGAGC
>NEUO01000093.1 GCA_002304315.1 Verrucomicrobiia bacterium Tous-C4TDCM
TGGTCGAGCCTGCGGAGTTGAATCTCGTGGGTGAAAAAGCCGGTCTGGATCATAGGTCGAGACATGCCAAAGCAGGACGCAAGCCATTGATGGTCAATAAAGTATTATTTTTCGGAGTGGCCTGAAGAGGAAATCCGCTCCAGACAGGGCCGAATCTCAAGTCAACCCTCCTCATTTAGATCTTACTTTCTTGAAACTCATCGAATCAACACGCGACTTGACAGAATCAGGGCAGATGAGCCCTATCAGGGCAGGATACGCCACATCATGTCCACCATGTATTCCGCACGGAAATAGGTGCCGATCCGCGCTCAATGTCCCCCCCTCCTGTCCAAATCCCTCCGTCGCTGATCGCCGCAGGCATTGTTCTTGCCGTCGCGGTTTCGTGCGAAATCGGCTTGGGTTTCCTGCGGATCAACCACCGGGACGTGGGATTGATCTGGCCGGCTGCGGGTGTCAGTGCGGGGATCATGGTCCGCTGGGGGTGGCGGACGCTACCTTGGCTTGCGCTCGGCCATGCCGTAATCTGGCGGTCCCTCGGCTTCGGTCCGGTGACCGGCCTGGTCCCGCTGCTTTACCCCTTGGAAGCGGGCCTGGCCTACTACCTCGGCTACCGGCTTCCTTTGCTCGGAAAGCACGACCAGTCGGCCATGAACCGCAGCACCTGGCGCTTGATGGCGGTGCCCTGGCTCGCGGCCATTCCCTGCGCGATCCTGATCGGATGGGCTGGTCTTGCGACCGCACGCTATGCCGCTGGAAACGGTGCGATGACGATCGCCAGCATCGCGATGGCCCACGTCCATGGCATGGTGGCTTTCGGACCGCTCATGATCCACGCCTTGAAGGGCGACTTCCGCTTCCCTGCCAAAAGTTTCAGCGCACCCGGGAGTTTTGCCGCGATCATGGCCCTCGCCGTCATGGTCCTCGCGTTCATGGGATTCTTCCGTGAGACGCTGGGAATGAGTTCCGCCGCCTACCTGCCTTTCCCCTTGGTGATCATCGCCGGTATCTTGCTCCGGCCGCCGGCAATCTCATGCTTTCTGGCCCTTTGGTGCGTCGGTAGCACCATCCTGACGGGGGCGGGCCAGGGGCCTTTCGGGGAAGGAACCGCAACTGGCAACCCCTTGGAGCTCGGCATCTACAACCTCATCATTTGCTCCATGGCCTACACCCTATCCGTGGGATCGAGCCGCTACGTATGGCAGCTCCAGCGGACCGAGCAAGCGCTCGAAGCCGCGGGCCTGGAGCTTTGGGAATGGAGTCTTCCACAAGGTTTCCATTCGATCAGCGGCGATTCTTCGAACGATCACCTGAACAATGGCACCGCCGGCCGGAGTCCCCTGGACGGCCTCGAATGGATCACGGCTGTCCCCACCGGAAGTTCCCGTTTGATCAACAACCGCTGGAAGCAGCGCTTGGAAAAGCCCTTCCCGCGTACCGAGCTCCTGATCAGTTCCGGTAAAATTCTCACCCGAAGCCGCGACGGGACGCCACTGGGAGCGATCGGCATTCTTCAGGATCTCTCGACGCTCCGCCGGGCCGAGGAGGCGTTGATCGCGCTGGGGCACCAGCGGGCCCAGTTGAAGAGCCTCCAGAGCCGCCTGAATCCCCACTTTCTCTTCAACGCGCTCAATGCCACGCGAGCGATGATTCATCTCAACCCACGCCGCGCGTTGGATGCCATCACCACTGTGGCCAAGCTCCTCCGCTCGAATCTGGTCAACTCCGACCGCCCCCTGATTCCCTTGTCCGACGAGATGGAAACAGTCCTCCATCTTCTCTCCATTGCCGCCATGCGTTTCGAAAACCGGCTGAGGACCAACATCGTGGTCAACCGCGAGGTGGCCGCTTTCTTCGTCCCTCCCATGATCGTGTTCAATCTCGTGGAAAACGCGCTGGTCCACGGGATCGAGCGGCAACCCGGGGCCGGCACCCTTCGCCTGGAAGCAAGCACGGTCGGTGACAAGCTCGTGGTCAAGGTGAGCAATCCCGGCCGCCTGAAGGAACCCTTGAAACAAGGCATCGGGATCGGCGACATCCGGCAGCGGATCGAGCTGATCTTCGGTGCGGCTGGGACATTCTCCCTATCACAATCATCACCCGATATCGTATCTGCCGAATTAACCCTCCCCGCTTCCCCCCGTGAATTTGCTCATTGTTGACGACGAACCCCTGGCTCGCGCCGAGTTGATCCGCCTCTTCGGCGAAATCCTTCCACATTTCCATGGGGTCGAGGCGTCCTCCCTCGCGGAGGCACGGTCGGCCCTGCTCGGCAGGGACTTTGAAGCCGCGTTCGTCGATATCGAACTGGGCGGCTCCAGCGGCCTCGAATTCATTCCCGATGCCACCGCCGCCGGCACACCGGTCGTCATCGTGACTGCGCACGATCGCTATGCGGTCCAAGCTTTCGACGGCGGGGCGCTGGACTACCTTCTGAAGCCGATCGAATCCGCGAGGCTCTACCGCGCGATCGCGAGGATTTCCCGGAACAAGCGGTCGGCTCCCCAGGATTTACTAATCCTCAACGACCAGACCCATTGCTGGCCGGTGCGTCCCACGGATATCATTTTGGTCGAAGTGGAGGGATCCTACACGTCCGTCAAGTTCGCCGATCGCAAGCCGCTTGTCGTCTGCCATTCCCTGAAGGAGATCGAGCAACTGCTCGAACCCCACTCCTTCGTCCGGGCCAACCGGAGCCAGCTGGTCAATCTTCAGCGGCTCCAGGTCATCCACCGCGAGGCATCCGGGCGGATGATCGGCACCCTCGTCGGCCACGGAGAGATCGAGTTCTCACGCCGCCAAGCCAAGTCGCTGCGCTCGCGCTTCGCTCTCTAAAAACCGCCCCCTCCCGACCGGCAGCTTGGCTCCCGCAAAGGACGGCCCGCGTCTTCATCGGAGCGGGCGGATCAGAAGCAAAAAGCGGCCGCCCGGTCACCCGGACGGCCGCTTGAAGCGATTCAGCGATGGCTGCGAAGCCGCTCAGGGAAGCGGAACTTCCGCGATCGTCTTCAGCACGCGGCTGGAGATCTGGTAAGGATCGCCCTGCGAGTTCGGGCGGCGGTCTTCCAGGTAACCCTTGTAGCCGGCGTTGATGAAGCTGTGCGGGACGCGCACCGAGGAACCGCGGTCGGCGATGCCGTAGGTGAACTTGTCGATCGACTGCGTTTCGTGGAGACCGGTGAGGCGCATGTGGTTGTCCGGGCCGTAGACGGCAATGTGCTCGTCGAGGTTCTTGGCGAAGGCCGCCATGAGGGCCTCGAAGTACTCCTTGCCGCCAACTTCGCGCATATACTTCGTGGAGAAGTTGCAGTGCATGCCGGAGCCGTTCCAGTCGAGGTGCATGCCGAGCGGCTTGCAGTGGTAGTTCACATCCACTCCGTAGCTTTCGCAGAGACGGTTGAGGATGTAGCGGGCCACCCACATTTCGTCGGCGCACTTTCTGGAACCCTTGCCGAAGATCTGGAACTCCCACTGGCCCTTCGCCACTTCGGCGTTGATGCCTTCGTGGTTGATGCCGGCTTCAAGGCAAAGCTCGAGGTGCTCTTCGACGATCTGGCGGGCGACGTCACCCACCGCGCTGTAGCCGACGCCGCAGTAGTAGGGACCCTGGGGCGCGGGGTAGCCGTCCTTCGGAAAGCCGAGCGGGCGGCCATCTTCGTAGAGGAAGTATTCCTGCTCGTAGCCGAACCAGGTGTCCGGATCGTCGAGGATGGTGGCGCGGCTGTTAGACGGGTGCGGAGTGACGCCGTCGGGCATCATCACCTCGCACATCACCAGCGCGCCATTGTTGCGTGAAGCGTCGGGGAAGACCGCGACGGGCTTGAGCACGCAATCCGAGCTGCGGCCTTCGGCCTGCTGGGTTGAGGAGCCGTCGAAGCCCCACAAAGGAAGCTGATCGAGCGTCGGGAAGGAGTCGAAATCCTTCAACTGAGTCTTGCTGCGGAGGTTCGGGACGGGCGTGTAGCCGTCGAGCCAGATGTACTCCAATTTGAACTTGGGCATCGTATTCTTAGGTTGTGGTTCGGATCGCGGGGATTCGTGCGGATGATGGCGGGGCGTGCAAGCCCCCAGTGCGTGCATGCGCCAGCACCACGGCCGAGAAAGCAGTTGGCAGGCCAAGGGGCAAGCACCGGCCGGTTTTTTCTTTTGCCGTCGCCCGGGAGCCCGCACAGGATCACGGCCGAAGTGACGACGCCCGGTCCCGAAGAAAGCCTCCATCCGCAGACGCTCCACTGGTCCGGCATGACCCACGTCGGCCGCTTCCGGAAGAACAACGAAGACGCCTTTCTCGGCCTGACCTTCGACGCCCGGGAAATCCGCTACCTCGGGAAAATCGGCAGCGGCAGCCTCGGCGGGGCCGATTTCGTTTTCGCGGTCAGCGACGGCATGGGCGGCGCGAAATCCGGCGAATTTGCCAGCAAGATCGCCGTCGAGAAAATCACCCGCTTGCTGCCCCCCAGCTTCGGCATGGCCGCCCAGCAGATGGAAACCGGCTTCGGCGACATCCTGCGCGAACTTTTCGAGCGGATCCACGGCGCGATCAGCGACCTCGGCCGCTATTACCCCGAATGCCACGGCATGGGTGCCACGCTCAGCCTGTGCTGGTTCATGCCGGGCTGGATGTGCTTCGGCCACATCGGTGACAGCCGGATCTACTTCCTTCCGAAAGACGGCGACATGGTCCAGATCACCCACGATCACTCCCACGTCGGCTGGCTGCGCCGTTCGGGAAAAATCAACGAACGCGAGGCGCGGACCCACCCCGGGAAAAGCTCTCTTTCCCAGGCCCTAGGCGGCGGGAACCAGAAGATCGACCCCCAAATCGGCCGCGTCGGCTGCCAGTCGGGCGATCGCTTTCTCATCTGCTCCGACGGCCTGGTCGACGGACTCTGGGACAAGCGGATCAACGAGCTGGCGAGGAAGGAACTCGATGCTTCAAAGCTCGTCCTCGAAGCCGTCGCCGACTCCGGCCGCGACAACACCACCGCCCTGCTGATCGAGATCGCCTGACCCGGGAGCGCTGGTCTTCACACCGGCAGCCCCTGAATTTGCGCCTTCATCCCGACGCCCTCAACCCACAGCCTTCCCGCGTGCCTGAATTCCTCCCCGCACCCGGCCACGTCACGGTCATCGTGATCGATCCCGCCCTGATCCCGGAGGAAAGCACCACCGCATGCCTCAGCGCCGCCGAGCAGGATCAGGCCGCCCGCTTTCACTTCGAAAAGGACGCCCGACACTGGCGTGCCTGCCGCACCGCCCTCCGCCGCATCCTCGGCGCGGCGCTGGAGCTCGATCCCGCTTACCTGTCGTTCCATCTCGGCACCCACGGCAAGCCGCTCCTCCCGCCGCCCCGGCACGGCCTCCATTTCAATCTCTCCCACTGCCGCGACCTCGCCCTGGTCGCGCTTTGCCAGACCGGCCCGGTCGGGATCGACCTCGAGCCGGCCGACCGCGCCCCCACCCTGATCGGCTGCGAGTCCGCCTTTTGCCATCCGGACGAGATCGCGCGATTCCCGACATCATCGGAGGAAAGGGCAGCCCGCCTGCTCGATCTTTGGACGTCAAAAGAGTCCCTGCTCAAGGCTCTCGGCACCGGCTTGTCCCTATCGCCCGAATCCGTGTCGCTCGCCACGGGCAATGCCTCCGACCATCCCTTGCTGCGGGATTTCACGATCCACCGGCTGGACCATCCCCTGCTCCGCGACCACATCGCCCACCTTGCCGCGCCGCAGGAAATCCTCCGCATCGGGATCTTCGAATTCCCCGGCTGAGGTTTGCGCGTTGCCGGACATCGACACCCCGGCCGATCCATGGCACAAGGATTGCGCAGCGCTTTCCAGATGGCCGAAGTGATCCAGTTCCATTGCCCCGCGTGTGACACCACCCTTCGCGTCCCTCCGGCCGCGGCCGGGTTCGAAGGCCCCTGCCCCCGCTGCGCCCAGTTGATCGTCGGCCCCGATCCCGCCCTCGGCTTGGGAGCCCGTTTGGCAGGCACCCCGCTTGTCAGACCATCTCCGGAAAGCATACCCGCCTTCCACGGCAATCCCGCCCGGGCCAACGATCCTTTCAACCCCTTTGGCAGCCCGCGCCGCCCCCTAGGTCGAATGCCTTTCCTCCCACCGTTCAAGAGGCCACTCTGCCGCCTGCCTCCGAACCGGAGCCGAGTCCACTGCCGGCACCCGTTCCTAAACCAGCACCATCACCGCCTCCAACTCCACCTCCCGAGCCCGCGCCCGTTCCAGCTCCGGTCGCTATTCCGGAACCTGCACCTGCACCTGCTCCTCCACTTGCGCCCGAGCCCGAGCCCGAGCCCGCTCCTGACGCAGTTCCAGAACCGGCTCCAGATCCCGTCCCTGCGGCCCCGCCGGCTCGACACACCGAGCCCGTCACCCCGCCCGCGGCGGCACCCGCTCCGTCGTCCTCCCGCGAATGGGTGTCCACCGTCGCCGAGCAACCGCCCGCCCTTCCAACGCCAGCGCAGGACACACCCATCTCGACTCCCCGCAGAAATCCCACACCCGCCGAAGCCCCGCTTCCACTAACCCCATCGGAACCAGCAACACCCATCATCGCCCCGCCGAATGGCCAGCTGAAACTCTTCCGCACCGTATTGGCCCTCTCCTACGCCGTCGCCGCCTTGACCGGCCTCGTGACCGGCTACCTCCTCGGCCTCCACAGCCCGCGCCCACTCCTTTCCGAAACCAAGCCCGCCACGGAACCCGCCACCCAGCCCGCGACGAAATCCGATCCCGTCGAAGCGCCGGTGCCCGATCCGACCGATCCGACCGCCCCACCGGTCGTGCAGCCTCCCGTCACCCCATCTCCCGTCGAGCCCATCCCACCCATCGACCAAAGCGCGACCCCAGCTCCCGTCGAAGAAACCGCCCTCAAAGTCATCTCCGCCCCCGAAGCCGCGCTCAAAGCCTTCCTCGCCGCCCCCGATTGGAAATCCCGCGCCCTCCACGTTCTCCACCCCGCGGAAACCACCGCGAAGATGGAAACCTACCACGCCACCACTCCGGACGGCCCCACCGCCTTCACTTCGCTGCGCGCCGATGCCGCCCATGGCGATGGCGAAAAGAACGCACGACTCCTCAGTTATCTCATCGTCACCGAGTCCCACCCGGACGGCCTTCCCGTCGCCCTCGTCGAGACCCCGGAAGGCTGGAAAGTCGACTGGGAAACCTTCGTCGAATTCCGCGACGACCACTTCGGCCGCTTCGCCGCCGGCCAAGGCGGCGAGGCCGGGGCCTTCCACGTGCTGGTGCGCAACACCCACTACTTCGGCGAGCCCTTTCCCGGCAGCGATCAGCTCACCGCCTTCCGCCTCGATCCCCCGCTACCGGACCGCAATCACTACGCCTTCGTCCCCACCGGCTCGGAACTCCACAAAACCCTGGCCGGCGTGACCGAATGGGGACGCCCCTTCGCCCCGGTCCTCCAGCTCGTCCGAAAGCAACACGGCGACCGGAAATTCCACCTCGAGATCGAGTCCATCCTCGCCCCGAACTGGCGGCCGCGGAAGTGATCAAGCCCGCTTGAGGCCACAGGCACCATCAACATGTAGCGGCGAGTCTATGACCGCCGCACTTTGTAAACGAAGCCACCACTAACGCCGTGCCAACGTTGACGAACGAAGACGTGTTCCCGTGCTTCGTTTACAACCAGAGGCGGTCATAGACGCGCCGCTACATAGGTCACTCGCCATCCAGCGGATCCGGGCAGCGGTCACGCAGCCGGCAGTTCCGGCAAAACTCGCCGATGAACAGGTCGTCCACCCACGCGACCAGCTTCTTCAAATCCTCCGCCTCGTCGGTGAGGTAGCCCGCCTCGAAGTTCCGCTTGTCGGCATGCTTCGCGCCCATCCCCGCTCCTGTTAGATTGGGCGAGCCGACGAAGGCGCGCTTGCCGTCGGCGATCACCGTCTTGGTGTGAACCCGCGGGCAGAGCACCCGCTCGAACAGGTCGCTCTCCACCAGTACCGGATACTTGTCGAAGTCCGCCCGGAACCGCGGCCCCGGCTCCTTCGCGTGGATCAACCGCACCGCCACCCCTTCGTCCACCAGTTCCGCCAGCACCTTCAGAAAAGGCACCGCCCGCTTCCCGCGGACCACGTGCATGTCCTTGATGTCGGCGGTGACGATCCACAAAAACTTCCGCGCCGAAGGCACCAGCTCGCCGATCACCCGCGGATGGATTTCTTCGTTCAGGATCAGCTCGCGCACGGCGCGAGTGAAGACGAACCCGATCAAGCCGGCAAGCCCCCCCGGGAGCGCTGGTCTTCAGACCGGCTCGAAATCCCCGCTGCCGGTCTGAGGACCGGCGCTCCCGGACAGCCTCACCGCGCCCCTTTGATTGCCTCGATCCTCTTCCCCACCCACTCCTCCTCCGCCTTCATCCCATTCGCCTCATAGAACTCCAGCAGCTTCCCGTACCTCTCCGCCGGATCGAATCGTGCCGCGCGGTGCAGCTTCCGCAGACACACCGGACACAAATGCACCGGCGTCGAGTCCGCCTCGTCCAGGTGGTTCGCGCCGTTCATATTGCACTCGTAGTAGATGCAGTGGCGGATCCCGAACATGTGCCCCATCTCGTGCGTCAGCACCTTCGCCGCCCGCCGCAAAACGAGCGCCTCGGTGCCCGCTTCAGCCGGCCGGTTCGTCCACGCCGGATGATAACGGGCGAAGCTGAACACCCCGACCCGGTCCTTGGTGGAAGCCTGGCCAAACACGAAGTTCCATTTTTCGTCGGGATACAGGTCGGTCATGGTCACCGCGATCATCGCGTAGCCGTCCGCCGGCAGCTTCTTCGGCAACCAGCGCAGGATGTCGGTGCTCTTCCACTGCTTCTTTGCCGACATTCCGTTGACCCGCTCCTTCGCCGGCACCTCCTCATCCGCGATGACCGGCAGCATCTCCACCGGCATCGGGTGATAGTAGGCCGCGGTGTATTGCTTCAGCTTCTCCAGATCCGGCGCGATTCCCTTTTCGAACTCCCCGATCGGCAGCACATAAAGCTTCGTCCGCCCCGCGCCCGGGATGTTCGGGTTGGAATTCACCCAGCGTTCGAAAGTCTGCCCCGGCTCGTCATGCGCTGCGAGCCAGTCGCCGCCACCGGGCTCCCGCTTCGCCTCGAACTCCCCGCCGTCGCTGAAAGCCCGCCGCAGCGGCGGATCGAGACGGCTCACATTTCCCGCCGCCGCATTTCGGTCGGCCTTCGACGGCGTCACGAACACCGCCGCCGCCATTCCGCAGACGGCAAACGACAGGCCCAGGATGATCCACGTGGAGGCATTGAGGTTCCGCTGCATCCTCCTTTCAACGTCAGACGCCCGGGTTTTCCTAGGAGAAACCTCCCCGGAACTGCCGGTCCTTAGGCCGATCAAAGACCACCGGCCTCACGGCATCTCAAGCCGGCGGCGATCAGCTTCCAGAATCTCCCGAACGCCGCGTCCCGGTAGAGCCTTCTTCATGGCCCTGTCCGCCGCCTTGAACCACTGCCTGAGTTCCGCCAGCCCTGAGGCTTCGCCCAGCCCTCTTCCATTTTCCTGCGGAGAACTGAGGACATGCCACAGCCCTTCCGCAATCAGATCCTCGATCGTGCGACCGGTCATCCGACTCAATGCCATCACCTCGCGGTAGAGGACGTCGTCGATCTCCAAGGTCGTTTTCATGCGTCAAGATTCCCAGAATTCTTCAATGGAGGCAACTCGCTGCAATCAGCGGTTCACCCTTCACTTCCCACCTTTCCCGCAAGCTGCTCAAAAAACTCCCGCGACCAAAGCTCCAGCTCGCGGGGATCAGGCAGGAATACACGGACCTCATCCGCGGCCTTCGCGAAATCGATGCCGGAAAATCGCTCGACCAGCAGGCTGCCGAGAATCTCCACTGTGAGCGGATCACCTTCCCAATGCCCCGACTGCCGCATGCGGGCGTCGAGGTGGGCGAGGTTCGGCTTCACCCTCCGGCCCACATACCAAACGAAGTCGTAGAAATCCCGCCCCTTCACCCGGCTCTTCCAACCCCGGCACAACACGGCATGCAGCTTCCCCGCGAAGAGACTCGGCAGATCGTAAAGCGTCACCTGATAAGGACTCGGCAGCAATTGCGTCCGCACTTCGGTCGTCGCTCCGGGCGGTGGCTGAAGATCCATTTCCAGCTTCACCTTCAGCTTGTGGCTGGCGGGCAATCGCCTCGCCAACTCCGGCGGCGCGCCGATGTGCAGGAGGTTGAGCTGGGTGCCACCCTTCAGGAACGCCGACTCGATCCCGGTCCTGCTCCCCTCCGACTTCGTCTCGGCTTCGAAAGTGAAGCCCCATGACTCCAACTCGCTGGCGATCCCCGGCAAGTATCGTTCCAGCCGCGTCTCTCCCCCTTCGGCCAGCAGCGTGAAATCGAGGTCCTCCGAGAACCTGCGGAGCCCGTGGAAAATCCGCAACGCGGTGCCGCCATAAAACGCCGCATGCTCGAAGAACCCTCCCCGCCAGAGACCGAGCAAGGCGATCTCCTGCACGATCTCACGGGCCGCGTTCTGATAGTCGGCGGGAGTCTTCGGCTGGTAGGCATCCAGCATGTCCTTGAGAGCGGGGCTCATCGGTCGATCCATCCTTTCTTCGAAGCCAGACGCAAGAGCCAGCGGACCGCCGGACGTCCGTAGCATTCCGCGCACGCGGCGAGTTCCTCCCGGTCCAATCCACCTTCCAAATCCATCCGCATCTCCTCCATCCACCGTCCCACATCGGCCATCGAACGGAAGCCCGGTTCGCGGGCGATCCGGTCGACCAGCGCCTTGGTCGGGCTGGCGATCAGGAAAGGAAGATCCGAATCAATGATCCGCGACACGCCGATGGGATACGCCGCCTTGGGCACCGCGAGGTAGTGGAAGCGGCCGAACGCGTTCTCGAACGTCGCGGCCCGCTTCACCGTCGCCGAGAGGATCTCCGTCACTCCTTCCGGGATCATCCCGTGCCAGGCCAGGGCTGTCTCGAAGCTCACATACGAGGGCCCGTAGATCGGTCCCGCCAGGCAACGCGGATCCAGTTCCCGCCGCGTCGCATAGAGCCCGCGCCGCAAGGCGATCAGCTCCCCCGTCTCCAGCATCCGGGCGATCTTCCCACGCGGATCCGCCCAGCCCCGGAGCACATGGCGCATCCGGGTCGTGTCGAGAAGGGGTTCGGCGGGAAGGACGAGCTGCATGATTTCCGCGAGACAGTTGCATGAATGGCAACTTTCCCGCTGATTTCAATCATATTTATCGATCCACCCTTCTAGACCCCGCCGCCTCCGCCCTTGCCATCCCCCGCCCCCGCTCCCTTCCTGGCATCCACGCATGTCCGCCTCCGAAGCCCTTCCCCCCGGCATCTACGAAGCCCTCCTCAGCGAGGAACTCCGCGGCCTGCTCGACGCCCATCCGGAACTGCGGCCGGTCTTCGGCAAGATCGACGACGGGAGAAGCACGGGGTGATTCTGTCATCGCACAGTCAGCACTGATTCGGCCAACTCAGCAATTTTCGTTTGGGCATATAATTGACCCTCACGGTAGAAGCTCTCAAGAACGTTCTTCACGCTGCCTTGGGCCTCCAAACTCGCTTCGATTGCGGCTGCGATTGCAGGAGTTCTGCGAAACTCAAGTATTCGCTCTCTGGACAGTGCGAGGTGCTTCGCCCGAGTCGCAGGATCCGGAAACAGGCTTGCCCAGTAATCACAAGACTTGCAGGACTGCACACACCGTGTGGAGTCGTGGGAGAGAAAGGACTCCCAGCCGCTCTCAGCGAGTTTGAGTTCAACAGCCTGATCGTCTCGGCGCTTCTCTCGATTGCAGTCGGAACAGCTCAGAACCACATTTCCCGGAATGTGTAAACCAGCTCGCCTTCGGTTCATGCCGTCCAGATGTTCCACCGCCACGTGGCGCGCCACTAACCCCCTTCCGCAATAAGGACAGTTTTGTCCGAAGAACTCAGTCGCAAGGCGGGAGTATACCTCGCCATTCACGGACAAGCCCGACCTCAGCGTGATCCTGCGGCTCAACTCATGCAACAGCATGCTCACCAACTTGTTCGCGACGTCAGACTTCGCCCGCCCCGTCGCCTTCCGGAGGAGCCTGCTTGGATCAAAGTCCATTTTTCGCCCCCTTCTTCAACTTCTCGCCGGGCCCACCGGATGTTTGGATTCCAAGCAACCAACGCACGTCGACCTGCAGGACCTCGGCGAGGATTGGCAGCTCGAAATCAAATACACAGCGGTTCCCCGCCTCGATCTTGGTGATGGCTACGCGGTCCAACGAAAGCAGCCGCGCCGCGAGTCGCCCCGACAACTGATCTTGCGTAAGAGGCGGCTCGAACGCCAAGCGAGCCAATCGGACTCGTCCTGCCACAACATTCCTCGACTTGAGCCTCCCAAACTTCGGATTCCTCACCAGATCACGCTAGCAATTCCACTTGCCCATCGTGTTCCTTTTAAGCACAATGTTCTCGTTACAAACCTCCAGATGAAAGACGCAGCCCGGGATTCCACAGCCTTTTCAGCAATCGTAGACTTCCAAATTCGGGGGCAGCTTGCTGACGAACTCGAGTGTCTCCCAAAGCACGATCCTGACCGCTTTGAGACACTCGATGAACTCGGCAATCCCGCTTGCACGAACGGGCAGCGGGTCGACCTCGCACTTCGCGCAATTGAATCCTTTCAGGGAGCCTGCCGCATGGACGAAGACTTTGAGGTCGCGACATCAGATCTAATCTGCGATTTATTACATCTGGTCCATTCCGTCGACGGCAGCCCGAAGGAGGTAATCGAATCGGCACTCTTCTCGTTCATCGCTGAAGCCGGGCGAGAGTGACATTCAGCAAGAGCGACCGGCCGATCACGATGGTCTGGGACCTCGCCCATCCCGTCCCGGCGGCGTTCTTCGAGGAAGCGCGGATCAACTAGACAAGCGCACCTCCGCGCAGCCGACCAAGTTCCCGGACGATGTTCTCCCGCGCCCGCCCCTCGCGACCGATGAACCACTCCGTCCGGTAGATCGGACGTTCGAGAAATCCCGCCATCACCTTCGCCCGGCCTTCGCGGAAGGCTTCGTCGCTGACGTGGGCATACTCCTGGCGGATGGCTTGGCAGTAGTCGTCGTAGGATTCCGGGCTGGCGCTCAGGATGGCGAGGTCGATGTCGACCATCAGGCGGCTGTCGGGGTCATCGGATGGGGGAAGGCGGAAATCGGTCACTTCGATCAGGCGGGTGATCGCCGTGGTGGATTGAGGGTCGAGCCAGGAAGAAGTCTCACCAAGGAACCAGGCGGTGCTGGCGGCCTCGTTGTCGCCGCGCTTCGGGTCGTAGATGACGTCGTGAAACCAGATCGCGCCTTCGATGAGCGAGCTGTCAGAGCCGGTGGCGTCGAACTCGTCGAGGGAAGACGCGATGTGGCCGAGGTGGTGGTAGTAGCGGTGGGGTTCGGTGTAGAGTGTGCTGAGTTGGGTCCAGAGATGGGCCGCGGCGGCTTCGCTTGCGCCGTGGTGGCGGCACCAGGTGATGAAGCGGGTTGGGAGATCTGAAGGGAGGTGATTCATCGCTTCCGTGCGCGGTCCATTGACGGGCGGACAGGAGTGTCCGCCCTCCTTATTTCTTGCGGCCCCGGCCTTTCGGGTAGCTGACCTTCTTCCGCGGTGCCGAGGCGGCGGGGGTGCCTTCTTTCAGCGCGACGATCTGGTCCCGCAAATGCGCGGCGCGCTCGAACTCGAGCTTGGCGGAGGCGTCCAACATCTCGCGCTCCAGTTCGGCGATGACCCGGACTTTGTCGTAGGTCTCCTCGTCCTCCGCGACCATCGAGCGGTTGAGCTTGTCCGCCGTCTCGCGCTGGTTCGAGTAGAGCTGCAAGCTCTCCTGCACCGCGCGCTGCACGCCCTGCGGGGTGATGCCATGGAGCTCGTTGTGCGCCATCTGGCGGGCGCGACGGTATTCGGTGACGTCGATCAGCTTCTGGATGGAATCGGTGACCGTGTCGCAGAACAGCACGCACTGGCCGTTCAAGTGCCGCGCCGCGCGGCCGGCGGTCTGGATCAGGCTGGTCTCGTTGCGCAGGAAGCCTTCCTTGTCGGCATCGAGAATGCAGACCAGCGAGACTTCCGGCAGGTCGAGCCCTTCGCGCAGCAGGTTGATGCCGACCAGGATGTCGAAGGCCGCGGCGCGGAGCTGGCGGAGGATCTCGACCCGCTCGACGGTGTCGATGTCGGCGTGGATGTAGCGGACTTTCAAACCGGTGCCCTGCAGGTATTCGGAAAGATCCTCGGCGGTCTTCTTGGTGAGAGTGGTCACCAGCACCCGCTCGCCGCGTTCGACGCGCTGGCGGCAGAACTCGATGGTCTCGTCGATCTGGTGCTTCAGCGGCCGCAGGATCAGCGTGGGATCGAGCAGGCCGGTCGGACGGATGATCTGCTCGACCACCAGCGCCTTGCCGGGCTTCGAGGGATCGAAGTCGCCGACCGCCTCCGCGCTGCCGCTCGGGACGACGTTGATCTTCTTGAGATCGATGTGCGTGAAGCCGCGGTCGTCGCCGCGGCCCTTCACCGGGATGAATCGCTTGTTGTCCGGCCGCGAGTTGACGATCTCGAAGGGCCCCGGCGTCGCCGAGACGTAGAGCCGTTGGTTCGTCATGTGCATGAACTCGTCGAAGCGCAGCGGCCGGTTGTCGAGGGCGCTCGGCAGGCGGAAACCGTGATCCACGAGCACCGTCTTGCGGCTCTTGTCGCCCTCATACATCCCGCCGACCTGCGGGATCGTCGCGTGACTCTCGTCCATCATGAGGAGGTAGCCCTCGGGGAAGAAATCAAGCAGCGTGTGCGGCCGCGAGCCTGGCGGCCTCCCTGTGAGATGGCGCGAGTAATTCTCGATCCCCTGGCAGAAGCCCATCTCCTGCATCATCTCGATGTCGTAGTCGGTGCGCATCCGCAACCGCTGGGCCTCGATCAGCTTGCCTTCCTTCTCGAACTCGGTGACCCGCGCGTCGGCTTCCTTGCGGATCTCGACGATCGCCTTCTTCATCTTGTCCGCCGGTGTGACGAACTGCTTGGCCGGGAAGAAGGTGTGCTTGTCCACCTTGTCGATGACCTTGCCGGTCAGCGTGTTCACCGTGCTGATGCGGTCGATCTCGTCGCCGAAGAACTCGACCCGCACGGCGGTCTCATCGAGGTAGGCCGGATGCACCTCGACCACGTCGCCGCGCACCCGGAACTTGCCGCGGCCGAAGGCGATGTCGTTCCTTTCGAAGAGGATCGCCACCAGCGCCTGCAGGAAATCGTCGCGCCGGATCTGCTGGCCGACCCAGGTCGGGACCATCATCCCCTCGTAGTCATCGGGCGAGCCCAAGCCGTAGATGCACGACACCGAGGCGATCACCACGGTGTCTTCGCGGGTCAGCAACGAGCCCATGGTCGAGAGGCGCAGGCGTTCGATCTCGTCGTTGATCGACGAATCCTTCTCGATGTAGGTGTCGGTCCGCGGGATGTAGGCCTCCGGCTGATAGTAGTCGAAGTAGCTGACGAAGTATTCGACCGCGTTGTGCGGGAAGAAGTTCTTGAACTCCGAGTAGAGCTGCGCCGCGAGCGTCTTGTTGTGGCTCATGATCAGCGTCGGCCGGCCGATCTGCTCGATGATGTTGGCCATCGTGAAAGTCTTCCCCGAGCCGGTCACGCCGAGCAGCGTCTGGTGCATGTTCCCGGCGCGGATCGACTTCACCAGCTTGGCAATCGCCTGGGCCTGGTCGCCCTCGGGGGAGTAGTCGCTGGTGAGTTGGAAAGGCATCCGCGCCGAGGTGTAATCGCGGACTCCCGCGCTGGCAAGGGATGCGCGGCAGCGAAGTAGCGCAACTTTGCAAGTTGCGTGCTTCTGGCGGCGGGCCTCACCGGGATGCTTCGAAGCCTCGGGGCGGGGCCTCCCGCATCCCCTCGCAATTTGCAAAATTGCGCTACGTCCCCCGCCAAGATGCCACCCTCACAGACAGCACTTCTTGTATTTCTTCCCGCTGCCACACGGGCAGGGATCATTTCGACCGACGGATACCGCGGGAGCAGCCGGCTCCTCTGCCGGTCCGCCAAAGAGATCCTTGTAACCCTTCCCGGCATCCGCAGGGGTGTTCCCCGAGGATCCGCCTGAGATCTGCCGGTAAAAGGCCAGCATCGGAAGCACCTGCTTCATGTCGCGGGCATTCCCGCTGGCCGAGATGTCCTGGCGGACGCTCTCGAAATCCCCGATCATGATCTCCGAAATGTAGCGCTTGTCGTAGAGCGCCTCAATCCGCGGGAGCAGCTCGACCGCCCGTAAATCGATCGCTTCGGCAACCAGGGAAGAGATCGCGCGCGTGTCGATCACGTTTGCATCAAGGGAAGTCGCGAGGAAGAAATCGATCAGCCCGCCCATCCAGGCGACCGCATCATCCCGCTGGGCGGGATGATGGAGGGCGTGCTGGGTCACCGCCCCGATCACAGACTCCTTGCCCTTCGCCGACACGCCGGGCGTCTTCATCCACTGGCCCAACTCCGGCAGCGAGTTATCGACCAGCGGGTAGAGCATGTGCCACGAGACCGAATCGCCCAGCCAGAAACCCAAGATGTCCGGGTGCTGCTCGAGGAACCGCAACACGGCAGGCAGACTCCCGCGGGCACCAGCTTCACCGAGTAAAAAGATCGCATGGAGGGGAAACCAGGTCGTTTCTTCGGAGTCCCAAAACTCCATGAACCACGGACCCCGGGCCATCGCATCCTCGATGACCTTCTCCAGGTCCGCAACCAGCGACTCGCGCGGCAGGGCCAGCAGCGCGTCACGGACCGATGCGGGGAAGTCCGCACCGAAGCGGTAGAGATCGCCGATCTCCGGGTGATGAAACTCCGGTGGCCCGGGATCCGCCCGGAGCCGTGGATAGTCCGGCACCACCACCTCGATCTTTCCGGAAGCATCCTCCGCCATCCGCTTCTGGAATGAGGCGAGACGACCACGCATCACGTGATACTCCAGGACCTTCAACCGTTCTTGGGCCGCACCCTCGCTCCGCAGCGCCTCGATCAGCCCCTGCGCCTCCTCCATCATCCCGGCGGCGGCATACCAGCTCGCCACTAAGGAATAGAAATTCTCCCAGTGGCTGAAATGCCAGACCGGCTCGCTGGTTTTGAAATCCGCCAAGCGAAGTGTTCCGCCCAGACATTGCTTCGCTTCGTCGAGCCGGTCCGCTTCGGTCAGGCGTTGGGCCTCTGACAATCGGGCGAAGAAGTAATGTGGATGCGCCACGAAGGTCTCCCTCTCGACTTTCAGGGCCTCCTTCGTCTTGCCTTGGCGATGGAGTGCGACGCTCAGGTAATTCATGAGGAAAGCCGCATCCGGGTAGCGCTTGATCAATTGCTTGAGTTCGGGAACCACCCCCTTGTCGCCCGTGGTCGAAAGAGAGTAGAGACGTGCCACCGCTTCGGAACTCAGTCCTCCGGGAAACGTTTCGATCGATTCCCGGATCGGCTCGTAGCCAAGCGCTTCGTCGCGAACAACTTTGGAGAACGGTGGATCAAGGTCGGGAAACATGTCGGACGAACCATGGAAGTCCCCGACCGATCTGACAAACCGGAAGATCGCCACCCGGCGGAAAGTAGCCGAGAACCCAAAAGAATGGGATGAGGACTTACTTGAACGGATTCACCACTTCATGCCGACAAAATCCCGGGGCTTTCTCCATGACCGGCAATCACCTTCTTGCAATCTACAGCGTGCGCCGGACGTTCTACAGCGATTCTTTACCTCGCCCTCCTGGCTGAAGCACCGTCCCCGCGCACACCCTCTCCGTCGTGTCCTACGCCTGCCGCCTGCTTCCGATCATCACCGTCGTGCTGACCGCCGTCGTTCGCGGCCTCGCGGAAGAACCCGTCCCGCCCGTGGTGCCTGACCCCGCCCCTGCTCCCGCCCATTTGGAACTGGCGAAGAAGCTTCTCGATCCCGGCCTCGCCGACGGCTTCGACTTTCCGGCCGGCGGTCCCGAAGGGAAAGCCCCTTACATCTCCCAAACCACCCGGCGGAAATACTCGGGTTGGAAAGTCACCGGCAAACCTGGTGAAGCCGAGGCCGGCAGCAACCGGCGTCACACGGGTGAAGCGTGGAACGGATCCGGCGGCGGAGCCACGGATGCCGGACAGCCCGTCTTCGCCGTCGCCGCAGGAACGGTCAGGGACGTCAAAGAAACCACACGCGGTCCGGCGGTCACCATTGAGCACCGCTTTTTGGAAAATGGAGCGCTGCGCACCGTCTTGTCCATCTCCGCCGGCCTTGCGGACGTGAAACTGAAGGAAGGCGATCCGGTGAAGCGCCGTCAGCAGATCGGCACCATCGCCAACCCGGGTGCAGGAGCCGCGGTGCAGTTGTATCTGGAGATCCGCACGCAATGGCCTCCACCGGAGGAGGCAGACTCCGTTGCGGGATGCGAGTCTCCCTCGGAATTCATCCGCAATCACCGCAAACTCACCGTCCCCGCCAAAGAAAAGAGCATCATCATCGCGTCCAAGAAAGACTATCGCCTGCTCTATTG
>NEUO01000094.1 GCA_002304315.1 Verrucomicrobiia bacterium Tous-C4TDCM
TACGGGCGTTTGAAAAGAACGCCGTCGGTGGCGGTGTGACGGCGCTGGCAGCGGGCGTCCATGGCGGACACTCAGCCTGGCCCGGACGGTCCCGAAACGCTTTTGCTCAATCGATTATGAAGCTGTCAAGAGCGGCTGGGGGCGATCCTGGAGGACATCCGGGATTTCTACGCGAAGGAGATGAAGCGGCTCGGCTTCGGGCCGCGGACCATTCGGATCGACTATGCGGACGACGGAATGATGAAGGTCCACCTGGTCAAGGGCAGCCAGCCTTACGCCAAGTATGACGTCCAGTCCGGCGGGCCGATCCGCAACGAGTGCCTGCCGACCTTGCGCGCGGCGGGGATCGATCCGGAGAAGGAGACGATCGTGATCTTCTGCAACATGTCGAACTGGAATGCGGAGCAGCGGGTCATCACGCAGAACAGTCCGTACTACGCGGGGGGCACGAACCGCAGTGGAACGGCGTGGCAGGTGGATTCGCCGATCCTTGAACTGGCGTCGCTGGCGAATAAGGAGCCACGGGTGAAGGACGGACAATACGGCGACATTTCGATCGGCCGCTACAACTCGATCTTCATCGGCGGTGTCTGCCACGAGCTGGGCCACGCGCTTGGATTGCCCCACAACAAGGAGCGGCCGGATGAGCAGGCGGCTTTCGGCACGGCGCTGATGGGAAGCGGGAACCGGACCTACGGCGAGAACCTGCGCGGCGAGGGGAAAGGGTCGTTCCTGACTTTGGCGCACGGCTTGAAGCTGGCTTCGCACCCGATTTTCAGCGGCTCGGTGAAGGGGATCGATCTGCCATCGAATGCGGAGGTGAGTGCGGTGACCCTAGAGAACCGCGGCAAGGCCTTCACCCTGTCCGGGACCGTGAAGGCGGATCCGCCGGCTTACGCGGTGCTCGGCTACATGGACCCGGACGGCGGCGGTGACTACGACGCGACGACCTGCACGGCGATCCCCGATGCGGAGGGGAAGTTCGTACTCGATGCCAATGCGCTGGCAGCGGGCAAGTCGGGCGTGTTCCGGGTGGTGGTGGTGCAGGCGAACGGCGCAGCGAACTCTTTTGCCGGGGCAAGCAGCCGGATCACTTTTCCTTACCTCGTGGCGGCGGATGGCAGTGTGGACCTTTCCGCGAGCGAGGCGCGGCTGGAGCTGGCTCCTTTGTTAGAAAGTCTGGAAAGGCCCGCGGATGGAGCTGCGGCGGCTTTGAAACCGGTCGAAGCCTCGTCGGCCGGGCCGCTGGTGAAGGAGACCGCGCGGGTGCTGGCGGCAAGTGTGGGATTCAAGCCCGGACCCTCCCCGGCAGCGGCGGAAGGGATCCTTTGCCACTTGTCGGAAGCGGCCCCGAAATCGGCGCGCGTCGGATACGGCCGTGCTTTGCCGAACCGCCTGCCGGAGGGCCTGCTGTTCTCCTGCGGCTCGCGGCTGTTTCCGCGCGGACTCTACGCTCATGCCATGTCGAGCCATGTCTGGGACCTCGGCGGGAAATGGAAGTCCCTCGAAGGTCACGCCGGCTTGCCCGACGGTCACGATGGCGGAAGTTGCGTGTTCGTGGTGAAGGCCGACGGCAAGGAGTTGTGGCGCTCGCCGAAAACCGAGCCGGGTGCCTTGCGGAGTTTCAAGGTGAGCATCGACGGTGTATCGAACCTCGAGCTGTTGGTCGAAGATGCAGGCGACGGCATCGGCTCGGACTGGGGCTGCTGGTTCGCGCCGCAGGTGACGCGGTGATCCTTCAGCTCCAAGCCCAGCGCTCGGCCCACCAGCGGTAGGCATCGCCATCGGGCAGGACGTGCCCGAGGCCGGGCCAGGGGAGGTGGAAGGCGTAGCAGCGGGTGCGCTTGTCGCCGGCGTCCTTCCAGAACTTCCTGCGGGTCACCACGGCGGTGACCGGGTCGTGGTCGAAGGCGATGGTCCAGTTCGGGTCGGCGAACATCAGAAGGTGATGGTGCGCGAGGTCCATCAGGTGCAGCAGTTCGTCATTGCCGGAGCGGACGCGGAAGCAGGCGTGGCCGTCGGTGTGGCCGGGGGCGGCTTCGATGCGGACGATGCCGCCAAGCACTTCCGCACCGTCCTTCACCGGGACGAGGTTGGCTTGCAGGGTATCGAAATGGGAGCGCACCTGCTTGATCATCCCGGGAAGTTGCTCCTTGTTGCGCTTCGACTTGGAGAAGTCCGGATTTTCCCCGCGCCAAAACGCGAGTTCTGCTTCGAGCAGATAGATCTTGGCATTCGGGAAGGCCGGTTTGCCCTCTTGGACGAATCCATTGAGGTGGTCCGAGTGGGCGTGGCTGAGAAAGCCGGCGGTGACCTGGTCCGGCGAGATCCCGACCGCGGCGAGGCCGTCCTGGAGCCAGCCCATCTTCGGGTTGTTGCCCTTGCCGAAGCCGGCGTCGAAAAGGGCGACGTCCTTGCCGGAGCGGATCACCAGCACGTTCACGTAGAGCGGCAGGGTGTCGAGCCGTTCGCCGTGGCGTTCCATTTCCGCCTTCATCTTCGGGCGGTCTTCCACCGGCCACATCAGGTCGAGCCCCTCGCGGAAGCCGAGGTCGCAGTCGCTGATCGAGAACGCTTCGACCTCACCGATCTTGAAGCGGTAAACAAAGGGATCGCGGAACGGCTTGGCCGGCGCAGCATCCTGAGCGGACGATTTCGCGGTTAAGGCCGCGATGCCGGCGAGGGCGGTGCCGACGAAGCCGCGGCGTGAAAGGTCGGTGGGATCCATGGCGGCAGGCTACGCCGGATGGATTCGCATTTCATCAGTGAAACACGGCGGGCCGTGTCAGCGATCTGAGGGTAGATCAGAGGCAGACCCGCCGGAACAACTCGTCCAGCGGAAGCTGCATGCCGATGAAGAAATCCCCGAATTCGGCGTAGCGGGCGGAGACTTCGTCGAAGCGCATCTCGTAAACGATCGACTTGATGTCGATGGTGTCCTTGGCGAGCAGGGTGACGCCCCATTCGTATTCGTCGAGGCCGGTGGAGCCGGTGATGAGCTGGAGGATGCGGCCGGAATAGGTGCGGCCGACACGGGCATGGCCGGCCATCAGTTCGCGGCGGGCTTCGTAGGAGAGGGAATACCAGTTGTCTTCGCCGCTGCGGCGCTTGGACATCGGGTAAAAGCAGACCACCGGCCAATCCGGCAGGACCGGGTAGAGGCGATGCTGGAGGTAGTGGGCCATCCGGTCGTCAAACTCCTTCTTCGCCTGATCGAACTCCGGGCTGCCGGGAGTCAGGCCTTTTTCGCCGACCAGGGTTTCGGCGGCATACTGCTCCGAACTGGTGGTGTATTCGGAACTCTCGGTCTGGGAGAGATAGGAGTAGGTGGGGCTGAGAATTTCCGGACCGAGCGAAAGGGTGAGCTGCTTTTCGTAGGCGTTTGCCACCTGGAGGTCCGGGGTCAGCAGCATGAAGCCGAGGTCGGCCTTCGGCGTGGCGATCGAGAAGGTCAGCAGGTGGGTGTCCTTGGTGGCGCGGATTTCCTGGACCAGCTCGGTCAGTCGGGTCTTGGCGGCGCGCTTTTCGTCGTCACCGAGGATGGACCACTGGGCGTGGTCGATCTGATAGAACAGGTGGATGACGTGCCAGCCTTCGCGGGGCACGAGTGGTGGAACATTGGATGCGGGCATGGTCAGCGGAGCTTGGGGCGGACGGGGATGGGGGCGAGCGGCTTGAATTGGTCAGCCTGGGAGTCGACCGACGGGCCTTCGAAAACCTCGGCCGTCCAGTAATCACCCTTGCCGCTGCGGTAGGCGTTGAAATCGCCTTCCGTGAGGAAGCCATCGGTGGCGGGGATAGCGATGGAAGCGTTGCAGCTGGCATCGAAGCGGCCCCCGGCGAAGGAGCGGCGGATGGAATCGCCGACCGGCTGGCCCTCGCTGTTGCGGAAGATCACCAGCAGGGCACCGGCCGAGGAGGCGGCGGGGTCCAGCGTGATTTCGAGCACCGGGATCAGGCTGACCTCGCGGCGGGCGAAGTCGCGTGCTTCCCCGGCCCGCACCGGTTCGCGCCAGTAGGTGTCGGCGGCGGTGAGAGCAAGAAGTTCGCCCTTGATCGGGAAGTCGGGGCCTTTGGCGAACTCGCTCTTGAACTCGAACGCGCTGAAAAAGCGGGTGAGCACCCAGATGGCCGCAAGCAGCAGGGTGAAGGCGAAGGCGGCCAGTCCTAAAACCTCGCGGCGGTTCAAGCGGGGCCGGGACAGCGGACTACCAGTGGCGCTTTTCGTCCCGGTGGAGTCGCGGCGCAGGTTCTGCCTTGGAGGAAGCGGTTCGGCGGGTTCGGGCTCGGCGGGTCGGGGATCCAATGCCGCTTCGCGGGTGTCTGGGACGGTTTCCGCTTCAGGGCCGGCGAGCACCCGCAGCACTCCCTCCGATGTTTCTTCACGGACTTCCTCCTCGACTTCATCCAAGTCGCCGATCTCGTCGCGCACCTTGGGTCGGTCAACGCGCCGGCCGGGAGGGCTGTCCGGCTGCGCCAGGCGGGTTGGCGCCGACGTCCGGCCGCGCTGGCGGGATGGCTCCGGCTGCGGCTCCAGCACCTCGTCTAAAGCGGCTTCGGCGGGTTCGTCCTCGTGAACCGGTTCCAGACCCTTGCGCGGCTGCGGCGGGTATTTGACCCGCGGCGTGGGTCGGTCGGTCAGCTCGTCGTCGAGGTTCCACAGGTCTTCCTCGGTCGTCTCCCGGGAGAGATCCGACAAGGCGGGGCGGCTGCGGCCCGGCAGACCGGACGAATTGGTGGGTTCCGAGGACATGAATGGGGCCGCCCCCAGTTTAGAAACCACGCCCGCTCTTGGCCAGTGCAAACCATGCCCGCGAGGAATCGGCAAAAAGGGGTTGCATGCCCGGCCCGGGAGCGCGATTCACACCGCAGCAACACTTCCTTTCCATGGCCGACCGCGAAGACAAGAACCGGGAAAACATTACAGGCAAATTCTACGTCGATAGCCAGTGCATCGACTGCGACCTCTGCCGCGAGACCGCGCCGAACAATTTCACCCGCTCGGACGACGAGGGCTACTCGTTCGTTTACAAGCAGCCGCTCAATGCCGAAGAGGAGTCCCAGTGCCGCGAGGCGATGGAGGGCTGCCCGGTCGAGGCGATCGGTGAAGACGGGGAAAGCTGATCCATTTCCCATGGCCAAGGAAACCCGGCTTGAGGCGATGCGACGCGCCGTGCTCCGGGACTGGCGGGGAGCCGATGACCCGTCGCATCCGGACGAGCGGCTCCATTTGCCAAAGGAGTTCCTGGCCGCGATCCTGCGCCAGGCCGGAGCGACCGAAGGAATCGACGAGGAACGGCTGCGCGGGATGTGGAAGGAGGTCGCCGGGGATTTCGTCGCCGGACACGCCACGCCGGTATCGCTCAAGGGCGGCTGCCTGACCCTGCACGTGTTGCAACCCGCGATGCGCTTCCACTTGGAACAAATGAAGGGCGTTCTCTTGCAGAAAGTCCAGAAAGCCACCGGGCCCGGGGTGGTGAAGATCCTCCGCTTCTCGATTGGCTAGCCTTTCATCCATCCCTCATGTTCCACAATCTCATCTTCGACTGGTCCGGCACCCTGGTGGACGACCTGCCGCCGGTCCTGGAGGCCACCAACCACGTGCTCGGGCTCTACGGGGTCGAGCCGCTCGACCGCGAAGGCTTCCGGCTCCGCTTCCGGCTGCCCTACCGCGATTTCTATGAGGAAATGCTGCCCGGGATTCCGCTCGACGAGCTGGAGGTCCATTTCCGCAAGGCCTTCGCGGCATCGGAGGCCCCGGTCACGATCCTGCCCCACGCCCGGGAAAAGCTGGAATGGTGCCGCGACTACGGCGTGCGCGCTTTCGTCCTCACCAGCATGGACAGCGATGCCTTCCACCGGCAGCTCCACGACCTCGGGCTGGCGGACTTTTTCGAAGCGACCTACTCCGGCGTGCTCGACAAGCGCGAGCGGATCCTCTGCATCCTGGAAAGCCACAAGCTGGCCCCGGCGGAAAGCGCCTTCATCGGCGACATGACGCACGACATCGACACCGCGCGGCATGGCAACATGACCTCGATCGCCGTGCTCACCGGCTACACCCACGCCGGACCGCTGGCGGCGGCTCGGCCGGACCTCACGGTGCCCGATCTTCAAGTGCTGCGGCAGCTCATGGCGCGGCCTGGCTGGAAGCCGCGGCCGGTGGCCACGGTTGGAGCGCTGATCCACGACGGCGCGGGCAAGCTGCTGATGGTCAAGACTCACAAGTGGGGCCACCGCTGGGGGATCCCCGGCGGGAAAATCAAGCGCGGCGAGAGTTCGCCGGACGCCCTGCGCCGCGAGATCCGGGAGGAGACGGGTCTGGAAATCTCCGACCTCCGCTTCGTGCTGGTGCAGGACTGCATCGACTCCACCGAGTTCCAGCGGCCCGAGCACTTCCTGCTGCTGAACTACGTCGCCCGCGCCTCTTCCACCTCGGTCGTTTTGAATGACGAGGCGCAGGAATTCCGGTGGGTCACCGCGGCGGGTGCGATGGGGTTGGACCTCAACCGTCCGACCCGCACGCTGCTGGTGGAAGCGCTGAACCAGGGGCTGATCGAGCATCCCGATGCGGGCTCCGGTGGGCGGTTCTAACAATTGTCGAGCCGCCTTCCCCGGGGCTTGATTTCCCCGCGCCGTGGCCGGAGCCTGCGCCATGGCAATGACGCGATGGATGAGCTGGGAAGGCGGGGTGGACCTGGTGGCGGTGACGGCGCCAGGATTGGAGATGCCGAACGTGATCGTGCATGTCGCGCGGATGGTTCACACGCCGGTCGGCTCGGCCCCGGCGGGGATCGTGCTGTGGCAGCCGGATCCGGCGGCGGCACCGGTGGTCTGCGGTTTCGTGAGCTCGGATCCCGCGGTGGCCGCGTATTTCGGCCCGAACATTTTCGCCGGGACGCCCTTCGAGCACGCTCCGGCCTTGGACGCGAAGATCGAAATCACCAGCGGTCCCGACTCCTGCTCGGCGCGCGTCGAGGTGGGCGGCCATGTGTTCGAGACTTCGCTGACCGGACTGGCTTCCGCGGAAATCATCCAGCGCACCCCGTTGGCGACCGCGCCTTTCGTCCAGCAGGGCCTGGAAGCGCCGGCCGCGGCGGCGGTGCTCAAGGTCGATGGCCGTGAAGTGGAGATTATCATCCCGCCGGTCGGCATCACCGGCGGACCCTGTGCCGTGTCCGCTCCCTGCGGCCTCTGCGCCCGCTGATTCCGGGGGGCTCGTCATGGGAAATCTTCATCACATCGAGATCCGGCGGCTGCGGGTGCTCGCGCAGGTCGGGGTGCCGGACGAGGAGCTGGCGGTCCCGCAGGAGCTGCGGGTGAGTGTGACGATTTCGATCTTCACGCCGTTCGCGGAAATGGCCGATGATCTCGAGAAGACTCTGGACTACGCCGCGCTTGCGACCGGGATCCAGGCGCTGGCGGCTGATCGGCCGCGGCGGCTGATCGAGACGCTGGCGTCGGACATTGCCAACCACGTGCTGGCCTGCCCGGCCGCCGCGGCGGTGGAGGTGACGGTGGAGAAATTCATCTTGCCGGACACCGATTGCGTCGCCGTCCGGATTCTCCGCGAAAAGACCCCGGTCTAACCGAACCGCTCTCCCGGGTTGCAAAGCCGCAAGGATCCGCCAATCATCGCCCCGCATGGACGATCCGCACGACGAAGCCGAAAAACTCGCCATCCGCTGCCCCGGTTGTGGACAGCGGTTCAAGGTGGGGACGGAGCTGCGCGACCGGATGGTGGAATGCGGCACTTGCGAGCACCGCTTCCGGGTCAACGAGGAGGTGATCGTCCGTTCCAAGAAATTCTATCCGGGCGAACGCCCCGGCCGCTCGCTGGAGCGCTTTTCGCGGGTGCCAAAGACGATCGCCTCCGCCCAGACGACGTTCCAAACCGTGCAGTACAACGAGGAGCCGGCGCACTCGGCCTTCGAACCGACCTCTCCCCTGAGGCTGATCTTCGGGTTCATCGCCGTCTCGGTGGCCATCATCATCGCGCTGATGCTGGTTTTCGGCGGTTCGCCGGGCGGGGTGTTGTTCGGTACCTCGCAGTCCAAGCGGCTGATGCTGGCGGGGTTCACGGCGATTGTCAGCGGGACCTTCCTGATCCTGGCGAATCCCCGCAACCGTGCGAAGGCGATCTTCGGCGCGGTCGCCACTTCGGCCGCCTTGTTGGGGCTGCCTTTCATTTTCATCGATGGCAACCAACCGGTGACTTCGGTGACGGATATCGGCGGGATTCGGAATCCCGGGAAGACGGCCGCCCCTGACGAAGTGGAGGCACCGGTGGAAGACGACGAATTCGCGCTGCTGAAGAAGGAGATCGGCTACGACCCGCTGGAAAGGGAGATCGGCCGCTATGGCAAGGAAGCGGGGACCGCCGGTCGCGGGGTGATGGGCATCTGGTTGCGCGGCTTGCAGGAAATCCACAAGTTCCAGGTGAGGGACTACATCATCCGCAACACCGGGGCGGAGTTCAGTTCGCACATGTACCAGCGGGACGACGGATATCTGATGGTGGTGACCGGGGTGGTGGACGATTTTGCGGAGATGGCCCGACTTTGCCAGAGCTTCGGCGAGGCACGGATCATCGACTCCCTGCGGGTCATCGAGGTCCAGGTGGACAACGAGGCTTTCCTCGAAGGTGCCCACGACAAGCTGACCGACATGAAGAACCCGGCGTTCTACGAACTCAACCGCCGGGAGCTGGAGAGCATCGACCTGGAGCGCGCGCTCAAGGCCGTCCTCCGGCTTGCGGCCGCCGAGCCGAAGCTCTACCGCGACGACATCGTCAAGCGGATGCAGGATTTGATCCGTGAGGGCGATATCCAGTTGCAGGGTGAGGTGGGCACCGCGCTGCTGGTCTGGGGCCAACCCGGCGACGGGTCCGAAAAGGTGGTGCGCGACGCGGTCCTGAAGATTGCAGCGACGGGTAAAGAGGTTCCTGAATCGCTGGTCGAGCTGCTGGTGACCCGCAAGGACCTGGCGGTGATCCCGATCATCGACGACATGTGGGCGCGGGACTCAACGACTTGGGAAGACCTCTACTCCGCCATGGGCCCGGCGATCGAGGATGCCGTGTTGGCACGTTTCGAAAAGGGCACCGTGATCTTGCGGATGTCCGCCATCCAGCTACTCGGCAAGATTGGCAGCGCGAAGAGCCTGCCGGTGCTGGAGGGCGCACGGGAAGCGGCTTCACCCGAGGTCCGAGTGTTACTCGACCGGGCGATCGCCTCCATCCGGTCGCGCGGGTGAGCAGGCTTAGGCCGCTGCCCCGCTGGCATTTCCGGTCGCGGTGTTGACCGGGGTCCAGCAAAGCGTGGCGCTCCGGAAATCGTGGGGCGCGGTGGCGCGGTAGCGGCCGTCGTCGCCACGCAGGGCGATGTGTTCGTTACCGTCGATGATGACCTTCAGTTCGCCATCCGCATTGCCGATTCCGCAGAAGGTGATGTGGATGGTTTCGTAGCCGGGCGTCCAGCTACCCTGCCAATCGCGGCTCAGGCAGAGGCTGCCGGTCGAGCCTTTGACCTCCAGCGTGGAGTCGCGGTAAACGCCGTGTTTCCAAACCTCACCGTCGCCGTCGTCCTCGTACCATCGGCTGATCTCGGAGCCGTCCTTCCACCAGGCGCGGAGTTCGGGCTCGGGGTGGGGGATCTCGCCGGTGTGCTGTTGGAGCGGCCAGTGTGGGATCACCGCGCCAGCCCGGACGAAGACGGGGATGCGGTCGATCGGGCACTCGATCCAGATGTCGGTGGCCACCGCCTTCGGCCGCGAGTCGTCGTGGTAGGAGAACCACTCGCTTTTCGGGAGATAGAGGAAGCGGCCTTCTTCGCCCTCTGCCATGATAGGGACGACATAGAGGTGATCGCCGAAGTAAAACTCGGCGCTGCGCCAGTAGGCGTCCGGGTTCTGGTGATCGACCAGCGGCAGTGACCGGAGCATCGGCGTGCCGTCCTTCACATACTGCCAGAAGGCGGTGTAAACGGCGGGCAGGAGGCGGTAGCGCATTTCGATCGCGCGGCGGACCCAGTCGGTGGTGTCCTCGCCGAAGGACCACGGTTCCTGGTCGCCGTGGTCGCCGGAGGAGTGGGTGCGGAAGAAGGGATGGAAGACCGCGAGCTGGACCCAGCGCAGGTAGAGCTCGGGCGTCGGGGTTTCGATGAAGCCGCCGATGTCCGCCCCGATGAACGACATGCCGGAGGTGGCGAGCCGCTGGCACTGGGTGTTGGCCATGTTGAGGTGCTCCCACGACGCCACGTTGTCGCCGGTCCAGCCGCAGGCGAAGCGCTGGGTCCCGGCGTAGGCGGAACGGGTGATCGAGAAGGTCCGCCGGCCCTTGCCGAAGCGCCGCAGGCCTTGCTGCGTGGCGCGGATCATCTGCATGCCGTAGATGTTGTGGGCCTTGCGGTGGGAGCAAGGATGGCCGTCGTAGTCGTGGCGGACGTCGTGCGGGAAGGTCCCGTCTTCAAAGACCGCCGGCTCGTTCATGTCGTTCCAGATGCCGTGGACGCCGGTCTCGCCGATCAGTCCCTGGAACAGCCCGGCCCACCAGTCGCGGACCTCCGGCCGGGTGAAATCCGGGAAATGGCAGAGCCCCGGCCAGACCGATCCCTTCATCAGGTTCCCGTCCTGGCGGCGGCAGAAGTAGCCCTTCTCCACGCCCTCGACCCAGGCCGGATAGTCGGGGTCGATCTTGAGGCCGGGGTCGATGATCGCGACCGTCTTGAAGCCTTCTTTTTCCAGCTCGGCGACCATCCGCTTCGGGTCCGGAAAGCGCTCGGCGTCCCAGGTGAAGCAGCGGTAGCCATCCATGTAGTCGATATCAAGATAGAGCGCGTCGCAGGGGATCCGGCGCTCCCGGAAGCCGCGGGCGATCCCGCGGACCAGCGCCTCGGGGTAATAACTCCACTTGCACTGGTGGTAGCCGAGCGCCCACAGCGGCGGCATTTCCGGCAGGCCGGTCAGGCGGGTGTAGCGGCGGACGACATCGAGCGGGGTCGTGCCGTGGATGAAGTAATAGTTCATCTCCCCGCCTTGGGCGTGGAAGGTGGTGACGCTCGGCTTCTCGCTGCCGAAGTCGAACCCGCTGCGGAAGGTATTGTCGAAGAAGATCCCGTAGCTCGCGCCGCGGCACAGGCTGAGGTAGAAGGGGACGTTCTTGTAGAGTGGGTCGGAGTCGGGGCCGTAGGCGTAGGTGTCGCTGCCCCAGAGCTGGAAGCGTCGGCCGCGAAGGTTGAGGTCGCAGGACTTGTCGCCGAGTCCGTAGAAATACTCCGTTGGCTGGCAGACCTTGCTCATCTTCACGATCTCTCCGCCGAACTGCTTGTTGTCCTCCCAATGGTAGCCCTTGTCGTCCTGGCAGAGAATTTTTCCGGTGGCGGTGTCGGTAATCGTGGTCTTGAGGCCGTGGCGGGTGATCCGCACCGAGAGGTGGCCGGTCTTGAGTGCAAAGCCGTCGGCAAACTCGATCAAGTCGTGCTCCGGCACGGCGGCTTCAAACGAGGGGTCGACCGCGTAGGAGAAGTCGTCCTCAAAGCGGCCGTCCGGCGTGAAGCGGAAGCGCACGATGCCCTCTGCCACGAGTGCGACCTGGAGCAGCACGCCGTTGTCGGTGAGAAACTCGAACACGCCGGCCGCCGGCCGTCGCAGCTCGCGAATGCCGCCGGGGAAGAAGTCCACCACCGCTTCCGCGGGACGGTTCTTCTCCATGTAGTTGCCTGAAAATTCGTCGGATGCCATGGGTGGACGGCGGGTGGGGTGAGGGGAGCCCCGGCATTAAACACCGAAGCCGCCGCCATGCCAAGCTCGGCGGGGAGCGGCGGGGAGCGGCCCGCCGATGAACCTGGGTCGCTGATTCATGTTGTTGTGACGGGCCCGACACGTAACCTTACGTAAAATCAATCGACATTGGCCCGTCCATTGCTCAAGCCATTTAGCCACCCCGGAGTGCCTGAAAATCAGGCTCCAAAGCAGTCATCAAAGTCATGAATCGCCTTCGCGTGCTCAAACTTGGTTGGGAATTTCCTCCCCTGATCAACGGCGGTCTCGGCATCGCCTGTCTCGGGCTTTCCCAAGCCCTGTCAAAGCATGTGGACCTGCGAGTGATCGTGCCGCGCGCCGCTCCTGATTCGGGATTCGAGGGCTTCCAGCTTACAGGCTTGAACAACCTGCGCGTCGAGGATTTGCAGACGGTGGAGGGCAAGTACCGCTACGAAAGCTTCGCGCAGATCGACCGCGTGCCGATCCACCTCGACCCCTACGATTCGGATGAAACGACCGTCGAGCGGGTGCGGATGGAGCCCGGCGGCGAGATCCGCTTTTCGCAGACGACTCGCAACCAGCTCGAGCAGTTCAAGATGGGCGAACTCTACGGTGCGGACCTCGCGACCAAGGTCATCGAGTTTTCGAAGATCGCCGCGAAGCTCGCCTTGCAGACGGACTTCGACGTCGTCCACGCCCACGACTGGATGACCTTCCTCGCCGGGGTCGAGGTCAAGAAGGCCACCGGCAAGCCGCTGGTGCTGCATGTCCATGCCTCGCAGTATGATCGCGCCGGTGTCGATGCCCGCGGCTGGATCTACGACCTTGAGAAATACGGCATGGAGCAGGCGGACATCGTGATCCCGGTCAGCCGCTACACCGGCCAGATATGTTCGGGGCACTACGGCATCGATCCCGCGAAGATCCGCCCGGTCCACAACGGCGCGGAACCGGTGGAGGTCTTTTCGACCAAGAAGAAATTTCCCGAAAAGCTGGTGCTCTTCCTCGGCCGCCTGACCGCGCAGAAGGGCCCCGAGTTCTTCCTCGAGATCGCCTCGAAGGTGCTGGAGCAGAACAAGAACGTCCGCTTCGTGATGGCCGGCACCGGCGAGCGCCTCAAGCCGCTGATCGAGAGCGGTGCCTTCCGCGGGCTCGGCGGCTACTTCCACTTCACCGGCTTCCTTAACAAGGAAAAGGTCAACGAGCTGCTGTCGATGACCGACATCTACTGCATGCCCTCGGTCTCCGAACCGTTCGGGCTTTCTGCACTGGAAGCCGCGCAATTCGGCATCCCGGCGGTCATCTCGAAGCAGTCCGGCGTCGCCGAAGTGCTGAAAGGCGCGCTCAAGGCCGACTTCTGGGACGTCGATCTGATGGCCAAGCACATCATCGACCTGCTGACCGATGATGAGTTGCGCGCGCGCGTCGTGGAGCAGGCCGCACTGGACATGGCAGCCGCCACTTGGGACGCCGCGGCGGAGACGGTGGTGGAGATTTACCGGGAACTCGTCCCCTAAAGAGGGCATCGGGATTTCGAAGCTCCAGTCCTTCGTTCAACCACCGAACACTCTGCCATTCCTGCTCCATGCCTGACGTCTGTCTCTACTTCCAGGTCCACCAGCCGAACCGGCTCATCCCGTACGATTTCTTCCGCATCGGCGAGCATGCGTTCTACGAGGACGACGGACTGAACGGCGAGATCCTCTCGAAGGTCGCCGAGAAATGCTATCTCCCGGCCAACGCCTTGTTCCAAAAGGCGATCAAGCAAAGCCGCGGCCGCTTCCGGATGGCGCTGTCGATCAGCGGAACGGTGATCGAGCAGATGGAGCACCACCGGCCCGACGTGCTGAAGTCGTTCCAGGACCTGGTGGCCACTGGCAATGTCGAGCTGCTGGCGGAGACCTACTACCACTCGTTGGCGATCCTTCATTCGAAGAAGGAATTCGAGCGGCAGGTCGAGCGGCATCTCGACAAGCTGGAGGACGTTTTCCAGATCCGGCCGCGGGTCTTCCGCAACACCGAGCTGATCTACAACAACGCGATCGCCGCCCAGGCGGAGACGATGGGCTTCGACGGGATCCTCGCCGAGGGCGTGCCGTGGGTGCTCAACGGGCAGATACCGAACTACCTCTATCGCGCGCCGCAGGTCTCCCAACTCAAGACGCTGCTCCGGAATGTGGGTCTCTCCGACGATCTCGGCTTCCGCTTTTCCGACAAGACTTGGAACGAGTGGCCGCTCACCCCGGAAAAATTCGCCGCTTGGCTGAAGAACGCGCCGGGCGACGTGGTGAACCTCTTCATGGACTACGAGACCATCGGCGAGCACCAGTGGAAGGACACCGGGATCTTCGAGTTTTGGGAAAAGCTGCCCGACGCGGTGCTCGACGAGGACATCAAGTGGGTGACCCCTAGCGAGGTGGTCGATTTGTTCCGTGCCTCGAAGGAATACGACTGCCACTGGCCGACCTCTTGGGCCGATGCCGAGCGCGACCTCAGCGCCTGGACCGGCAATGTGATGCAGCAGGAGGCCATCGCCAAGATCCACAAGCTGGAGGAAGAAGTGCAGGCTGCGAAGGACCCCGACCTGACCCACGCCTGGGCCAAGATGCAAACCTCCGACCACTTCTACTGGATGTCCACCAAGGGCGGTACCGATGGCAGCGTGCACCAGTATTTCTCGCCCTACGGCAGCGCTTACGACGCCTACATCTACTTCATGAACGCCCTGGCCGACTTGCAGATCCGGCTGAAACGGATCCGCGAAGCGAAGCCGGACGCCGGCAGTCAGGCGGAACCTTCGGTCTAACAGGTTCGGGAATCAGCGAGAGCGAAATTCGCGGATTCTCCGAGCCAATGTGCAACGGTTCATCCGCTGGCGGGGGCGGCGACGAAGGTTTCGGAGAGAAGGGGCGTCTTCTCCTGGTTTACTGGAATCAGTCTCTGACGACTTGGTCCACAATCCCGCCCCGGTTCCATTCCCCTCACTGATGAAATTCCTCCTGAGCCTCATTTCCCGGATTGTCGGAAGTGGTCTTGTCGTCGCAGCGGCCACGCCGGTGGCGCAGGAGGTCTATTTGAAATCGTCCAACTGCGGGGTGGCAGATGCCTTCGGCTCCGCGGTGGCAATTTCCGGCGACACGATGGTGGTCGGGGCTCCCAACGAGTGTAGCAACGCGACCGGGGTGAACGGGAACCAGACGAGCGAGTCCGCGCTGCGGGCCGGGGCCGCCTATGTCTTCGTTCGGAGCTGGAACACCTGGACCCAGCAGGCCTATCTCAAGGCCTCCGACACTGCGACTTACGCGGAGTTCGGCGGTGCGGTCGCGGTCGACGGCGATCGGGTGGTGATCGGGGCGCCGCAGGCCGATGGCTATCGCGGGGCGGTTCATGTGTTTTCGCGGAACGTCGCGGCATGGACGCACCAGGCACGCTTGACGGCATCGAACACCGCGCCGGATGCACGATTTGGCAGCGCAGTGGCCGTTTCCGGCGGGACGATCGCGGTGGGAGCCCGCGGTGAGTCGAGTGGAGTCATCGGCAACCCCTCTAACACCGCGGCACCCGATGCAGGGGCTGCCTATGTTTTCCAACTCGCCGGTCTGCTGTGGACGCAACAGGCGTATCCGAAGGCCTCCAATCCGGGCGGTGGCGACGCTTTCGGAAAATCGCTGTCGCTCGATGGAGACACGCTGGTCGTCGGCGCGGCCGGCGAAGATGGCTCCGCGACGGGAGTGGACGGGAACCAGGCGGGCAACTCGGCATCGGGAGCGGGCGCGGCCTATGTTTTCTCCCGCAGCGTCGGGCAGTGGTGGCAGATTGGATACCTCAAGGCATCGAACACCGAGGCGGGCGACGCGTTCGGCGGGGTGGTGGCGGTTTCGGGCAGCACGGTGGTCGCCGGAGCCGCGCGCGAGTCGGGCGGTGCCCGTGGGGTGAACGGGCTTCAGAACGGCAACGGGGCCCTGAATTCCGGGGGCGGCCTATGGCTTTGTCATCCCGCCGCCCGATGCACCGTAGATCGCGGTGGAGCCATCCGCGGCGGCGCAACTTCTCGACGGTTCCGGGTTGGTGACGATGGCCCCTTCGGCGACGGGGATGGTGATGTCGAGAAGCCTCATTGTCCGAAATACCGGGAGCGGTCCGCTGGTCGTCTCGGGACTCGCCGTGACGGGGGCGGACGCCGGAAGCTTCACCTACAATGCGGGAACGCTGCCACTAAGCGTGCTGCCGGGGGCCTCGTCGGTCGTGAACATCCAGTTCCAAGGGGCGACCGCCGGGAGTTACAGCGCGACGGTCCAGCTCCTGAGCAACGACGCGGATGAATCGCCCTTCGACATCGCGATTTCCGCCAGTGCCGTCACGGTCGCGAGTCTTTACAATTCCTGGACCAGCTCCGCCGGGCTGGTGGGGCTTCCGGCAGGACATGATGCGATGCCGTTCAACGATGGTGTGGCGAACCTTCTCAAATACGCCTTCAATCTGAACGGCGGGAATTCCGACCTGCGGACTCTCACCACAGGCGGCGGCTTGGCGGGGCTGCCGGTGTTCAGTGGCGCCGGAAGCGGGGCGCAGGCGGTGTTCCGGGTCGAATTCCTGCGCCGGAAAGGCAGCGGGATCACCTACACGCCCAAGATTTCCTCCTCGCTGGGAGTGGGCAGCTTCGTGCCGATGACGGGCACCACCACGGTGACGGACCTGGGTCCCCAGTGGGAACGGGTGCGGCTCGACCAGCCGCGGAATCCGGCGACCCAGCCGCGGGGCTTTGGGATCGTGGAAGTGACGCTCCCGTGAGGGCGAGGCAGTCACGGGCCGGCCTTGCTTGAAGGAATGGTGCCCGCTACCCCTGCTCCGTGCTCGATGGAACCGCTGCTTACTCGCTCGCCTTGCTGGCGGCGTTTTGCATCGGGATGTCGAAGGCGGGCTTCAGCGGGATCTCGCTGATCTCGGTGTTCCTGATGGCCGATCTTTACGGCGCGAAAGCCTCGGTCGGGATCACGCTGCCGCTGCTGATCGTCGCGGACCTCACGGTGTATCCGGCCTTTATCAAGCATGGAAGCTGGAAGCCGGTGTGGAAGCTCCTGCCCGCCACGGTGATCGGGCTGGCGGCGGGGTGGTGGCTGCTCGATGCGATCTCGGACGGCGTCGCGCGCAAGACGATCGGGGTCTGTATCCTCTCGATGGTCGCGTTGCAGGCGTTCCGTTCGTGGAAGCCCGAGGCGGTCGGCCGGCTGGCAGCATCGCGGGCCTTCGGCACCACGGCGGGGGTGACCGGCGGGGTGACGACCATGCTGGCCAATGCGGCGGGGCCGGTGATCCAGCTTTACCTGCTGTCGCGGCGGCTGCCGAAGATGGAGTTGATCGGGATCGGCGCGCGGTTCTTCCTGCTGGTGAACCTGTTGAAAGTCCCGCTGACCCGGCAGCTCGAATTGATCACCGCGGACAGCCTGATGGAGAACGCCAAGTGCTTGCCGGCCTTGTTTTGCGGAGTCTTCGCCGGGAAGTGGCTGATCCAGCGGGTGTCGCAGCGGGTCTTCGAGTGGATGATCGTCGGCTTCTCGATTCTTGCCGCGGGGCGGCTGCTCTTTTTCTCATAGTCCTCCGCTCCGGCGGTGCTGGAGTTCCTGCCAATTCTGGTAGGCCATGAAGCCGAGGAAGATCGGAAACAACAGGCTGGGAGTGAATTTGAGCAGCAGCGCCGCCGCGATGATCGCCACGACCATGCTGATTTTCAGCGTGAGCTGGATTTGGCGGGGGCCGAGGATCGCCGACATCAGGCGGCCGCCGTCCAGCGGTATCACGGGGATCAGGTTGATGATGGACCAGACGATCGAGATCCAGGTCAGGTCGCGAATGAAGCGGGCCCCCATCGGTGCGAATTCGGGGCCGAATTTCCAGATCGCGAGGAAGATCCCGCCGAGCACCAGTTGGATGGCCGGTCCGGCGGCTGTGACGAGGAAGTCCTGAGTGCGGGTGAAGCGACCGGCGGGGAAAGTGGCGTAGCCGCCGAAGGCGTGAAGGGTGATCGCGGTGGGTGCCCCGAAACGTTTGCCGGCCAGGGCGTGGCCGAGTTCGTGGACCATCACCGAAATGAAGCCCGCGAGGACGAAGAGCAGCAGCCTCATCAGCCCTTCCGGCGTTCCGGCGTCATTGATCCCGCCGATCAAGGCGAGGGTCAGCCAGAACCAAGGCTGCACTTCCACGGGAATACCAAAAAGAGAGAATCGAACCATGCGGCCCGGAGGTAGTGCAGAATGCCGGGGCGTGCAAGGGAAGCCGTGGCGGCGGAGCGGCCGGAAGGGCATTCAAGGAGCCTCTTTCCGGAGCAGTCCGCCCGGCGGATCGGGGAGTTAACCCGCCGGGCGGCTGACACGTGGACACTTACCTCGGGGGGAAGGCGGCTGCTTCGGATCGGGGGGAATCGTCGCTGGCCGGTGTCGCTGGGGACCTTCTTCGGGACGGGAGGATCCTTCGGTCGGTCGATTTGGTTTCCGTTGCCGCTTTCAGGGGCGGGCGGCGCGGGGTGTTCCGTGAGGAACGAGCGCAGTAGACCTCCTGATCATTTAACCCGAAATCCGAAGTTGAATGATTTCGAGCTAAGCGGCGCACGTTTTTGCCGCTGATGCTCCGTCTGCCATCTCCTCTCCGGGTGGCTCTGGCGGCAACTTCGGCGAAGTTGCTCCAG
>NEUO01000095.1 GCA_002304315.1 Verrucomicrobiia bacterium Tous-C4TDCM
GAGAAGTGATATTTTTCAGCGGCCTCGTTCACCTCGGCCATGCGAGCGGCTCGTTCTTCCTCCGGCAGCGTGTCCCAGACCGAGGGGGCGGAGGCAGGCTCCGCGCCTTCCACGAGGTCCTTGCCGGCGTGAATCGCAGCGACCTGTGAGACGATCTTGGCGATGCCGGGATCTTCCCCGAGCTGGGCCACGGTCGTGTCCGTTTTGGCTCCCGAGTTGATCCAGAGTTTCAGCAACTCCACTTCGGCGGCATCGAGCGGATCGCCTTGGGTCGGCATGAACTCCTCGTCGTCTTTCGGCAAGAGAACGCGCACGATCATTTCCGATTCGTCAGCCTTGCCGGGAACCACCGTGGGATAGTCCGAACCCTCCGCACCAGCGAGGAGCAACTCGTGGGTATCCATGCGGAGCTTGCCCTTGATCTTGTTCTCGTTGTGACACTCGTTGCAGGTCTTGTCGAGGATGGGGACGATGAGGTCCTGATAGACGAGGCGCTCTTCGAGCGGCTTTTCCACCGAGACCGAGGCGAGAGCAGCGTCCCCGCTGGGGGCGGGCTCTTCGGCAGAGGTCCCCAGACCGATCAGCAAGGCGGGCCTCAGGGCAGCGGGGGCGTGTTCGGTGAGATAGTCGGGCTCGTGCACCATCGCGCCGCCGAAATGGCCGCTCGCCGCCGTCGCAAAGGCCGCCGCCGCTGTGCCAATACCGGAAAGGAGGCGTTTCCCCTTCACTGCAAAAACGAGGGCGAACAGCGTCAGAACGACCACGGCGAGCCCGAAATAAAGGTGCAGGTCCATGGCCCGCCCCGAATAGTCCTCAAGCGTCATGAGGAGATAGCCAACCACGGTCGATCCGATGGAACCGAGGAAACTGAGCCAGAGGACGAAAGGGATCGAACTCCGGAGATGCGCGAAGGCCGTGAAGTAGCCGAGAAACTCCATTGCCACGGCCAAAAAGATCAAGCCGATCGGCAGATGCACGATCAGAACGTGGAAACGGGCGATGAAATGGAGGAAACCGCCCTGCTCCGCCCCGCCACGATAGGCGAACCAGATCCCGCCGAGGAGGACCGCCCAGACAATTCCCAATAACAACGCAAGTGTCACCGATGACTTGACAGGGGCCTGATGCTTCACAAAACTGCTCATCATCGAAGGTCGCGCCGAGGGCGCGGCCGGTCAAATGCGCGTTGGCGTGCGAAAAGACCCCGTAAGGAGCGGTCCTTTGGCCACGTGTCCGATTCTTTCGTGGTCAGGGGCTTGGCGACGCCCAAGCGAGAGCAAGTTTGGAAATTAATTTGGCAAAGTGAAATAATTCGCTTCAATTGCCCAGAATACCTCTATCCGCGAGCGTGCCTGTCGGGTCGGTTTCCCGCCGACCGAGGTTTTGCCTCCCGCCAATTTCAAACCAGCGCAACCCTTGGCTGAAAACCAGACAGATCAGCTCGGCAAAAACTACTTCCAGACACGGGAGAAGCTGAGCAGGGCCATCGGGGCGCTTGGCGATCTCGGCCGTGAGAGCGGGATCAACCCGGGACGGCTCGCCCTCCTGAAGAATCTCCTCGCCAATCTCGAGGATCCCTTCCTCTTCGTGGTCGTTGGGGAAGTGAACGCCGGAAAGTCGACCTTGCTCAATGCCCTTTTCGGCGAGGACTTCTGCAACGCCGACGTCATCCCGACGACCGAGCGCATCGCGTTTTTCAAACATGGGGCCGAGCCCCACGAATTCGATTTTTCGGAAGACATCGTCGAGGTCTTCCGCCCGAATGCATTTTTGAAGGACTTCAACCTCGTCGACACGCCCGGCACCAACTCGATCGAATCGACGCACCAGCAGATCACCGAACAGTTCCTGCCGATGGCGGACCTCGTCCTCTTCGTTTTTTCGGTGACGAACCCCTGGGGCGCCTCGACTTGGGAATTTCTCGACCGCATCCATCACCAGTGGAAAAAGAAGGTCGTCTTCATCCTCCAGCAGTGCGATCTGCGCACCGAAGAGGAAGTGGCCGCAATCCTTGAGCACCTTCAAAAGACCGCCCATCACCGTTTCGGCCAGCATTTCCCGACCTTTGCCGTCTCCGCGAAAAAGGCCTTCCTCGCCAAGACCTCGGGCCTCGATAACGACGACCTCTCGCGCAAAAGCCAGATCGAAGGCCTCGAGCGTTACATCGCGGGCGTCGTCGAATCCTCCGAGCCACGGCTCATCAAACTGATCCACGCCTGGCGGGCCGCCTGCTACGTGCTCGGGGAAATCAAGGAGAGCCTTGGCACCGCCTCGGAGATTATCCGCGCCGACAACGAGCTCCTCAGCGAACTCGATCCCGCTTGCCGGATGCAGCAGGAGCGGACCCTGAAGAAGTGCGAGCCGCTCTTCGAGGCCTTCGACCAAAGTTTCATGGCTGCCGGCCTTCAGGCCGAGCCCCTCCTCGATTCCGAGTTTCGGGTCATCTCGGCCCTGATGCCAAAACGCAAGAGCGCCGAAGAGATCGAAGGCCTCATCTTCGCCACGACAATGAAGGCGGTGCGTCGCAGCATCGGAGCCGGCGCCACTGCGGTGAAGGAAGACGTCGCCCATCTCTGGGAACGCGTCTCCGAGGAAATGCAGGAGGATTTCAATCTCGAGCTCAGCGTGGGCGAGGATGGCTCGCCCGACTGGAGCGCCGCCCACCGTCGGATCGAAGAAAAAGTCGAGGAAGCCACCGCCGCCACCCTGCGCCAGTTGAACCTGCGCGACCAACTTGGCGGGCTTTTCCAGCGGCGCAGCCGCTTGATCTGGGGTTTCATTTTTTCGGCCATCCTTACGGCCCTCATCGGCGTCATCCTCACCATGCTCGAACAGTCGCCTTGGAACGCGGTGGCCTTCGGCATCGGCTCGTGTCTCCTTGCTCTGGGCGCCGTGGTCGGATCGCAATCGGTGAAACGGGCGCGCTCTTTCTACACGGCGATCCTCGACCGCCATCGTGATCTGCTCGCCAAGGCCCAGCGTCAGGCCTTCACCGAGAGCACGAGCGCCTTCTATCAGGATTTCCTGAGCCTCTTCGAGCCCCTTCGCAGTGTCTGCCGCGAGCACCGCGAGCGCTACGAACCCCAACTCCGGGTCATCAAGGACACCGAGAAATCCCTCGCCGAGCTCGAGCGGATCCTCGCTCCGGTCGAAAAGGCGCTCAGCTCCCGGAAATAGTAGAGACCGTGTCGGCGAAGGCCAACTCGGCGAGATCGCAGAGCAAGTGGCCGGCAATCAGATGACATTCCTGCACCCGCGCCGTCACCGATGATGGGACTGCGAGGGTGAGATCGGCGAACTCCGCACAACGTCCGCCGTTCCGCCCGGTGAAGGCAAAGGTGCCGAGGCCTTCGCTCCGGGCGAACTCCAGCGCCTTCACGACGTTGACGCTGCTCCCCGAGGTCGAGATGCCCACGACGAGGTCGCCGGGGCGACAGAGAGCCTCGATCTGACGGGCAAAGACCGCCTCAAAGCCGAAATCATTGGCACAGGCTGTCAGCGCCGAGGTGTCGGTGGTGAGGGCGATCGAAGCGAGCCCACGACGATTTCGGGTAAACCGAACCGTGAACTCCGTGGCGAAATGCTGAGAGTCAGCCGCACTGCCTCCGTTGCCGAAAAAGCAGATCTTTCCACCGGACCGCAGGCAGGCGACGGTGCGGGAAGCCATCTCGGCGATGATGCCCGAACAGGACTCTTGAAAAAGCTTCACCGTCGTGGCGTGGTCGGCAAGAGTCTCGCGGATGATGCGGTCGTGATCGATCATGGCTTTGTAAACGACTCAGATCGGCACTCCTTGGGGAAAATCGCGGGTGATCGCCTCGAGCAATTCCTCCCGCTCGATTGGCGTCGTGCCCAGCTTGCCAACGACGACGCTGCTCGCGAGATTGGAGACCCGCGCCGCAATCACCGGCGAGAGACCGGCGCAAAGGCCCAGCGTGTAGACGGCGATGGCCGTGTCCCCCGCGCCGGAGACATCAAAGACCTCACGGGCCTTGGCCGGAATGTGTGCCGGAGCGGCTCCGGTCGAAAAGACGAGCATACCCTGTTCGCCGAGCGTCAGGAGGATCTGGTCGCAGGCCCAGCGTTCAAGCAGGCGCGCGCCGACTTTGAGAAGCGGACCATCTTCCAACGGTGGCACGCCCGCGTCACGGTTCACGTCCTCGATCCCGGCACAGGCGAAGGCCTCGGAGCGGTTGGGCTTCACCGTCGTCACGCCGCGCCATTCGACCGGGTTGCCCGGCTTCGGATCGACCGTCACCGGCACCCCGCGCTCCGCCACCGCCGCGAGGAGACCCGCCACCAGTTCGGCGCTGATGAGGCCCTTGCCGTAATCTTCGATGATGATCCCGTCGATGCGCGGCAGCACCTCGCAGATGCGCGAGACCAGATCCGCGGCGAGCGCGGGATCGAGAGGCTGCCGTTTTTCCCGGTCGATGCGGACGACCTGCTGATGCCGGGCGACAACACGCGTTTTGGTGATCGTGTGATACTCCGGCCGGCGCAGGCAGAGTTCCATTCCGATGCCGTGCGCTCCAAGCGTTTCCTCAAGGAGGGTGCCGTTCGCATCGAGCCCGTAGAGGCCCGAGAGCTCGACCTTTGTCCCAAAGGGAGTCATGTTTCGGGCGACATTGGCCGCGCCGCCCGGGTAGCGCGACTCGCTCTGCACCTCCACGACCGGCACCGGAGCCTCAGGAGAAATGCGCGAGACGCTGCCCCAGATAAACCAATCCAGCATCACATCTCCAACCACGAGAATGCGGCTTTCAGCAAATCGGGCGAGGAGAGCCTCGGGTGTCAGGGTCGTTTCCGCCATATCAGCCGTCAGGCTAAAGCGAACGATTGCGGATTGCAAAGGAGGATCTCTTCCGCTTTTGCCTGCGGCAGAAGATCCTCACCCGGTCTCGCCGGACCGGTGCGACAGAAAACTTGGATGGACCAAATTTTGAAACTCACTGAAAAAAACATCTTAATGATATTCTTGGGGATGTTTACGTGGAGCAAGAACGACCCTTTTTTCGTCGGGATCGCGTTTTTGCGCCGCTAGGGATCTCTCTTCGGGAAAAACTCGATTTCCCGCCTTATCATTCCCCATGAGCCATGAACTCGCCTCTTCTTTTGAAACCGAAGTGATCCAACGCAGCCACGAGGTGCCCGTGCTAGTCGATTTCTGGGCAGACTGGTGCGGTCCCTGCCTGATGTTCGGCCCCATTCTGGAACGTTCGGTCGCCGCGTCCGCAGGCCGGTGGGAACTGGTGAAGGTCAATACCGAACGCCATCCGGACCTCGCGGCCCACCACGGCATCCGCAGCCTGCCGACAATCCGCCTGTTTGTGAACGGCGCCTCTGTTGCGGAATCGCTCGGGGCGCTCTCGGAGGCGGGCCTCAAACAGTGGCTCGATCGTCACCTCCCTTCGCCCCACACCACCACACTTGAGGCAGCCGAGGCCGGGCTGCGGACGGGAGATTTCTCACAGGCCGGCCAAGCCGCCGAGGCGGTCCTCGCCGCGGAGCCGCAGAACGATCGCGCTCTTTACTTGAAGGCTTGCAGCGCCCTCGCCCTCGATCCCGCCAGCGTGGCTGCCATCGTCACCGCGATACCCGGAGGTTCGCCCTTTTTCGAAAAGGCCGGGCCATTGAAAGAACTCGCCAAGGTTCTCGTCGCCCCACCCAGCGAAGACGGCAAGGGATCGATCCCGTGCGCCAACGCCATCGCCGCGATCCGCGGGCTCGACTGGGACGCCGCGTGCTCGGCCCTCCTTGAGCTGCTTGAGCGCGACCGCCATTACGGCTACGATCTCGCAGCGAAGGCGCTGAAGCAGATCTTCCTTCTACTGGGCCCGCGCGACGCCATCACTGCCCGTCACCAGCCTCGGTTTGCGAGCCTACTTTTTTCCTGACCATGAACGAATCCCAAGACGATCTCCGCGCCCGGCTCACACCGGAGCAGTTCCATGTCACTTGCAACGGAGGCACCGAGCCGCCCTTCGACAACGCGTATTGGGATCACAAAGAGGTCGGCACCTATGTCGATGTCATCAGCGGCGCCCCCCTCTTTTCGTCGGAGGCAAAGTTCGACAGCGGCACCGGTTGGCCGAGCTTTTTCGCACCTGTCGACGGCGAAGAGATCGTCGAAGTGGTCGATACCAGCTACGGGATGCGACGTGTCGAAGTGCGGGCTAAAACCTCCGGCGCCCATCTTGGCCATGTCTTTCCCGACGGTCCCAAACCAACCGGCCTGCGCTACTGCATCAACTCCGCCGCGCTGAAGTTCGTGCCAGCGTGAACTCCGACCGAATCGGCAGGACGCCGCTCTCTCCCTCACGCCCTCGGATGGGCCTTGGCGTAGACCTGCTTCATCCGCTCGATCGAGACATGGGTGTAGATCTGCGTTGTCGAAAGACTCGCGTGACCGAGGAGCGTCTGAACGCTGCGCAGGTCCGCTCCATGATCGAGCAGGTGTGTTGCGAAGCTGTGTCGCAGCTTGTGCGGACTTGCCTTCTGGGGGATCTCACAGAGCGCGTGATATTTTTGAAATAGGTCCGAGATCGCCCGTGTCGTGAGCCGCCGCCGCAACTTGCTGAGAAAGAGCGCGCCGGACATCACCTTCGCGAGGTTGCGGTAGCGGTGGATCGCCTCGGCCGCCGCGCCACCGATGGGACAGACCCGCTCCTTGCTCCCCTTGCCGAAAACGCGGATGCACTCGTGGTGCAGATCGAAATCCTCGACGTCGAGCGCGGCGAGCTCCGACAGACGAATACCCGATCCGTAAAACAGCTCGAGGATGGCGGCGTCGCGCTCCGCAGCCCAGGAAGGAGCCTGCTTCGGCTGCTCGATATGGAAAGGCTTTTCGAGCAGCTCGATCACTTGCTTTTGGTTCAGCACCACCGGTAGCTTCTTCTCCGCTTTCGGCAGGAGAACCTCGGCGACGGGATTGCTCTTCAAACCCGCCCGCCGAGTGAGGAATTTATAAAAACTTCGTAACGCCGCAAAGTGGAGACGGACCGTGGCGCGGGCGAGCTGGTCCCGCATACAACGGAAAAGGTAGTCGCGAAAGTCGTCGGACTCCGCATCGGCCCATGCTTTTTTGGCCGGAAGCCATTCCCGGAAACGGGTGATGGCGCGCTCGTAATTCGCGAGGGTCCGGTGCGAGCTGTTTTTCTCGACCGAGAGATATTCGAGAAAGGCCTCGAGCAGGTCGTCGTGATCTCGGTCAGAGACAGTCACTCGGGGAAAGGGTGCGGGAGTCTCGGCCGCGGACGCTCAGTTCACCGAAGCTCCCCCCTTGGGCCAGAAGTGGGCACCACGGTAGCTGAGGGAGGAACTCATCGCCCCGGGAGCGCTCGATGGATGTTCGGGAAGCCGAATGGTCTGTTCAAAGATCGCGCGGAAGCCGTGGGTGTCGTTCCATCCCAAAGAGATGCGGTATTCGCGGTCTTCGGCGAGAAGCGGCACGATGAAGTGCCCAGCTTCGCGGTGAAGAAAGATCGTCTCCTCGGCGTCGGACTGCTCCCCGTTCACCTGGAGGCAGAGTCGCACCGACGAATGGATTGGGTGACGCTCGCTGGTGAGATTCCAGTAGACCACGGCCGTATCGCAGTTCCGAGGGATCACTGCAAACGAATCGTCACAGTAGGAAATGGAGTCAAAAACGGCATCTGGGGCGACGGCTTCCATGGAAGGTTCAGAAAATTAGTTAAGAGAAGTTAAGCATAGACTGTTTCGAATTACCAGATTTTTTTGAAAATTCCGCAAAAAATTTTCTGGTCTTTCGACGAGCGGAATTCCCACAACGAGCTACCCTTGCCATCGATGCTCACCAAGCGAATCATCCCCTGCCTCGACGTCACGGACGGAAGGGTCGTCAAGGGAACCAACTTCGTGAACCTGCGCGACGCAGGTGACCCGGTCGACTGTGCCGTGGAATACAACCGTCAGGGAGCTGACGAACTGGTCTTTCTTGACATCACCGCCTCCTCCGACGGACGCAAGACCATGGTCGACGTCGTCCGCCGCACCGCTGAACGCTGCTTCATGCCCGTCACCGTCGGCGGCGGCATTCGACGGGTCGAGGACATGCGTGAAATGCTCCTCGCAGGAGCGGACAAGGTCGGGGTCAACACCGCCGCAGTGAGCGATCCCGAACTCGTGTCGGCCGGATCGAAGGCCTTCGGGGCCCAGTGCATCGTCGTCGCGATCGACGCCAAGCGGAAAGCGGACGGGACCGGCTGGGAAGTCTACACTCACGGCGGTCGCACCCCCACGGGACGGGACGCCGTCGCCTGGGCGAAGGAGGTTTACGAACGCGGCGCCGGCGAGATCCTGCTTACCAGCATGGACGCGGACGGCACCAAGGCCGGCTACGACATCGCCCTCACCGCCGCGATCAGCGCCGCGGTTCCCATCCCCGTGATCGCCAGCGGAGGTGCGGGCAATCTCGATCACTTGGTCGACGTGCTCGACCGCGGCAAGGCCGACGCCGTCCTCGCCGCGAGCATTTTCCACTTCGGTGACTACACGGTTGCCGATGTGAAGGACTACCTCGGCAAACACGGCGTCCCGGTGCGGCCGGCGGTGGGATGAGGATCCGAACGATGGCCGCCGGCGCGGTTTTCCTCCGTCACCAACCTCACGCCAGCGCCTCGCGAATGACGCGCCCATGCACGTCGGTGAGACGGCGTTCCATCCCGTTGTGATACCAGGTGAGCCGTTCGTGGTCGATTCCTAACAAATGCAGAATCGTGGCGTGGAAGTCGTAGACGGTGGAGATGTTTTCGACTGCCTTCCACCCGAATTCATCCGTGGCCCCGTAGCTGAAGGGCGCCTTAACCCCGGCCCCGGCGAGCCAGCCGGTAAAGCCGGCGGGATTGTGATCGCGACCGCTGGCGCCTTTCTGGAAAGTGGGCATGCGGCCGAACTCGGTGCACCAGACGACGAGCGTGTTCTCGAGCAGGCCGCGCTGCTTCAGGTCCTTGATCAGCGCCGCAGTGGGCTGGTCGAGGATGTGGGCATGACCAGGATACTGGTCGTAGATCGACTTATGACCGTCCCAGTTCCCAACCCCCTCGCCCATCGCATAGGCTCCGTTGAAGATCTGCACAAAGCGCACCCCGCGCTCGAGAAGGCGGCGGGCGAGGATACAGTTTTTCGCGTAGCCGGCGCGCACCGCGTTCTGCGTGTCGTCGGCGCCGTAGGCCTTCAGAACGTGGGCCGGCTCGTTGGCGAGATCGGTCAATTCCGGAACGGAGAGTTGCATGCGCGCGGCCAGTTCGTAGCTCGCGATACGCGCGGCGAGTTCGGAGTCACCCGGGAACTGCTCGAGGTGACGGGTATTGAGCCGCTTCAGGAAATCCGAGGTCTCGCGGTTCGCCGTCGGCGAGATCCCGGCGGGGGTGTCGAGGTAGCGGATCGGCTTGGCCGCATTAAAGGAGGTGCCCTGAAACTGCGCCGGAAGGAAAGCCGAGCCCCAGTTGTTCCCCGCCGCCTGCGGCAGGCCGCGCGGATCGGGGATGGAAACGAAGGCAGGCAGACTATCGTTGTCCGACCCGAGCGCGTAACTCGTCCACGCGCCCATCGAGGGATAGCCTTCCAAGGTTTGCCCAGTCGACATGTAGGTCTCGCCGGGACCGTGGGTGTTCGTCTTGCTCGTCAGCGAATGGATGAAACAGAGGTCATCGGCCAGCTCCGCGAGATTCGGGATGAGGTCGCTGATCATCTTGCCGCTCTGTCCACGCGGCTTGAACTCATATTTCGGCTTGATCAGGTTCCCCTGCTCGCCTTGGAAGGTGACGATCTTCTGGTCCGACGGCATCGGAGTGTCGTGCCGTTTGATCAGCTCGGGTTTGTAGTCCCAAGTGTCGACCTGACTGACGGCCCCCGAACAGAAAATGACGAGGACATTCTGCGCCTTCGCCGGGAAGTTGCCGTTCCGAGATGCATAGGGCTGCGCAGGATCGATCTGCGGACGGAAGGGCTCCGGTTTCGAGGTCGACCCGAGCAAGGAGTCCCGCCCGAGCAACTGCGCCAGGGCGATCGAACCCAAACCGGTCGCTGACTGGCTGAGGAAACGACGCCGGTCGAGCAAAGTGCGTCCGGCGGCGGAGAGGGATTCAGCGGAGGGACGGGGCATGGAAGGAGAATACGGGAGAAATCCCTCCACTGAAAACCCGTCTTTGCGCCCTGACAAGCAAATTGTATACAATAAACTAGCGAGTGCCGGAGGCTCCGACTTCCTATTGGGCGACACGAAGGCTCTTGCCGGAATTTGAAGAAGTCCTGAAAGCGGGCGCGTTCGGTGGCAGTAGGGACTCAACCGAGATCATTTCCGAGGAGCGTGATGCCAGATGAGCAATGCCTACTCCGACGCCAACGATTTGTTCGAGCTGCAGTGCGTCGAACACGGGACGGCGGAGGGGCGCGCGCACGCCGCCACGGTGCACCGGCTTTGCACCACCGCCCATGGACGCTCCGCGCATGCCTCCGAGCCCGTGTTCGGCTTGACGGGGATCAAGGTGATTCCGTGAGGAGGACCGGATCGAACTGTTCGAGAGGAACGACAACCCGCCCCCACCCTCTCTCACTTCGCCGCCACCGCCGGCGAGTCGGGGACAGGCAGGAAATACTCGAGATACCCCAGCATCATCTCGTCCACCGTCTGGCTGCCCCACTTGACGAGCTTCGTCGGATCGGGATTGGCCCGGTTGCTGGTGCTGTTGTTGAAAACCGCGGTGATCTTGATGCTACTGCCGCGCGGGATCAGCCTCGGCTGCCTGTAATCGTAGCGGAGCTGCCAGTTGAAGTCGTAGCGCGGGATGTCGAGGAGGGTCTCGGATTTACCGTCGGGAAAGGTGACCTCGTATCTGAAGGCGGCACCACGGATGTGCATGTGCGGCATGAAGCCGGTCAGCGGCATGTCGAAGGGGATGCGCTGGGTCTTGGTCTCGACGTGTCGCTCGACACCCGGCGGAATGGAGATCCCCTGGTGCGCGATGCCGACGGTCTTGACCTCGTATCGCGGCGCTTCTTTCGCGAAAACGAGGCCGAGGCGGAGGCGCTCCTGCTTCGCGGTGCCGCTGGGGGTGTAATGGATCTGAAAGCTGATTTTCGCGCCCGCCGGGACCTTGCGCGCGAAGCCCTCGGGGTATTCGTGTGCACCGTTGCCTGGGACGTAGAGCGCCCAGTAGCCGCCCGTTCCCTCATCGCGCTTGGTCGCGGTCTCGCCCTTTTCGTGCACCTGGACAATGACGTGGTGGACTACATCGCGTTCGCTGGGCAGGATTTCGTAGGCCTTGACCCAACGGTCCTCGGTCAACTCCGTCTGGACCACGTCGAAGGCATAAGGCATGAAGCCGTCAGCCTTGATGTCGTAGGCGCGGCTCAGGGGCACGATCAGGTCGGGGGTGCCAATGCTCCATTCGGCAGGATAGACCCGCGGCGTCGGGGCCTCGGTGGGATCACCGAGGGGGCGGTCCTTGGAGTCGATCCAAGCGACGAGATCGGACTTGTCGCGGACCGAGAGGCTGCAATCATTGGCCCAAGGATTGGTCTCCGCACCGGGTTCCACGGCCGCGAACCAAGGCGGCATGGTCCCCTCAGTGACGACACGCTTGATGACCTTGGCTCGGTCCGTCACCTCGGCGAGGTCGTCGAGCGCAAACGGGGCGATGCCACCCTCGCGGTGACACTGCACGCAGTTTTGCTGCAGGATGCGGGCGACGTCGCGATGGTAGGTGACCGGAGAGGCCGAGAGCGTCGGCGCATCGCCGAAATCGAGTTCACAACCGGGCGCGGCGGTGGCCTGGATTTCCGGCGTTTCACCTTTCGACAGGGCGGCGATGGCGTCGTGCAAATAGCGATGCCGGGGCGCGTCGAGGTTGTAGTCGATCCCATACTGGTCATCCAAGGCACCGCGATAGACGAGGGTGCGGGCGGGATCGAGCAGGAAGACCTCGGTGGTGGTGCTGGCCTGGAGCAGCGCGGACAGCTTTTTCTCGGTATCGTGCACGTAGGTCGCGGTGATGCCCGCCCCGGCGAGTTGCGTTTTGATTTCCTCCGCCGTCTCGCTGGCAAAAGGGTTCACGAGTAGCAAGCCAAGATCCTGCGCGGCGAGTTCCTTCTCCAGCTTCGCCACGCTGGGAATGTAGCGTTTGCTCACCGGACAGGTGGCACTGGTCATGATGACGACGAGGCCTTTCTTGTCCTTGAAGCCGCCGAGGCTGATGCTCTTGCCATCGAGGGTGGTGAAACCGAGGTCCGGAATCATTCGCCCGATCCCGACCTCGCCCGGCTTGAGCACCTCGGGACCGCTCGTGACCTCGGCGACCTCCTCGGGGGTAATGGTGGGTGCGTTCGCCGGCATGCCACGACCTCCGCCCGCGCCGCCGCCCCGCGAGGCCAACTTCCGGACGGTTTCCAATTCGGTCGCGTCGATGACGCCGTCGGTGTTCCGATCGACCCGCGCAAACCACGGCGCGTCTCCCGCCTCTTCCTTCGTGATCCGGCCGTCGGCGTTTTTGTCCACGGTTTTGATGATGTTCTCGATCTGGCCCGCCATGCCGCCGGAGGCGCCGGGCGTGGGGGGTGTGCCGGGAGTGGTCGGCGAGGTTTTCCCGCTGACCTGGTTGTATTCCGCCAGCGAAATCGCGCCGTTCTTGTCGAGGTCGTAGCGTTCGAAGGCCGCCGGATTCGCCAGCTCATCGGTGGTCACTTGGCTGTCGCTGTTCTTGTCGTAGCCGGAGAAAACGGCATCGGCGGGGACGGTGGACGTGGCGGCACCGGGTGACGTTTCGCCCGGCTTCATTGGCGTGGCGGGCGGAGTCGCCGGTTTCGGTGGCGTCGGCGTCGTGCCACCGGTGACCGTGTTGTATTCCTCGAGGGTGATCGCGCCGTCCTGGTTCGCGTCGAAGCGGGAGAAGGCTTGGGGGTTCGGCAGTTCCTCGGTCGTGACCTTGCCGTCGGCGTTTTTGTCAAACTTCTGGAAGCCCCCTTCGCCCGGAGTCTGGGCGAACGAGAGGGAGACGCCCGCGAGGGCGAGGAGGAGGGTGGGAAGAAGTTTCATCATCACGATTACAGGAGGTTAAATGCGCAAAACGGACGCGTGGTTACAAGGTATCCGTCAATTTGTTCCCCGGGACGGTCAAAGTTGGACAAAATGGATGAATAAAGTTTGTCTCCTCATTTTTTTCCCAGCGCCTTCAACTCCTCCTCGTTGACGAAACCGTCCTTGTCGGCATCGAGTCGTTCGATGAGCGCGGCGGGGAGTTCGTCGGGGCTGAGTTTGCCGTCGTTGTCTTTATCGCGTTGCTTGAGGAGGGTGCTCATGCCTGCGCCTGCGCCGCCCTCGCCCTGACCGAGTCCGCCTATACCGGCTTTGCTCGCGATGCCGGCGGATTCGTCCGCGAGCCGCTTGAAGGTGGGGAAGGTCGGGGCGCGGTAGCGCTGCGTCTGCACCATGAAGACGGTGAAGAACTGGTGGGTGCGGTCGAGCGAGAATTGGGTGCCATTCGCGCCGCCCCAGGCGTAGGTGCCTTCGCCGTCTACGACGCCGCCGAGGCCGTATTTTTGGCCGATTTCGGGCTTGAGATGGTTTTGGAACATGAGGTCCACTGTCTCCGGTTTCAAGAGACGCACGCCTTCGAGTTCGCCGCGATTCATCATCATGCGGCAGAAGCGCTCGTAATCCTCCGTGCTGCCGCAAAGGCCCTGACCGCCCATGAACAGGGTGGGCTTCGCGGTGAGTTCCGCCGCCTCGCGACCGCGTTGCAGCACGCCGGGCTTGGGTTGCGAGTAGATCTGGCAGATGCGCGCGGCGTTCTCGGGATGCACCCAGAAATCGGTGCTGGTCATCTTCAGCGGGCCGAGGATGCGCTCCTGCATCACTTCATCGAGTGGCTTGCCCGCCACTGCCTCGATGTAGCGGCCCAGCACATCGATGCTGTGTCCATATTGGAAGGCAGTGCCGGGGTGGAATTTGAGCGGCTGCTTGGCGAGCGATTCGGAGAGCGCCTTCAAGCTGGTGCGGCTGGCGGGGTCGGGGAATGTCGGGGGAGTGCCTTCGATGCTGCCGTAGTAAAGGCCGCTGCTGTGGCTCATCAACATGCGCGGGGTGATGGCGAACTTCGCGGAGACGAGCTGGCCGTTTTCCAAGACCTTCGGCTCGGCCCATTCGGGGCAGTGTTTGGAAATCGGCTCATCGAGCGTGAACAGGCCCGCATCGTAGAGCGCCATCGCACAGGCGCTGACGACGGGCTTGCTCATGCTTTGCAGGCGGAAGAGCGCGTCCTTCAACAGCGGCTTTTGCGCCTCAATGTCCTGCCAGCCGAAGGCCTCGAAGTAACCGCGCTCGCCGTTGCGATGGATGAGGCCAACGACGCCGGAGACTTCCTTGTTTGCCACCGCCTCCTGCATTGCGATGTCGAGCTCCGCGAGCACTTCGGGATTCAATGAGGCATTCGTGGCTTCCTTGCCATGCGGGCGCGGTTTGAAATCCGCGGTGGTGGATGGCGTTGTCGGTGTCGTGGTCGCTCCCGGAGAAGGCGGAGCGGATTTGCCGACGGGTTTGATCTCCGCCGCCTCCTCCGGCGAAAGCAGCCCGTCGCCGTCCTTGTCGTGCTGTTTGTAGAAGTAGGGATACGGGAACTCGTCCTGGCTCAGCTTGCCATCTCCGTTCTTGTCGAAGTGTTTGAATCGGTCCGGCGAGGCGGTTTGGGCATGCGCTGCGCCGCCGAGAACCCCAACAGCGCAAAGGGCTGTGATTGTGATTCTCATGAGTCTGGAGTTGTTTCAGGCAAGGATCCCCTTCACCACATTCCCCTTCACTTCCGTCAGCCGCATATCGCGACCGGCGTAGCGATAAGTGAGCTTCGTGTGCTCCAAGCCGAGCAAGTGCAGGATCGTCGCGTGCCAGTCGTGGATGTGGACGGGGTCGACGACGCTTTCGTAGCCGAACTCGTCGGTCTCGCCGAAACTGAATCCGGGCTTCACGCCAGCTCCAGCGAACCAGGTAGTGTAGCCGGTGTGGTTGTGATCGCGACCATCGTCGATCTGCGCATACGGGGTGCGGCCAAATTCACCGGCGAAGATGACGAGCGTGTCCTTGAGCAGGCCGCGGCCTTCGAGATCGGTGAAGAGGCCCGCGATGGGCAGATCAACGGCGGCGGCGTGTTTGCCGTGGTCTTCGGTGAGGTTGCGATGCTGATCCCAGCCGCCGTGATTGACTTCGACGAAGCGCACTCCGGCCTCCAACATGCGCCGGGCCATGAGGCACTGACGGCCAAAGTCGTCGGTGGTGGTGTTGCCGATGCCGTAGAGCTTTTTCACGGTGTCGGACTCGCTCTCGATGTCGAGCACGCTGGGCAGGGCGTCCTGCATGCGGAAGGCGAGTTCGTGCGACTCGATGAGGCCCTCGATGGCGGCGTTCTCGGGCTGGCGCTGCTGCGCGGTCCGGTTGAGCTGCTGCACGAAGTCGAGCTGGGCACGCTGATCAGGCCGGGCGAGCTGCGGGTGGGCCAGGTTGCTGATCTTGGCCTGGGCGATGGGCTGGCGTCCGTTGCCGATGCGCGTGCCTTGATAGATGGCGGGCAAGAACGAGCTGCCATAATTCGCGGAGCCGCCGTTGCCGGGATTCGGGCTCAGCGTGACAAAGCCGGGCAGATTTTCATTCATGCTGCCGAGGCCGTAGGTGATCCAGGCACCCATGCTGGGACGTGGCGCGGTGGGAATGCCGCAATGCATTTGCAAAAAAGCAGGCGGATGATTCGGCACGTCGGTCTTCATGCTGCGGATGAGGCAGAGCTTGTCGGCGTGCGAGGCGACCTGCGGGAACAACTCGCTGATCCACAGGCCGCTCTGGCCGCGCTGCTTGAACTCCCACACCGGAGCCATGAGCTTGCCGGTGGGCACCTTGCCTTTGCCGATGGCTTTGCCCGCGTATTTCGCCAGTTCGGGTTTGTAATCAAAGCTGTCCACATGCGACGGCCCGCCATCCATGCAGAGGAAAAGCACGCGCTTGGCCTTGGCGGGGAAATGCGGCTGCTTCGGGGCCAGTGGCGCGGCGCTGTCGGCGAGAGCACGCTGCGTGGAGAGTGCACTCAGGGCGAGATAGCCAAAGCCCGCGCTGGTGCGTTGCAGCCATTCGCGGCGGGAGGGGGCGGGGAGTGCGGTGGTGGAGTGTTGGAGAAGTGGATTCATGGCGGTGTGAAGGTTCGGTTTTGGGTGGTTTGGCGGCTTGACGGAATGATGGCATATATGCTATCTTTTCAATCATGAGTCCGAGGGTGGTCATCGACACAAATGTTCTGGTTGGCGCGGCCCTGAGCCGAGGCGGCGGGGACAATCGTGACGTGTTGCGGGCTTGTTTGAAGGGCTTGGCGAATCCCGTGATCGGCATGGCGCTTTTCAGTGAATACGAAGACCTTTTTCTGCGCTCGGCCTTGATGGCAAAAAGCCCGCTGAATGAAAAGGAGCGACTCATTCTGTTGGAGTCCTTCCTCTCGGTCTGCGAGTGGGTGAAGGTCTATTACCTTTGGCGTCCCAACCTGCCCGATGAGGCGGACAATCACCTCATCGAACTCGCTCTCGCCGGAGGCGCAGGCACGATCGTCACCAACAATCTTCGTGATGTCACGAGTGGCGAGCTGACGTTTCCTTTTCTGAACATCCTCACACCATCGCAATTCCTTAAAACCTTGTAACTTTATGAGCACTGTCACCATCCGTCTGCCAGACGACAAACACGCCCGCCTCCGCCAGCTTGCCAAACACCGCGATCTCAGCGTGAACAAGCTAATGGAGGAACTCGCCACCATCTCGATTGCCGAGTTCGACGCCGAAAGCCGATTCCGCGCCATGGCGGCCCGTGGCTCCGCGAAGAAAGGCCTGGCCTTGCTGGACAAGCTCGACGCGGCCTTTGGGCGGTGATGAGACAGAGCATGCCTTGACGTTCCCCGGCCTTTGACCGACTTTCCGCCATGACACTCGTTCTTGAACTCCCAGATGCTTGGCAGCGTCTGCTTGGCCTTGATACGGCTGACGCGGCAGCGCGTGCCAGGCAGATGCTGATCACGGAAGGCTACCGTGAAGGGCGGCTTTCTCGTGGACAGGCTGCAGAGATGCTGGGGCTGGATTTTCATGAGGCGGAGGCGTTCTTTAAGCGCCACGGGGCCGAGCAGCAGCCGACGTGGGAGGAACTGAAAGCCAGTGGTGAAAAACTCCGCGCCGCTCTCCAGGCATGAGCGGTCATCGCGTGGTCGTGGCGGATACCACGCCGCTCAACTATCTCATCCTGGTCGGTCAGATTGAGGTGCTGTGTGAGCTTTTCGGTGAAGTGATGATCCCAGAAGCGGTGCTGGCCGAACTGAGCCACCCGAAAGCGCCTGCTGATGTCACCAACTGGCTGCTGAATCTCCCGGACTGGCTGACGGTCGAAAAAGTCGCTCACGTGGATCAAACCATTCAACTCGGCCAAGGCGAGACCGAGGCGATCAGTCTCGCTATCGAACGACAAATACCGATCGTGCTTATGGATGAGCGTCGAGGCCGCTCGGCGGCGGAAGCGCGTGGCCTGCTGGCGGTCGGAACCTTGAACATTCTCGATCTTGCCGACGAGCGAGGACTGCTCGATGGCGTGGCCGTGCTCGAAACTCTCAAGCAGACGACGTTTCGCGCGGACGCGGAGTTGCTTGATCGGTTTGAAGCTCGTATGCGGGCTCGCAAAGCGACGTAGCGGCAAAGTTGATGAATGTGTCGTGTTCATATCAACTCCTCGCCAAAAACTCATGGCTCGCCCAGAGGCTCTGGCAGAGGGCGGCCCAGCCTTGGGTGGCATCGGGTTTCGTTTTCACAAACTTCAGCGCGGCATCGACCTCGGTCTCGGTGGGCGGGCGGTTGAAGATGCGCTCGTAGGCGAGCTTCACGCGATGCGGCTCGCTCGTCGGGCGGTCGGAGAGGAG
>NEUO01000096.1 GCA_002304315.1 Verrucomicrobiia bacterium Tous-C4TDCM
TGGTCGAGCCTGCGGAGTTGAATCTCGTGGGTGAAAAAGCCGGTCTGGATCATAGGTCGAGACATGCCAAAGCAGGACGCAGGCCATTGATGGTCAATAAAGTATTATTTTTCGGAGTGCCCTCCAGACATTGTAGGCGGACCATCCGGCGATGCTGGCGATCTGGGCCGCGCTCGTGGGCGACGGGCCGGTGCCTAACAGAAGGCGGGAATCGTCGTCGCTGGAGAGGTGGAATGTGTAGTCGCCGGTGACCGGCGGGATGAGCAGGGCGCGGACTCGCGATCCATAGTTCTCGGCGAAGTTATCACCACTGTCGAAGGCGTTCAGGGTGCGGACGATGGACGGACGAAAGGGATAGTTGGCGTTGCCGGTGAGGGCCGCGAGCAGGGTGCCCGGGAGGCCGGTCCAGACCTGCTGATAGATGCCGTTGTCGGGGAAGCTTCCTGCGGGAAGGACTTGGACGGTGATGGTGCCGCTGCCGCCGAGCGATGGTGTTCCATCGTCACCCGCTTGCACGGTGAGAGTGTAGGCGGGAGTCGAAGAGTGATTGAGGACCGCGGCGGCGACGGTGATGCGGCCGGTGACCGGATCGATGGCGAAGACCCCGTCGGTATTGCCAGCGGTGATGGCGAAGTTCCCGATGGTATCGTCTTTGTTAACATCCGTCGTCGTCACCGCGCCCACGACTTGCCCCGGGAACGCCTCTTCCGCGATGGTGAAGGTGCCCGTGACGATCTTCGGCGCGTAGTTCTGAAGATAGGGGGCGAGATAGATGCCGGTGAGCAGTTGCTTGGCAATCCCGGGGCCGGACCAGGCGACTGACACGTGGTCGCCTCCCCCACCCTCCTTGTGGCGGGCTTCGATGAAATACGGCTGGCCGCCGGTGAGCGTGACCAGTCCTGACATCTGGCCGCCACTATCGGGCCAGCTGTAGGGGTTGGTCCAGCTGGCCACGGAGGCGATCGAAACCGCCGAGGCGGGATTGGAGGAAGTGCTGAGGCGAAGCTGGCTGGCATCGTCCGAGGCAATCCAGAAGCGGTAGCTGCCGGTCACCGGCGGAATGAGGTAGCCGCGCATGGTGCTGCCGAAATTGTCGCCATGCTCACCGCCGTCGAAGGCATCGAGAAACTCCTCGCTGTTCGGATTGTTCGGCCACTTCGAGGTGGCGGCGGTAAAGTTGCTGACCGAGTTGCCATTGATGCCTTCGAAGTAGGTCCGCATCACTCCGCCCGGTTCGTAGCCGGTGGCGATATTGACGAGGGTTAGGTTGACGGTAGCGGTGGCCGACTGCTGGGGTGAGCCTTGGTCGGTGACTTGCACGGTGAGGGCGACGGGAGAGTCAGCCGTGACTTCGATGCTGCCATTCACGCGCAGCTCGCCGGTTCCCGGATCGATCGCGAACCAGCCGTTCGCATTCCCGCCGCTGATGCTGAAGGTGGGGAAGTCAAAGCGATCGCCATCCGTGGCGGCGAGTTTGAGGAGCGGCGTGCCGATGCGGGTCCGCTCCAGCATGGCCAACGAGGCCCCGCTGATGGTCGGTGGCTCGTTGACATTGCTCACCGTGACGACCACTCGGATCGACTCGTCGAGCGCGGGATTCGCGCTGTCGGCGATCTTGACGAAGAGTTCGATCGTCGACGGGTCATCCCAGCGCAGCGAGAGCGACTCGAAGTCGAGCAAGGCAGGAGTGGCGACGGTGATCTGGCCGCTTGCCGGATTGATCGCGAAGGCCCCGCCGCTGTTCCCTGCCTCAATGCTCCAGGTCAGGGTCGAGGTGCCGTGTGCGACGCGAGCGGCCACGTTGCCGACGGTCGTGGCGAAGGGAGTATTCTCCGCAATTGTAAAGCGGTCCGGCGTCACCCCACCGGTCACGCTGCCGCTGATCAGATAGGCGCCGAGCGAAGCATAGTCCGTGTAGCCGTCGCCCAGCGGATTGCCGCGGCCGACGCCGCTGACCTTGAGCAGGTATTCACCGGCCGGGAGGTTGGTGGAAATGCTCGCGTTGATGCTGAGGTCAGGATTGGCGGAGGCCACCAGCGATCCGGTGGTCGCGTCCACGAGTTCGGCGAGGATGTCGAGGTTGGGATTGGACGAGACGGTGTTGACGTTCAGCGTCACCGCACCGCCGGTCGTGGCAAAGCGAAAGGCGTCCACATCGGGTCCACTCTCGATGATGCCTTCGTTGGAGACGCTATTGTTCGCGGCGATCTCAAGGTGGCGAGCGGCGGCGAGGTCTTCGCCGGTGTCGTCGGTGCGGTAATCGACGTCGTTGTTCGCGGCGATCACCGCGAGGTCGTCCTGAGTCTGATTGGCGGACAGGTATTCACCCTTCGACCACTGGGAAAGCGTCTGGTAATAGCCGACGCCCATGATGGGAGCCCAGCCGGTGCTGCCGTTGCCGTGGCCGCCGTAGTAGCCTTCGGATGGGGACAAGCGGCCATCGTGATTCAGATTGAGCGTGTGGCCGATCTCGTGGGAGATGACTTCCGCCGCCGATTTGCCGGTGCTGTAGAAGGACCAGCAAACGGTGCTGCCCGACCAGTTGTAGGAGCCGATGAAGGCGACTCCGCCAGCACCCGGGGCGGCGGTGGTGGTCGGGCTGATGACGACGTGCTGGCGGCGGCCTTGAGGAGCGTTGTCGAAGACCTTGCGATCGGTGGTGATGTTCAGATTGAAGCCCTGGAAGTCCTCCGAGACCATCCGCCAGACCTCGTGAATCTGGCTATTCGAGGCGCCGGACGGAGCGGCATCGAAGTCACCCCAACTCGGGAAAGGCCCCTGTTCGCCATCGAAGTCGAGATAGATGACGCCGGTGGCACCCGGCAGGCTTTGGAGGGGGATGACCGACTGATAGGAAGGGATCGGGATATTGGTGGGATGGGTCTGCGGGGCTTCCTCCGGCTCGGCCACCGCGACCATCGGTGGGACGGCGTAGTTGAAGCAGATCACGCCGTCGCGATGGGTTTCGACCAGCTCGGGACTGCCGCCCGGACCGGTCGGCTCGACTTTCCAGCCGACTTCGTTTGCATCGAGAAGAATGTGTCCGACCCACTCGCCGGCCACGCCTGGCACGGTCTGGCGCTGGAAGAAAAATCGGCCTTGCTCCGGGGACTCCAGGCGTCCTTCGAAGGTGGCGACCTGGCCGCTTTCATGACGGATCGCCGAGATCTCACCCGCCGCCGCCCGACCATCCGGCAAGATCATGCCGAAGCGCCGGTCCTGCACGGCATCCCCGGGAAACCCTTGAGCCATCGCAGCCGCCTTCCGCGCCCGTTGATTTGGCAAGGCTGGCGCTTTGGCAGCCAAGACTGCGGCCGCTGACTCCCCGTCCAGGCTACCTCCCGGCGAGGGCTGATTCACGGCAGCCGCGGTTGAAGGAGGGACGGGAGCGGTCCACTGGGTCAGCAGAGCGATGCCCGTGATCAAGCCGAGGGCCAAGGGCAAAAAAATCGCGGGACTCCGCTTCATGAATATGCCGGGGGTGGGTGCAGGGTGAGCCGCCACTATGCCGGAACCCCGGCACGGCGCAAGGACGGATCCCGGACACCCGGCTGGCCATCAGGGAGTTACCGTCACATTGCTGAACTGCGAGGAATTAAGCGTCGCCGAGCTACCGCTCGCCACCGCCAGGCCGATGTAGCAGTTCGCCGGGAAAGCAGCGCTAAGACTGCCGACCGAGGTCCATGCCGTGCCGTTCGCGCTCTTGTAGGCGGTGATGGTGCCACCGGTCCGCACCAAGCGAACCCAGGTGTTCGGGACCGTGCCCGTGCTGCTGTTAGATGTGGACGTGTTGCCGTTGAGGCTGGTCCGGCGGACCCAGCGGTAGGCACCGCTGCCGGTCAGGCCCATGAAGACATGGCGGGAGTTCGTCGCCAGCGTGTCGCGAATCATCACGCCGACCCGCGAGGAAGTGCCGGTGTCTTGAAGGGCGTTGACCCGCGCGATGATCTCGCCGTCGCCGCTGAGCGTCTGCCAGGTGAAGCCGAAGCTGTCGTTGCGGCCAGTCAGCACACCGGAGCCCGATGCCGTGTAGATCCCGCCGCTGAAGGTCGTGCTGCCGGCTAGATTGCCGCCACCGATGGTCAGATCGTCCCACGGCAAGGGCAGCGTCGCACCTTGGATCTCGATCGATAGCGCGGCTTCGCCAAAGGCTCCGGCGAGGTCGGTCGCGCGGACCGTGAAGTTGTTCGTGCCCGCGCTGCCGACCGGTGGGGTGCCGCCGAGCGTGCCATCATTGGCCACGTTCAGCCAAGCGGGGCCGGAGGTCTTGGAGTAAACGATCGCGTCCCCGGCATCGGCATCCGCCGCGGTGCCGGAAAGCGAGACGGCGCTGTAGGCGACTTCCTCGCTGCCCGCGGCGCGGACGATCGGGTCGATGCTGAAGACCGGCGAGTCGTTGACGTTGGCGACGGCGATGTTCAGCACGGCATCGTCGAAGAGCCCCGCGGCGTCGGTGACGCGGACGATGAAACTGTTAGGCCCGACATCGCTATTCGACGGAAGCCCGCCGAGCGTGCCGTTCGTGGCTACGGTGAGCCAGCCGGGGCCGTTGATCTTGCTGAGGGTCCGGATATCCCCGGCATCGATGTCCCCTGCCACTCCGGCGAGGCTGCCGACATAGGCGGTGTCTTCGGTGGCGGCAACTCCGGCGATCGGATCGGCGGTGAAGGCGGGCGCGTCGTTGACGTTGGCGACGCTGATGGTGAGGACCGCATCGTCGAAGAGCCCGGCGGCGTCGGTGACTCGAACGACGAAGCTGTTAGAGCCCACATCGGAGTTGCCGGGGGTGCCGGAGAGACTGCCGTTGCTAGCGACGGTCAGCCAGGCGGGGCCGGAAAACTTCGAGTAGCTCAGGGTGTCGCCGGCGTCGATGTCCCCTGCCGTCCCGGTGATGCTGGCGGCATAAGCGACGTCTTCCGTGGCGGCGGCTCCGGCGATGGGATCGATGGAGAAGACCGGCGCGTCGTTCACGTTGGCGACGGCGATGCTGAGCGCAGCTTCGTCGAAGAGCCCGGAGCCGTCGATGACGCGGACGGTGAAGCTGTTAGAGCCGACGTTGGCGTTGGACGGTGTGCCGGAGAGCGTGCCGTTGGAGGCGACGGCGAGCCATGCGGGGCCGGAGACTTTGGAGAAGGTCAGTGTCTCGCCGAGGTCGGGATCCGATCCGAACGACGCGATGCTTCCTGCGTAGGCGCTGTATTCGCTGGCAACGGCGGCCGGCAGAGGGTCCTGGCTAAAGGCCGGGGCGTAGTTGCCGATTTCGCCGACCTCGGCGGCGCTGAGATAGCGGTTGTAAACGCGGACGTCGTCAATCACCCCGCGGAAGAACCTCACGCTGTCGCGGATGTCGCAGCCGATGCCGACGTCGATCGTGTTGCTGAGCGAGCGGACCGTGGTACCGGTCACGGAGCCGTCGGCCACTCCGTCGAGATAGATCGTGGCGTTGCCGAGGTCATCGCGACCGGCGGCAACGTGGTGCCACTGGCCGTCGTTGATCGCGGTGGTGGCGGCGAAGTTGAACTGTTCGGCACTGTTGCCATAGACGTAGAAGCCGAGGCGGCCGGTGGCCAGGACCTTGAGTTGATACTGTCCGTTGAAGCCGTTGGCGGCGCGCTGCTGGACGATGATGCCCTCGGTGTTGTTACCGGCATTGACTTTTACCCATGCGGACACCGTGAAAGGCGTCGAACCGCCGAGCGACGAGGTGTTGCCGCAGGTGATGCGGTCGTTGCCGTCGAAGGCGAGGCCTCCCAGCCGGCGGCCGGTGGTCCAGACCGGTGTGCCGAGGGTGCCGTCGGCGGCACCGGCCATCGAATCGGCGGCGACGAGTCCGCTGCCCTCGTCCATCTTCCACCAGGCTTGGAGGCCGGCGTATTGCGGGTCGGCGACGTCGACCATCGATTCGAGAAAGGTCCCCGCGATCGGTGCCGAGCCATTGGCGGGAACAGCGCCGCCGGGAGTCTGCCACGCGACCGAGACGTGATCGCCACCGCCGCCTTCCTTGTGGAGGATCTCGATGTAATAGCGCTGGCCCGCATTGAGGTTGATCAGTGCCGACTGGCCGGCCGCGCTGTATTGGCGGAAGCTGGTGTAGCCGTTCTTCAGCGCGATGCGGACCTTGTTCGCGCCGCTGTCGGTGGTGCTGAGCCAGAGTTCGGAACTATCGTCGGACGTGATGTAAAAGCGATACTGCCCGGAGGTCGGCGGCAGCAGCCAGCCGGAAAGGCGCTCGCCATAGCTATCGCCGGAGTTCTCCGCGGTCTCGGCGCTGGCCACCGTCTGGGTGACGTCGGGAAGCTGCGGGTAGTCGGTCTGCGAGGTGAGATCGCTGACGTTGTTGCCGCCGAGACTGTTCCAAACCTCACGACGCAGACCGCCGGGGGTGATGGTCGGGGTGCTGGCGACAGTGAGCACCGCGCTGTTGCTGACCAGCGTCCCGGCCGGATGATAGACGGTGCACTGGTAAGTGCCCGCCATGCCGGAACTGACGTTCGTAAGCGTAAGTCCGGAAGTGCTGCTAGATCCCCAGTAGGCCACGCCGTTCAAGCGCCACTCGCAGAGGAAAGGACCGTCGCCAGTGAGTGCGACATTGAAAACCGCGTTGCCGCCGGGCGAGGCGAGACGGGACACCGGCTGGCTGGCGATGGCGGGAGCAACCGGGCCCGGAGGGGCCACAGTGGCGACTTCGAAGTCATAGTCTTCGGTCGCTACATAGGATCCGACCGTGGCGGTCATCCGCAGCCGGTAGTTGCCGGCGGCCGGGAAAGTCACGCCGGTGTCCGCCGAGCTGCTGCTGGTGAAGGAAACCGCGCTGCCGCTGACTTGCGTCCAGGCCGCGGTGTAACCGGAGGCGAGTGGCGTGCCCTGGTGGTTGGTCACGTCGAGGTCGAGCGTTTGCGAAAGGCCGAGCACCTTGACGCGGCGGGCGACGAGCTGCGGCCAATCGTTGCGCGGGGAATTCATCCGGACGAAGGCGCGGGTCGTGGCCGGCGCGGGGAAGCTTGGCAGATTGCCGGAGGTCACGGCGTGGGCCAGTCCGCCCATGTAGAATTTCACGTTGGTCGTGCCGAGGTAGCCCGCGTCGCTGTCACCGGCGCTGTTGGCGCGGCCGGGGAAGTAGAGGATCGAACCATCGTGGCCGCGCGACAGGGTGAACAGGAAGCGGCTGTTCTCCATGAAGTGCCGCTGGCTGCGGTCCGACAGGAAAGGCATCAGCATCTGGGTGAAGCCGACGCCGCCCGCGGTGTAGGCGTGCGCATGCTGCTGGCGCTGCCACATGCGGGCCGAGTAGGCCTTCATGCGGGCAAGCTTGTCGAGGTCATCGGCAGTGGCCGCGGCACCTCCCGCCGCGCGGTAGATCTCAAAGCCCGCGGCGGCACCTGCGGTGCGGGCGGAGCTGTCGTAGCCGCCCTGTTGCCAGCCGTAGCCGACGTTTCCATCGTCGTTTCCGCCGCCGGTATTCATGCAGGACTTCAGCCAGGCCCAGTTCATCAGGAACTTCTGGTCGATGGTCAGACCGCTGGTGCCGGAAGCCGCCGCGAAGTTCGCGCCCGCGCCCTTGAGGATGCCCATGGCGACGATGGTGTGGGCGTTGATGATATTCAGGCCGGAAAGCCCGACGTGCGGGTAGTCACCGACCACGCCGCCGTGACCCATCAGGCCGGGCTTGGTCTGGAGATTGCCGCCGCTGTCGAGATTGGCGTAGTGCTGGATGCGGTTGGCCAGCATCTCCGCGGTGCGCTGGACCGCGGCATCGACAGCGGTGTCACCGGACTTGCGCCGGTACTCGCCGAGGAACATCGCGCTCGCGGTGATGTCCCAGTTCTCAAGGCCGGGATCGATGTAGCCGGGCTGGCCGCTTTCCACCGGCGCGAGCACGCGACCGGCGAGGTGGTTGACGCAGCGATCGCGAAGTTTGTTGATGGATAGGCGGTATGGGGTCGCACCCGAGGTGCTGTTCCACTGCGGATGGGCCAGCAGGATCAAGCCGTGCCAGCCGGTGTTCGCGCCGAAATTGCCATCGGCCGACGAAGTGGTGCGCGAATGGATGTCGGCGCAAACCTTGTCGTAATAGGAAGTCGCACGGGAGTCGCCGACGGGATAGGATGGCTTCCATGCGGTGGTGGGCGGCAGGGTCGCGTTGAGGGTCAAATTGCCCGCGCCGGGCCGCAGCACCGAGAGGGAGAGCGCGCCGCCGCTGGTCTCCGCGCGCTCGACGGCATAACCCAGCTCGCTCACCGCACCGCGCCAGCCGTCGTTGTAGCGTGATCCGGTGACCGGCAGTTTTTCGCCATTTGCCGCATAAAGAAAGTCCCCGACCTGCAATCCGGCTGCCGCCGCCGGTCCTCCCGCGGTGACTTCGGTGACGCGGAGAAGACTGCTGCCCTCCGTTTGAAATGCCTTGCCCCCGAGGCTACCGAGCGGGAACGGCACGTCGTCCTCCGCTTGGAGTAACGAACACACGGCAAACGCCATCGCGGCGCGCAGGATCACGGATTTCATGGGTTTTCGGTGGAAGCGGGTTCGGCTGGCTTGGGAAGGATGGGACGGAGCGTCAGGCGAACGGGTGTTCCGAGCGGCGGCAGCAGGCGACGGCCCGGGACGTGAAGGGTATCGTCCTCGCGGCCGGGACGCGGGTTGTTGACCAGTGCGGTGTCATCATGGATCAGCGAAATGATCGAGCCCTCACGAGAAGCGACAAAGCCCGCGGCATCGATCTTCGATCCGCTGTAAGTCCACGCGCCGGGTGCGAGACTTCCCCCCTGCCCTCCTTGCGGATGGTCTTTCGCGAAGACAATCAGATCTTCCAAGGGCAGCCGCTTTTCCGGGCCGTTGGTCTGCCAGGAAACCTCGATCCTCATCTCGGCTGGCGGTTTTGCGGCCGCCCCACCGCCAAGCAGCAGGCAACCGAGATGGATGTCGCGCGGCAAGGCATCGGTCACCAGCAGCGACTCGTGCGTCTTGCCCGTCGATGTCACCAGCGCGTATTCGATCGATCCCTCCATGGCGTTGATCTTCGCGGGAAAACTGATCGTCCGGGCGGCGCGGTCGATCTCGACCTCACCGAACCGGAGCTTCTGACCGACCAGGGAAGTGCCGAGCTCAGCCAGACGCTCGGCGGGATCAGGCTCCTTGGCGGCGGGAGCGGGCGGATGGCTCGGGATGAACTTCCCCGAATCCCCAACGGACCCCCTCCCTTCCGGAATGACAGGCTCCTCGGCAAGTAACAGCCCCGAGCCCGCCAGAGCCACGATCCCCGCGAGAGCGGAAAAGTGGTACACGGTTGCAGGTGGCAAAGTCGCACGAAGCATCTGGAAACAAATCCATGGCGCGCCCGACAAAGTCAATACGGAAGCAGTAAAAGCGCGCAGGTTTCAATTCCATAAAAGATTTTTGAAGCCAACTTTGTAGTATTCATCCAATGGGAATGCCGTGTATCCCGCAGCTCATGCCAGTGCCGCGGGCTCCCCCCAAAGAGGGCGAATCGCGAATGGTAGAATCGCCCTGAACCGCCCGTAGTGGCCGCGCATGATCTTCCCGAGACGTTCCCTACTTCTCTCCCTGACCGCCTCCGCCCTGCTCCCGGCCGCTGCGGAAGTCCGCCTGCCCCACGTTTTCACGAATGGCGCGGTTCTCCAACGCGACCGCGCCGTTCCCGTTTGGGGGACCGCCGGGGCGGGGAAAAAAGTGACCGTCAAGTTCGCCGGACAGGAAAAGTCCGTGCAGGCCGCGGCCGATGGCAAATGGCGCATCGACCTCGACGCGATGCCGGTTTCGGCGGAAGGCCGCGTGCTGGAGGCCGCCGAGGAAGGCGGCCATCGGGTCGAGGTGAAGGACCTGCTGGTCGGTGAGGTCTGGCTGGCGAGCGGCCAGTCAAACATGGAGTGGACCATCGCCAACACCCGCCCCGAGGATCAGACCCTGGCAAAATCCGGCCCGGTTCCCCTGCTCCGCATCCTCACCGTTGCGAAGAAGCTCTCCCCTTACCGGCTTGGTGACTTCGAAGGCCGCTGGCAGCCCGCGACCCCCGAAACCGTCCCCGGTTTCTCTGCCGTCGCCTACTTTTTCGGCCGCCGGCTGACCGAGGAGCTTGGCATTCCCGTCGGTCTGATCAGCAGTTCGTGGGGCGGCTCCCGGATTGAGCCCTGGCTGGCCGACGAAGGCCTCGCCGACATTCCCGACCTGCGGGAGATGCGCGAGTTCCGCCAGGCCCGCACGCCCGGCAGCGAAGAGCACAACCAACTCATGCGCCGCCACCTCGGTGCGACCCGTGCGTGGCTGGAGACCGCCGAGCGCGCGCTTCACAACAAGCTTGCCGTGCCCGGCCAACCCGCCGCGCCGCCGGTGCTGCCGGTCGGACATGCCCAGGCGATCGGCACCTACCAGGGAATGATCCATCCGCTGGTCCCCTACGCCATCCGCGGATTCCTCTGGTACCAGGGCGAGTCGAACGTCGGCGAAGGCATGCTCTACACGCTGAAAATGGAAGCTCTGATCAAGGGCTGGCGACAGCAGTTCGGCGTGGCCGATGCCCCCTTCCTCTTCGTCCAGCTCGCCCCCTACAACTACGGTGGCGAGCGGGATGGTGCTCTTCAGGCCTTTTGGGTCGCCCAGCAGCAGGCATTGAAGATCCCGCACACCGGGATGGCCGTCACCATGGACATCGGGAATCCGGCCGACATCCACCCGCGCAACAAATCCGAAGTCGGCCGCCGCCTCGCGCTGTGGGCCCTTGCCGACACCTACGGCAAGCCGGGCATCGTGAAGTCCGGTCCGGTGTTCGAAAGCTTCGAAGTCGCCGGCGATGCGATCCGCGTCCGCTTCGGCAGCGCGCCGACCGGCCTGGTCACCCGCGACGGAAAGCCGCCCAGCCACTTCGAGGTCGCCGGCCCCGATTGGAACTTCAAACCCGCGACCGCCGAAATCAGCGGCAATGATCCGGTCGTCACCCTGCGCAGCGCCGAAGTCCCGCAACCGGTGATGGCCCGCTTCGCCTGGCACCAGGCCGCGGAGCCGAATCTCGCCAATCGCGAAGGCCTGCCCGCCACCGCCTTCCACACCCATTGGCCCGACGATCCGGTGCTCGGCCGCAATGTCGCCTTCCAGCGCCCCTTCACCTCCAGCGATCCGAACCCCGAAGGCTGGAACACCGGCCTGACCGACGGCAGTTGGAACGGCGCCCGCGGCACCTGCTTCGCCACCGGCCAGGGCCCCGGCTTCCCGAAGCACGTCACCATCGACCTCGGCCGCGCCCGCGAGGTTCAGGCCGTCCGCTTCGGCACCCCGGCCTTCGGCTCGACCAAGACGGTCGTGATTTCCCTCAGCGAAAACGGCCAGGAGTTCCAGGAAGCCGGCAAGCACGAGTTCGCCGGCAAGACCGTCGGCTCCTCCGAGATCCGCTTCGACAAGCGCCCGGTCCGCTTCGTCCGCGCCAGCTTCCTCGACCACCACGAGAAGCAGGACCAATACGGCGAGAACCACGCCTTCCTCAGCGAACTCGAAGTCTACGGCCCGGCGAGGTGAGGCGGGTGAGATCAACCCTGCGAATGCTCGAATCGTTCTTGAACCTGCCTCGACTCTCGCGGAATTCCGCTGATTGCGTTGTCACCGTTCTCTCTTCATGCCTGCAGCAGTCGTTGCGAGTTGCCGCCTCGACTCATTCGCCCTCCGCAAAAATGGCCTTCAGGTCGAAGGTCACGTTCCGAGGTGACCCATCGATGCGACCGCAACTTCCGACCTCCGGCGACGTTCCCAGCCCCTCCACGTGATAAAGAGAATCCCCGCCTGCCTGCCCGCCCTCCTGCTGGTCACCGGCATTCTCCACGGGCAGACGGTCCTGAACTTGGGCACCGGGAAGATCATCGGCTCCGTCACGGGGGTGACCTCGGCGAACCCCAATGTCTCCGGGCTCGCGGCGGGCATCAGTTTTGATCTGACGATCGCCGCCACAAGCGTCGCCACTCCCGTGCTCACGGTGGCCAATCATGCGGACGGCATCGGCGTTGCCGGCGGTTCGAACAATCTCGAGATCGACAATCTGAACAATCTCATCGCCGCCGACGATCAGTCGCTCGTTTTCACCATCAGCAATGTCACCGGCCTCTCCGCCGCGCAGTCGCTGCGGATCTCCGGGATCGGCACCCGTTCGGTCAGCACGGTGGAGCGGCAGTATTCCATCTCCGACGGCACCACCGTCAGCACCGGTTCATTCAATACCTCGCCCTTCGCGATCTCCGTGCCCAATTTCGCCAGTGCGACGATCACGGCGGTGGGACCCACCAGCGGCACCGCCTTGAATTCACGTTTCATTGTGAACCAATTGCTGCTCACCGTCATCGGGGGCGGCGGCGGCAGCACCGGCGGTAGCGCCAACGCCGTCGCCAAGGTAACCCGGTCAGGCGTCGATGCCGGCGGTCACCCCTTCCTCACCTTCGACAGCGTCGCGGGCGAGAGCTACGAGATCCAATGCTCGACCGACATGGTTTCATGGACACCGGTGGCCACGCTCTCGGGCAACGGCGGCCCGCTTACCTACGCGGATGAGTTCACCCAGGCCCCGGGCGTGCCGCGGGTGTTCCACCGCGCCCGGACGGTGCAGACGCCGAATGGAAACCTCGCGAACACCACCCTCAGCATCCAGCAGAGCTGGGCGCAGCAGTCGGGCGGCTACGCCCGCACCGCCGTCGTCCAGGTCCCCTCGGGTGAGGGCCCACATCCGGTCGTCATCCTGCTCCATGGCAACGGCGGAACGGGAGCCGGGACCATCGGCGCGCTGAATCCATATCTCAGCACCGCCATCCGCGTGGCGCCGGATGGCTACCTCACCAGTTGGAATGTCGACGCCGAGACCTCCAAGGCACCCGACGTCGCCTTCATCCGCGATCTCATCGCGCTGCTGAAGACCTACGACAATGTCGATGCCGGCAGGATCTCCATCTTCGGCAACTCCAACGGTGCCGGCATGACCAATCGCCTGATCATCGAACTCGATGGGGCCGCCTTTCAGAACGCGGGCACCCAGGTTTCCCAGATGATCACGAAGATGCATCGCGACGGGTCCTTCTGGTTCAATGCGGCAGGCACCAACGAATACAACCAGACGATCGTCCCCGCCAAACGCCGCCGCATCATCGCCATTGGCGGCACCGCCGATCCGACCATTCCCTACACGGGAGGCAGCGGTGTCGGGACGACCTTCATGCCCGCCCAGGAAAGCATTTATCGTTTCGGCCAGGCGATGGGCGAGACCGGCCCGCAAACAGCCGATGCCGCCGGCATCCCCGGCACCGGCACGACCGGCAACGGCTACTCCGCCCCCTTCGTGAAATACAGCTACCGCGGCGGCCAGGTCGTCCACTACAAGCTCACCGGCGGCGATCACGGCCTCCGTGTCGGCGGCAGCACCGTCTATGCGGACGAGGCCAGGCAGATCGTCGCCGCCTTCCTCTTGCAGTAAGCGGAAGCCCCGGGGCCCCGGCCGCGCAGGCATCCCTGAAACCGTTTGACTACCGGAAGCAAGTAATGAACTGTTACCTCATGAAAGCCTTGGATACTTTGACGATCACTGAAAAAGGACAGGCCCAATTTCCGGCCAGTTGGCGCAAACAAGCGGGATTGATGCAGGGTGGCCCCTGCGATGTCCGCGTGTTGGATGACGGACGGCAAAGTCTGCTGATTACCCCGCGTCCTCAGAAACGGCGCGGTGCGGTGGGTTTGCTCGCACATCTGGAAGGCCAGACCGTCGCCTTCCCCAAGGTGAATCGCCACACCATGCCGTTCAAATGAGCTTCCTGATCGATACCAATCTGATCTCGCTCTGCCACAAGAAACACCTCCCCGCCAAGTTCAAGGCTTGGCTCCGGAAAAACGAGGCGGACAGCTTCATCAGTTCGGTGACGATTGCGAAAATGCGCTTCGGGGTGGAATTGGCGGATGCCTCTCACCAGCCGTTGCTGAGGCAACGCGTCGCTCAAACCGAAGTGGATTTTGCCGAGGCGATCGAGCCGGTGGACACCGACTGCCTGCTGGAGTGGAAGCGGGTTTTCACGTTCCTGAAGTCCATCCGCCGCACCTTGCCCTGTGAAGACACCTTGCTGGCGGCGCAATGCCTTGCCAAAGGGCATACGCTTGTGACGGACAACGCCAAACACTTCGAGTTGCTCCGCCCGCTCGGCCTGGAGGTGCACAATCCGTTGGCTTGAATTCAAGTTCTCCGCCAAGGGCCACGCTTCACCACGGACACCTCGCCTTCCGCGAACCCATTCCAAGGTCCAATTCAATCTGCGCGATCTTGAAATCCAAGGACTGCCTCCGGACAGTTTGTGAGACTGCGAGAACCTCACGACCCCAAGCACCACGCAGGATGTTGCCCCGCGAACCCCGACACCGCCTAACGAAACCACCACCCCCACTCACGGGCTGGGCCGCTTCTTCTTCTCCTTCTTCGGCGGCTTGGGCGCGGGCGCTGGTTCCTTGAGCGGCTCACCGTAGTCCGCACCGGCGAGGCTCTTCTCGACGGACGTTCTCCAGGCCGCGAGCGCGGCGGTCATTTCCGCGACGCGCTCGGGTTGTTGTGCGGCGAGGTCGGTGGTTTCGTTAGGGTCCTTCGACAGGTCGTAAAGCAGCACGGGTTTCACTTCACCGTTGACCGGGCTTTTCTTGCCGCGGTTGGCGCTGGCACCGGTGTGCAGCTTGTAAGGCCAGTCGAGCCACACGGAGTGGGCGGCGGGCCGCCGCGCGTCGGCACAGAAGGGAAGCGCCTTGCCGCGCGCGGTCATCCGCCCCTCCAACAGCGGCAGCAGATTCACCCCGTCGAGCGGCTGAACCTGCCCGGGCGCGACCGCGCCGGTGGCGGCGAGGAGGGTCGGGTAAATGTCGAGCGTCGAGGACGGCACATCGCTGGCGAACGGCTTCGCGATGCGCGCGGGCCATTCGATCAGACCGGGCACGCGCACGCCGCCCTCCCACAGCGTGCCTTTGGAACCGCGCAGATTCCCGGTGGACTTCGGACCCGCCGCGCCGCCGTTGTCGCTCGTATACCAAACGAGCGTGTTGTCCGCGACCTTCAGCTCGCGCAACGCGGCCCGCAACTTGCCGACGTTGCGGTCGATGCCGGTGATCTCGCCGTAGTAGTTCTGGTCGCCCGCCGGGAGCTTGGCGTAAGGCGCCTTGTCCGCCGGCAGCGCCTCGTGCGGCGTATGCGGATTGCCGAACCATACGACCGTGAAGAACGGTTTGCCCGCTCCCACCTGCTTGCGGATGAACTTCAGCGCCTCGTCGGTGGCGATGTCCGAACCGTCGCCTTGAAACTTCTCCACCACCCCGTTGCGGCCCAGCACGGGATCGAGATCAAAGAAGTTGTCGGCGGAGACCCATTCGTCGAAGCCCAGCTTGCCGGGCGAGAGCGGATCATCGGCGAGGATGGCGCGGCCGGGTGCCGTCTTCGTGTCCCGGTCGCCGCTCTTCCCGTTGAGGTGCCACTTGCCGAAATGGCCGGTCGCATAGCCCGCCGACTGCAACACCTTCGCGACCGTGAGTTCCTGCGCGCGGATCGGCGAGCCGGGGCCGAAGGTGCCCATGCGATGCGGGTGCCGCCCGGTCAGCACGCTGGCGCGGGTGGGTGAGCAGTTGAAGTGCGCGGTGTAGGCCCGGTTCAGACGCAGCCCGCTTGCGGCCATCGCGTCGAGGTGGGGCGTCTTGAGGTCCGGATGGCCGTTGTAGCCGGTATCGGCCCATCCCTGGTCGTCGGCCATGACGAGCACGATGTTCATCTTCTCCGCCGCCCGCGCGGACAGGCCGCAGAGAACGCTGAGAGCAAAGAGGATGGCGGAGAACCTGGATTTCAAACGGCGACCTTCCAAGGATGGGCTTTTCATGGCGTGCAGCTTTCCAGAGACGGGAGCCCACGGCAACCCGGCAGTCGAACGACTTCCCACCACCCGCACCGCAGTCTCGCCCCGCCATCCCGTGGCTTGCCTCCCGCTCGGATTCACCCGGCGCGGAGTCATTGGCGCCGCAGACGTTCTTCCCGTGTGACAACTCCGGCCTGGTCCGGGGAAATGGCTTGAACCGAAGGATCGGCGGGTGTCGCTTAGCCGCATGAAGTGGTTGGTTCCGGCTGCACTCAGCCTTCTGTCCGCGGTGCTCACGGCGGAAGAGACCGTGGACTGGCGGCTTGAACTGCTGAAGGAAAACGGACTGCCGGCCGAAACGGAGGCCTTGAAGAAATTCCTCGATGGCGTCGACCGGCCCGGGACAAGCCTGGATCAACTGGTGCGGCAGCTCGGCTCGGAGGATTACAAGCTGCGGGAGCAGGCACAGCACGCGATTCTGCTGAGGGGAAGAAAGGCGCTTCCCCAACTGCGTCCCCTGCTCGGCTCGGACGATCCCGAAGTGCGGATCCGGATCGCGGCGATTGTCGATGAACTCGAGGCCGGCGTCCAATGGGACAAGAGCGACCTGCTGCGTCTGGCGGTTGGCAGCCTGCTTCGCGAAAGGAAACACCCCGGTGCTCCCGGGCGGGAAGGACTGCTCTTCGTCGAACTCTTCAGCAAGGATTCACCTTCCCTCGCCAAAGGATACCAGCGCCTGAAGTTTGAAACCGGTGTCGGGGTGAACGGATCGGTCCGGGAGGGAATCGCGCGGCTCAAGGGCAAGCGTGATGACGATGGAGATCAGCGGCTCCTGCTGCTTGCCAAGGACCTCACCGGCAAAGCGGAATTCCCCGACTCCTTCCGGATCCAGACCCGGATCGGCGGCGGGGAAGACGGCGTTGGGGCCTACCATGTCGGCATCTCCATCGGCAACGTCCGCGCCCTGTTCCATCCGGGATACCGCGGCGGGGCGTTTCGCATTGAACAAGTCTCCGACAACAAGCCCGTCGTGAACACGACCGACATGGGATTCGATCCACCCCCGGGCGAGCTCCTGCCGATGAGGGTCGATGTCAAACGCCAGCCCAATCGCGATGTGGAAATCCGCGTGATGATCACCAGCGGCAAGGATACCTTCCGGACGACCCACACGGTCAAAGCCGCCATCATCGGCAAACTGGATCGCATCGGACTCGACCGCAGCGGCCGAAGCGGAGGCGACGCGCTCTTCGATGACTTCGTGGTGGGGGTGGAGTAGTCACGGCTGAATCGGAGAGCCATGACCCCGGTCACGAGCAAGCTCTGGTCGCGGAACTGACACGGCCCCAAGCAACGCACAATGTTTCGTTGCGGGAACCGACTCCAAGCACACGCCTCATAGCCCTTAGGCAATCAACCTCTTCCCCACAGCAAGCTTGCTCAACCCGCCTCATCAGCTATCCACACCGCCATGGATTCGCGATTCTCACGCCGCAGGTTCCTGACGGTTGGAAGCGCTGCCCTGATGTCTCCAGGGCTTTGTTCGGCGGCGCAGGCCGGAGGGGTTTTGGGTCAGGGCGATTTCCGCTACCGCATCGTGCCGGGCTGGGGAGGTCTTGGTGCGGAGACCCCTGTGAAGAACTGCCATGGGATCGTCTGTGACAGGGAGGGAAACCTCATCCTCCTCACCGACGAGGTGCGGAACAACTTCATCGTCTATGACCCGTCCGGAAAGCTCCTCCACAAATGGGGCTCGGAATACCCCGGGGCGCATGGCCTTTCCCTCGTCACCGAAGGCGGGAAAGAGATGCTCTACTTCACCGACCTGGAGCGCCACATGGTTTTCAGATCCACCCCGGATGGCGAGATCACGGGTGAGTGGGTTTGGCCGGAGCAGACCGGAAAATACACAAAGAAATCGGAATACCGTCCTTCGTGGACCCTGCACCGGGCGAGGAAGCGGATTTTTTCCCGTTAAATTGTTAGAACGGATTGGTGCTGGTTGATCGGGCGATGTTCCGACATCGCCTGTTTGAACAAACGTTTCAAATTAACCAACACCATGGATCAACAGACAG
>NEUO01000097.1 GCA_002304315.1 Verrucomicrobiia bacterium Tous-C4TDCM
TCAGGCGTCCGGCCCGGCGGGACGGTGGGAGTGTCGGGGTTCCGCACCTTGCTTCGGCGGGACGGGGTCATAACCACAGCCCCCCCACGGATGACAGCGGAAAATCCGGCGAACGCCATACCAGGACCCGCGAAGCGAGCCGTGGGTCTCGACGGCTTCCAGAAAATAGTTCGAGCAAGTCGGCTGAAAACGGCAACCGGTGTTCGGGCCACCCAGCGCCTTGAGCACAGGATTGAGGAACTTCTGGTAGAAGCGGATGACCACGCGGATGAGCCATTTCATGGAAGTTCCGGTTTGGTACTTAATAACCCCAGGCGCTTTGCCTGTCGCAGCCAGTCGGTTTCCAGGTCCTCGAAGCTGGCCGAGGCCGAGCCGGGGCGCGGGATGGTGACGAGTAGCCGCTTGGGATCTGCGATCCGGTCGCCGTGGCGCTGGAGGATCGAGCGGATGCGGCGGCGAAGGAGGTTCCGGTCGTGCGCCTTGCCGAGCTTCTTGGTGGTGATGATCGCCACCTTGAGGTGGAGCAAAGCGGGATCGGCCAGGGTGCTGACAACGACAAAACGGCCGGCTTTCGCCTGGCCGTCTTTTCGCGCGCGGAAGAAATCCGCGCGCTTTGACATGCTGTGCTTCCGCGGGAGGCGCATGGCCGGGCGCGGCGCGCAGGATGAAATCAAACCCCGTGCTGGGTGGTGTGACGCTCGTAGTGAATCTCCGCGCCCTTCGGAATGAGGCGCTTGCGGCCCTTCTGGCGGCGGCGTTTGATGATGTCACGGCCGGCCTTGGTCGCCATGCGGGCGCGGAAACCGTGCTGACGCTTGCGCGTGCGCTTGGAGGGCTGGAAGGTGCGTTTCATGGCGGTATCAGGAAAGAACGGTTGGTCTTCCGCCGGTGGAACTCCTGTTCCAGCCCGGGCGGGGGTGGCACTCTAGGAACCGGACCCGGCTTGTCAATGCGCCAAATCGAGGGTCTGCCGGAATTTTTTCACCCCAACGGGAAAATTTCGTGTCGCCCCCGCCCCGCCGTGCCACGCTCCGGTCGTGAACCAAGGTCCCGTCGAGAGCGCCGTCTCGGTCGCCAACCGCCCGAAAGTCCAGCCCGCGACCATCGAGGACCTGCCGGGCTTGACCAGCCTGGTGATGGAGCTTTTCGCGCTGTCCGACGATTTCACCCCGGACCAGGACGCCCAGGAAAGGGGCCTGGCGCTGATCCTCGAACAGCCGAGCCGCGGCCGGATCTTCGTGGTGCGCAACGACACCCGGATCATCGGCATGGTGAACCTGCTCTTCACCATCTCCACCGCGATGGGTGGCTTCGTAATCCTGATGGAAGACGTGATCGTCCACCCGGCCCACCGCGGCCAGGGCTACGGCACCATGCTGCTCGACCAGGTGATCGAGTTCGCGAAGCAGAAGGACTTCAAGCGGATCACCCTGTTGACCGACAAGATCAGCGCCGAGTCCCAGAATTTCTTCCGCAAGAACGGCTTCGAATATTCCAACATGATCCCGATGCGACGGATCATCTCCGCTTGAAGCCATGCACCTGGGAGTGGTCAGCGACGTCGATGGATTGGCAATGACGATGCTTGCCGTCCTCATCCTCAGCTTTGGCGTGGTGGCACTGCTGCTGTGGTCGATCTTTCGCCACGGAAAGCGCCGCGACCACGAGGTGGAGGACTTGCTCGAAGAAGTCCGGCGCTCCCAGGAACCCGAAAAGGTCCCCGCGCCCTCCACCACACCGGAAGCCCGCGAGCCCTGGGAAAAGGATGGCGACTGGTGGAAAAAGTAAGCCCGCCCGGCGCGGTCCGCCTTCAGCGACGGCGGCGGATTCCGAAAAGGAGACCGCCCAATGACATCAGCAGCATGGAGGCCGGCTCGGGGATGGACACAATGTCCCACCCGATCAGGTCGAAGGCCCGCAGGTCGGCACCGCTGAGAACGAAAACCTGCTGGGGAGCGATCGTCGGATCCAGCGAGCCGATCAGCACACCGGTCAGACCGTTGTCCTTCCAGTGACTCGCCTGCCTGCCGTCCCCGCCAAAGAACCCGGTGGAAAACGCCGCTTCCAAGCTCAAGTCATCAAAGATCGCCGCCGGTCCCGGCTCCAGATTCCGGGCTCCCGTCGTAAACTCGGAAGCCGTCGTGGGATTCCCCGCCCCGCCGGAGGCGAAACGGAACAGGTCGAGCGTGGTCGGCTGGACTTCAATCGTCTGGTTCTGCGACACCGCAAAATCGACATCGTCGACCGCGGACAGGAACCCGAGGGCATGGCCGATCTCGTGAAGCGCCACCGATTCGAAATCGAACATGCCCGGCGCGATGCCGTCGGAGCGGTCGTAGTCGAAGGCGAACGCCGAATTGAACTCAATCGACGCGTCTGAGATCCCGAAAACCGTGTCGAGACCGGTGAAGCCGAGCGCCTTCGCGTTGGCTTTTGAAATCGAGATGTTTCCCGCGTAGGTCATGCCCGGCGCGGTGGTGAAGCTCATCTGTGCCGCGGTCGGCAGCAAGGCGACCACGCCGTCGTCGCTTTCGCCCACGCCGTCGGCGACCATCGCGTTTCGGATCACATTGTGCCCGCCCGCGAACGTCACGGAGCTGGCCTGACCGAGGATCGTAGGTGCCCCGAGATTCAGCACGTCCGCGTTGATGTTCACGGTGACCGGGTCGGAAATGTAGCTCTCCCAGGTCGCCGCGGCTCGCTCGAAAGCAGCCAACGCCGGGGCGTTCGCCTGCAAGGAATTGCCGGCAGTGATCACCACGTTGAAGGCTCCCAGCGAGGTGGTCGGCGTGCCGGCCGGTGACAGCCCCGAAGTCTCCGGCCCGGCTCCTTGGATCCAAATGTCGCCCGCAAGAGCTGCACAAGGTGCCGCGGAGAAAGCGCTGAGGGTGAGCAAGGTCCGGAACGTCATGGGTTTTCCATGATCAAGCGGACCGCCGCCGCCTCATCCAGCCTGAAATTCAGCCGAGCAGGTATTTCGCGGCCTGCTCGACGTCCTTGTCGCCGCGGCCGGAAAGGTTCGCGATGATCAGGTCGCTCTTCGGCAGGCTGCCCGCGATCTTCGAGATGTAAGCCATCGCGTGCGCGCTTTCGAGCGCCGGCAAGATGCCTTCGGTGTGCGCCAGCTCCTTGAACGCGGCCAGCGCCTCGTCGTCGGTGGCGTAGGTGTATTCGACCCGGCCGATGTCCTGCAAATACGCGTGCTCCGGTCCCACCGCCGCGTAGTCGAGGCCCGCGGACACCGAGTGGGTGAGCTCGATCTGACCGTCGTCGTTTGCCAGGAGCCAAGTCTTGGTGCCTTGCAGCACGCCCAGCTTGCCCCCTTGGAAGCGGGCCGCGTGGCGCTCCGGGATGATCCCGTCGCCGCCGGCTTCGACGCCCACCATCCGGACGTCCTCGTCTTGCAGGAACGGATGGAACAGCCCCATCGCGTTCGATCCCCCGCCGACGCAAGCGACCAGGAGATCGGGCAAGCGGCCTTCCTTTTCCAGAATCTGCTCTCGCGACTCGACCCCGATCACCCGGTGGAAATCGCGCACCATCATCGGGAACGGATGCGAGCCGAGAGCCGAGCCGAGGATGTAATGCGTGTGATCCACGCTGGCCACCCAATCACGCATCGCCTCGTTGACCGCCTCTTTCAAAGTCGCTTGGCCGGCGGTCACCGCGCGGACCTCGGCACCCATCAGGCGCATCCGGGCCACGTTCAAAGCCTGCCGCTCCATGTCGACCTTGCCCATGTAAACGACGCATTCCATCCCGAAGCGCGCGCAGACCGTGGCCGTGGCCACCCCGTGCTGACCGGCACCGGTTTCCGCGATGATCCGCTTCTTACCGAGCCGCTTCGCCAGCAGGATCTGGCCGAGGGCGTTATTGATCTTGTGGGCACCCGTGTGCAGCAGGTCCTCGCGCTTCAGGTAGATTTTCGCGCCGCCCAGCTTCTCGGTCCAGCGCTCGGCGAAGTAGAGCGGCGTCGGGCGGCCGACGTAGTTGTTCAGCAGGTCGTCGAGTTCCGCCTGGAACGCCGGATCCTGGCGGGCGGCGGCGTAGGCCACCGTCAACTCCTGCAGCGGGGCCATCAGGGTCTCGGGCACGAACATGCCGCCGAATTTGCCAAAGTGACCGGAAGCGTCGGGAAGCGTGGGCGAAGGAAGTGCCATGACGCCGGGAAAGAAACACAGGAACCGGGCGGCAACAGAGGAAAAAATCCAGTTCCTTTCCCGCTCCACCCCACCGCCCCGGACCTATCGGAAACTCACGATCGGGAACCTCCCCGAAGACCCGGAAATCCCCGACCTTGGTCGACACCAAGCGATTGGTCCCCGCGTGCTGGCAAATAGCCGCGGGCAGGGTGTCGGGCATTGGCTTTCGCCCCAAGCGGTGGCGCGAAAGCCAGTCGAATCCGGTCATCTTGAAACGAACTCAGCCGTCAGCCGGTTCGTCCTTCTTAAGGGAATCGAGCCGCCGCTGGCAGTGGGTCCACTCGTCGTTCGAGCACTCGGTTTTTGAGCAGTTGAACTCGCAGATCGCGGAGTCCTCGGGGACCGTCCCGACGAGGTGGTCCATCAGGCGTTGCCGCAGGGTGCCGTGACCTTCGTCGTGGCTGCATTTGTCGTTGTTCATCGGTTTCAGGGTGGGGTGAGTGAAAGAGTGACGGTCAGCCACCGAAATCCTTGGGATTCTTCGAAATGATGAACGCGGTCACTTCGGCGATCTGCTTCGGCGAAATCGACTGCCCCCAGGCGACCATCTTCGCGCCGTTGAGGCCGGCTGCATCGACGGGGGTGCCCTGGTTGATGATCTTGAAGATATCCATCGGCTTGCTGCCGTATTCCCAGACGCCATCGACCAGCGATCGTCCCGGCAGCGGGATCTTGTTGCCGGCGACGTCCATGGTGGAACTCAGGTCGGCGGCGTGGCAGGCCACGCAGTTGATCGTGTAGGTCGCCTCGCCCGCCGCGACGATCGCCGGGTCGGTGGCCCATTTGCCGATCAAGGTGGCGTCATCAAGCGTCGCCAAGGTGGCGGAAAGTTCCGCGTCCTTCTTCTCCTGCAACGCAGTGACGCTGGCGATGATCTTCTCCTGGTCGGTGGAATAGACCTTGGTATGATAATAAAGGCCCCAGTAAACGACGAACCAGACGATGGCCCCGTAGAAGGTGAAGAGCCACCAATTGGGGAGTTTCTGGTCGAATTCCTGGATGCCGTCGTACTCGTGTTCGCGGAGCACGGCTTCACCTTCTTCCTTGGCATAGTTGCCGCGTTTGATCTCGGGATTCATGGATCGGAGTTGTCTTTGGAATCTTGAAGCGGGAGGTCCGCCATGCGCTTGCGCTCCGCCGGCTTCAGACGGAGCGCCCACAGCATCGCGAAGGCGAACACGGTGAAGAGCACCCCGAAGGCGATCATCGGGACGAGGTTCGCCCATTCTTCCAGGATCACGCGTTTGAACATGGCGGTGGTGGTTCAGGGGTTGGTCGAGGTTTCGCCCTTGCGGAAGGCCTCGGTCTTGTCCGCCACCTTGCGGTAGCTGTCGGGATCGAGCGGCGTCGGCGGCGGCAAGCCGTCCTTGATGATGACCTGGTAGGCTCCGACTTTCTGGATGTAGGCGATCATCGCGACGACCTGGCTTTCCGAGAAGTGGCGGACCAGTTCCTCGGTGCTCTTGCCTTTCATCGGCTCGTAGCCGACCGGCGAGGCACCTTCGAAGAGCGAGCGGGCGATCGCCATGCCCTGCTCGCGGGCCTGCTGGTCGATCTCGTCCTTGGTCCAGGCCGGATAGGGCACGCCGAGGCGGCTCTGCACGGCGATCTTGGACGGCAGCGACTTGAAGTCGGTCTTCTTCTCGTAGAGCCAAGGATAGGGAGGCATGTTGGAGTCCTCGTTCGCCCAGCGCGGGTTCATGAAGTGGAACCAATGCCACTTGTTGTCGCGCTTGCCGGAGCGGACATGGGTCGAGCCGACGACCAGCGGGCCGCCTTCGCGGGCGAGGTCGGGACCCGTGCGCTTCGAACCCCACTGGTAGGGATGGTCGTAGAGCGATTCGCCAAGGTGGGAGAAATCATTCTTCACGCCGGCGCGGCCGTAGCGCATCACGTCGGGCATCAGGGTGCGGATCATCTGCGAGTGGCAGTTGTAGCAACCCTCGCTGACATAGATGTCGCGGCCGGCGAGCTCGAGCGGCGTGTAGAGTTCCTGCAAGCGGCCCTCGATGTTCTTGGCGCGGTTCACCAGCAGCGCGGGGACGATCTGCACGCCGCCGCCGATTGCCACCGCGATGAAGATCAGCAGGGTGAACGGGAGATAGTTGCGCAGCAGGCTTTCATGCCACTGGTCCCAGGCGTGACCCTTGCGGCGGAAGGCCCGGACCGCCTGAACCGCCAGCAGCACGGCGACCAGCAGCGCGGCCTTGTCGGCATGCTGCGGGAGGAAGAACCACAGGATCATCGCGGCCAACCCGGCCACGGTGTAGGCCACCGGGTCGCTGGACAGGCCCTGCGAAAGCGGCATCCGGTCGTGCTGCTTTTCCGCCAGCGTGACTTCCACGGTGTCGTCATACGGCTGGCCGGAGCGGGCGGTCTTGAAGATGTTCCAGGCACAGAGGAAGAAGCCGACGAGATAGAGCGTACCGCCGATCGAGCGGAGGATGTAGGGAAGCTGGATCGCCTTGAGGGTCTCCACGAACTCATACTTCAGCGTGGTGCCTCCTTCCGCGACCTGACCGAGCATCAGGCCTTGCATGATGCCGGCGGTCCACATGGCGACCACGTAGAGCAGGATCCCGACGAGCCCGATCCAGAAGTGCATGTTGGCCAGCGAAACGGACCACAGCTTGGTCTTCCACAGCCGCGGGGCGAGCCAGTAGAACATGCCGGCCGCCATGAACCCGTTCCAGCCGAGGGCGCCGGAATGGACGTGGCCGATGCCCCAGTCGGTGTAGTGCGACAACGCGTTGACCGCCCGGATCGACAGCAGCGGGCCTTCGAAAGTGGCCATCCCGTAGAAGGTGATGCCGGCGACGAAGAACTTGATCACCGGATCGGTGCGGAGTTTCGCCCATGCTCCGCGCAAGGTGAGCAGGCCGTTGAGCATGCCACCCCAGGAAGGGGCCCAGAGCATGAGCGAAAAGAGCATCCCGAGCATCTGCAGCCAGCGCGGCAAGGAGGTATTGAGAAGATGGGCGGACCGGCCCAGATATAGAGGAACACCAGCGACCAGAAGTGGACGATCGACAAGCGATAACTATAAACCGGCCGGTTGGCCGCCTTGGGCAGGAAGTAATACATGATCCCGAGGATCGGGGTCGTCAGGAAGAAGGCCACTGCGTTGTGGCCGTACCACCATTGCACCAAGCCGTCCGCAAAGCCGCCGAAGACCGGGTAGGAGTGGAGGATCGAGGTCGGGATCGAAAGGTGGTTGACGATGTAGAGCATCGCGATCGTCACGATGGTCGCGATGTAGAACCACAGCGCGACATAGAGGCTCGGCTCGTTGCGCTTGGCGAGGGTCCAGAAGAAGTTGATGGCGAAGACCACCCAGATCAGCGCGACGGCGATGTTGATCGGCCAGATCAGCTCGGCGTATTCCTTGCCGCGGGTCAGACCGGCGGGCAGCGAGATCGCGGCGGCGACGATGATCAACTGCCAGCCCCACATGTGAATCTTCGACAGCAGGTCGGAAGCCGTGCGGCATTTGCACAACCTCTGGGTCGAGTAATAGACACCGGCGAACATCATGTTGCCGACGAAGGCGAAGATCACCGCGTTGGTGTGCAGCGGGCGCAGGCGGCCGAAGGTGATGGAAGCGATCATGAACTGCCGCACGGTGCGGTCGTCATAAGTGATGGTGGTCGTTCTTGAGGTCGCGGTGTTCATTTCGGGAAATTCGAGTCGTCGTCGAGAGGAAGCAGGGAGTCGCGTTCGGGCGAGGATCGGCGGGAGCGCCGGAATTCGCCGGCGAAGCAGCAGATGAAGATGCCGGCGAGGCAGGAGCTGACGAGGATGGTGAGGGCGATGACTTCCATGGCAGCGGGACGAGTGGAAAGGATGGGCCGTGAAGCGTCGCCGCGTGGATTGCCGGAGAATGCGCGGATCTTCTCAAACGGTGTCGGCCATCTCGCGCGCGGCCATCCATTCGAGATAAGTGTCGCCGATAATCGCGGGCATCGAGCGGGCGCAGAAGAGTTCCGGCGAGAGCACCAGGTGGAAGTTGCGGCCGCCGAAGGGTGCGGGCCCCAGCGAGACGCGGAAGATGTTGGACAATGGCGCGCAGGCCTCCACCGCGAGCGGCCCCTCCACCACCGCGTGGCCGTGATCGGCCAGGGCGGCGAAGATCTTGCGGCGGCCGCAGGGGCTGGAAGGCGGGCAGTTCTTGCAGGAGTCCGCAAGTCCCAGCAGGTTCCGCTGCGCCGAATGGGCGGCGATTTCTGCGATCAGCTCCGGCGCGAAGGCGCTCCAGTTGCCGGCCGCATCCTCGTCGAACTCGTTGAGATGCCGCGCCACCGCGTCCCCCAGGCCTTCCTGGAGATCGGGGAACCCGTGCAGCAGGATCGCGGGACAAGTGGCGGCACCGGCGGCGAGAAACCAGCGGTGGAAGGAGGGAAGATCGTTCGCGAGCATGGCGGCAAGGCTGGCATGCTAGGAAGATCCGGGGCGTCCGGCTCCGCGCCGCTTCGTGAAAGGTTCGCGAATTCTCTCATCGGCCGGCCGGCCGCAGCGCAGAAAACGTTCGCCATCCGGGGCCGCGTCGTCCGTGATTCCCACCGTGATCCATCCCACGGCGATCATTTCCCCTGAAGCACGGCTCGGCGCGAACGTCGAGGTGGGCCCGTATTGCGTCATCGCCGCCGGTGTCGAACTCGGCGACGGCTGCGTGCTGCACTCCCACGTCATCCTCGGCGGCCCCTGCAAGATCGGCCGGGACAACCACTTCTTCCCCTTCGCCGCGGTCGGCGGCAAGAGCCAGGACCTCAAGTACCAGGGTGAGCCGACCTTCCTCGAAGTCGGCGACCGGAATGTCTTCCGCGAGAACTGCACCATCCACCGCGGCACCCACGAACACACGCCGACCCGCATCGGCTCCGACAATCTTTTCCTCTGCTACTCCCACGTCGCCCACGATTGCCAGATCGGGAACCACGTCATCCTCTCCAACAACGGCACCCTCGGCGGCCACGTGGTGATGGAAGACCACGCGATCGTTTCCGGCCTCGCCGCCGTCCACCAGTTCTGCCGGATCGGCTGCCACTCGATCACCGGCGGCTGCGCCAAGGTGGTGCAGGACGTGCCGCCGTACATGATCATCGACGGCAACCCCGCCGCCACCCGCGGCCTCAACCTCGTCGGCCTCCAGCGCCGCGGCTTCGATGAGAATGACATTCGCGCCTTGAAGTCAGCCTACAAGAAGCTGTTCCTCAAGAAGGACGCCAACCTTGCCAGCCAGCTCAGCTCGCTCAAGGCCGACCGCCCCGCCAACCACGAACCGGTGAAGCGCCTGATCGCGTTCATCGAGGGATCGCAGCGCGGAGTCACCCGGTGATCAAGGCTTCAGCGCCACCCGCAGGAGCCGGTCGTCGGACGTGAGGTAAAGCCGGCTTCCGTTCTCGCCGAACGCAACGTTCGCGGTCGGCCGGCCGCAGAGGATCCGGCCTAACAGCTTGCCGGCCGGATTGAAGATCAAGCAGCCGCCGGGACCGGTGGAGAAGACGTTGCCCTTGGCATCGACCTTGATCCCGTCCGGCGAGCCGGGGCCTTTCAGGTCCTTGCAGTTGAAGAACACCTTGCCGCCTTCGACCGAGCCGTCGGCCTTCAGCGGATAGGCCATGATAATCGGGGCCGGGCCATGGGATTGCGCGACGTAAAGGATCTTGCCGTCGGGCGAAAGCGCCACGCCGTTCGGGCGGTCCAGATCGCGGGTGATCAGCGACACCACGCCCTGCGGCGTCACGCGATAGACGCCGTGGAAGGGAATCTCGCGGAACTCCTCGCCGGCCAGGCCGTAGGGAGGGTCCGTGAAATAGACATCGCCGTTCGTCGCGATCGCCAGGTCGTTCGGCGAGTTAAAACGCTTGCCATTGTAGTTGTCCGCCAGCGTCCGCTTGCCGCCGCCCGGAGTGAGATAGGAAACGCGGCGGTCGCCATGCTCGCAGAAGTGAAGTTGCCCTTTGGCATCCATCGCCAGCCCGTTCGAGCCCGGCTCACGGCCGGCCTCGGTGACCCCGGTGAAGCCGGAAGGCTTCATGAAGACCGACGCCTCGGTCTCGCCTTCTTTCCACTGGTAGATCGTGTTGCGCGGCACGTCGGAAAACAGCAGGCGCTTTTCTTTCTCGTCCCACACCGGCCCCTCGGCCCAGTCGAAGCCCTTGCACAGCGTTTCGATCTTCACATCCGGTGCAAGGATCGCATCCAGCGCGGGGTCAAGGCGTTCGATGCTTTCCTGGGCGGAGACAAGTGCGGAGACAAGGGCGGGCAACAGGGCGAGGAAACGGAGGGCTTTCATGATGTCATCGGGTTTACGCAAGGAACGTCGCTGAGTCGTCGGGGAAGCCTGTCATGCTTGAAGGCCGCAGGCCACCGGGACCGCCGGTCCTCAGACCGGCAGAACGGTCCCCAGACTCCCGCCACCCGTTCCAGCCCGCATCACCAGTCCAGCCGTCCCCGTGCTTCTGCGGGGCGGAGCCTCCGCGCACCAGGTTGAAGCCCCGTCCCATGGACCATTCCTACTTCATTGCCCCCGTCCGGTGCCGCCGCCGAGGTATTCGAAGCGACCGTCCTTGCCGATAGCCACCGCACCGCCTTCGCAGTTGGCGAACAAGCGGCCATCGGGAAGCACGCCCCCTGACCACGGGCAACCTGGCATGGCATGGAGAAACTTCGCGGACCAGACACCATCCGTCTGAGTGATCTCAAGCGCCCTGCCTTCATCCATTCCCATGTGCCACATCCCGACGAGCGCGATCAGCCGGCCGTTCCAGTCGATCAGTTCATAGACGTTCTCGTCGACAATCAGCGAAGCTTTGCCCTCCTTTGTTACCGCGAACAACCCTCCGACCCATTCACCGGCCGACAATGCCACCAGAGTGGTTTCGCCGCGCTCCGCCATTCCCCTGAGACGGCATTCTCCCCAATCTCCGTCTCTAGCCTTCTTCGTCTCTTCTGCAATGGCGGTATGAAGCCTGGGGTGGAGTTCCTCGAAGGTCTTTTGATCTGGGCCCAACCACTCCCTTCGTGACCACGGCAGGACGGTTGCCAAAGATGAGACCACTCCCAGTTTCTCAACCGAAGCCTCGTCCATCGGGGAAAGCCTACGGTCGGTCCCATCGAAAGATCCAAACTGTAGATCCCCGAGGCCCCTCTCTGCACCGTAGGCCACGTGATCTGGAATGTCCGACGGCACCTCCGTTCCCAGGATCTGGTGCTCCGCATACTTCGCCGTGAAGCGAACCCGAGGATACCAATGCGATTCCGCGGCAACCTTGAGTGAGGGCAGGGCCCCTTTCGCCTTGAGCCGTGCGAGCGAGAGACAGGCGGAATAGGCGACCCGCCAGTCCTGGTCTTTCAATGCCCGCGCCAATACCGGCCAAAGGTCGAGCCGTCCGGTGTAGCCGAGCGCGGCACAAGCCCCGGCACGGACGTTCGCGTCCGGATCATCCAGCAGTTCCGCAAGCCGCTCCCCCAGGTGGGCAGCTTTCACCCCCAGTTCGGCAATGCCGCCGAAGAACCTCGCCCCTTCCCCCGCCCTTGCGACGGCAATTGCGTCGACCAAAAGCAGATCCGCGGCCTCCGCAGTGCGGGAGTCAGCAATCGCCTCCCGAACAACCTCCGCAAACGGGTCGGGCGACGCGGCGACAAGTTCCTTCAGTTTCGGGAATGATTCCTTCGCCGCCGGACCAATGGCCCCCAGATAGCGAATCGCGTTCTGCCTGCGGAACAACGGCGCTTTTTCGTTGAGGGCGATCGCGAGAAGCTGCGGCACCGCGGATGCCGCCTTCTCGCCCATTTCCGTCCATAGGTGGACGAGGCTGTCGAGAAATTCGTCCTCATCTTCACCGGCAGCTTCGAACTGCTTCAACAAAGGTTCGATGGACCTCGGACAAGTCCGAATCAGCGCATGATCGATCTGCGCCTGGGTTTGCGGATCCTTCCGGAACTCCTTTGCCAGAAACGCGACCGCTTCGTCGGATTCGATGTCGGCAATCGCATTGGGCAGCCAATTTCGCTCCTTCTCGCATGCTTCCATCAGCGAGGGAAGGTGCCTTTCGAGCAAGGCACCCGCGGGAAGATCCAGCAAGCAGTAGCCGGCAAGTTGGCGCACATCCTCGCTCTCCGACTTCAACAGCGGGATGAGAAGATCGGCGGCGGCAGTTCCATGTGTCGCCAATTCCTCTGCAAGTTTCTGTTCGGCTTCATTCATCCCGCGACCGGGAAATGCAATCGAACTGACCTTCGCGATCAGATCGGCAAGCGGCTCCCCGGCTTGAGCCGGAAGCACCGCTCCGACCAGAATCGCCAGCAGAATCATGCGCTTCATAACCCTGCAATCTTGGAAGCCGGGGGGTGTTTTGTGAAGGAGGAAGAATTGTCCCCCCTTCCCGAGGCCCATGTCACGTTCGGTCAAGACACCCGTGCTCAAGTGACATCTATGACTCAAGTTTGCGACCGCATCGACCGGTGCCGCCAATTCCGCACGGACGACGACGCGCTTCCCGCCGAAGCCGTCGAACTCGCCCGCGAGCTGTTAGAGGAAGCGACCCGCGGCCAAAGCCTGGCCGAACGCCTGCAAGCCCGCCAGATGGCGGCGATGATGCACGATGCCCCGGGCAAGGCGTTCACCTTCGCGATGGCCGACCAGGTCTTCCGCGCTCCGACCGCCGCCCGCGAGGCGAAGCGCTTCCGCGATCTGGTCGATGACTACGGCGTGCCCGAATACCTGCCGCTCGCCGCCCGCGTCGCGATGCGCGTCGGCGGGATCGCCTCGGCCGCCGCGCCGGAGATCGTGATGCCGCTGGTCGCCGAAAAGATGCGCCAGGAAAGCGCGTCGGTCATCCTGCCGGCGGAGGAGAAAAAACTTCGCCGCCACCTCATCCGCCGCCGTGAGGCCGGCATGCGGATGAACCTCAACCAGCTCGGCGAAGCGGTGATGGGCGAGGAGGAAGCCCGCCACCGGCTTGAAGCCAACATCGCGCGGCTGGCCGACCCGGACACCGACTACATCTCGGTGAAAATTTCCGCCATCTTCAGCCAGATCCATCTGGTTGCGCTCGATGAAACGCTGCTGGCGATCAAGGACCGCCTGCGCCTGCTGTACCGCGCCGCGATGACGGCCTGGCCGGTGAAGTTCGTGAACCTCGACATGGAGGAATACCGCGACCTGCGCCTGACCTGCACCGCCTTCCGCGAACTACTAGACGAGCCGGAGTTCCGGAAGCTGGAAGCCGGCATCGTACTCCAGGCCTACCTGCCCGACGCCTGGCCGGTGCAGCGCGAGCTGAACACCTGGGCCATCCGGCGCGTCGATGCCGGCGGCGCGGCGATCAAGATCCGCATCGTCAAGGGCGCGAACCTCGCGATGGAGAAGGTCGATGCCGAAACCCACGACTGGCCGCTCGCGCCCTACGGCTCGAAGGTCGAGGTCGATGCCAATTTCAAGCGGATGCTCCACGAGGGCTGCCGGCCGGAGAACACCCGCGCGGTGCGGCTCGGGGTCGCCAGCCACAACCTGTTCGACATCGCCTACGGCCTGCTGCTACGGGCCCGCGAAGGCGTCGAGGACCGGGTCGAATTCGAGATGCTGGAAGGCATGGCCAACCACCAGGCGCGCACCGTCCGCGACGCGGCGAAGGGCCTGCTGCTCTACGCCCCGGTGGTGAAGCGCGAGGATTTCCACAGCGCCATCGCCTACCTCGTGCGGCGGCTTGATGAGAACACCTCGCCGGAGAATTTCCTCCACGACCTCTTCGGCATGAAGCCCGGGGACGCCGCGTAGGGCCGCCAGAAGCTGCGCTTCCTGAATGCCTGCTCGCAGATTGAGACGACTACTTCCGGCCCGCGCCGCGTCCAGGATCGCACCACGGAAAATCGCGCACCCCATCCGCTCGACGCCCCTTTCCACAACGAGGCCGACACCGACTGGTCACTGCCGCACAACGTCCGCTGGATCCGTGACAAGGTCGATACCCTGCGCCGCGGCGAGGTCTCCTTTGTGCCACTTCAGATCGGCGGCGAAACCCTCGCCGGCAACTCGGAAGCCAGCGCCAGCGATCCTTCCCGCCCCGGCCACGTCGCCTACCGCCACGCCCTCGCCGGACCCGAACAGGTCGAGCGTGCCCTGCAAGTCGCCGTCGCCGCCCGCGATGGATGGAAAGCCACCGGCTTCGAAGGCCGCGCCGCCATCCTCGCCAAGGCCGCCGCCACCCTCGCGGCCAGCCGCGGTGACGCCATCGCCGCGATGGTGCTCGATGCCGGCAAGTCGGTGATCGAAGCCGACACGGAACTCAGCGAGGCGGTCGACTTCGCCGACTACTACGCCCGTAGTTTCCTCCGCGAAGGCACTTTCGACGGCGTCACCTGCGAGCCTCTCGGCACCGTCCTGATCACCCCGCCGTGGAATTTCCCGCACGCCATCCCCTGCGGCGGCATCCTCGCCGCGCTCGCCGCCGGCAACACCGTCATCCTCAAGCCCGCGCCGGAGACCGTGCTGACCGCCTGGGTGATGGTGAACTCGCTGTGGGAGGCCGGTGTTCCCCACGAGTTACTGCAATTCCTCCCCTGCCCCGACAACGAGATCGGCCGCTCGCTGGTCACCGACCCGCGGATCGGTGCGGTCGTTCTAACAGGTGCCTATGAAACCGCCCGTCTTTTCCTTTCCTGGAAGCCGGAACTCCGACTCTACGCCGAGACCTCCGGCAAGAACGCGCTGGTCATCACCGCCGCGGCCGATCCCGACCTCGCGGTGAAGGACCTAGTGAAGAGCGCTTTCGGCCACTCCGGCCAGAAGTGCTCCGCCGCCTCGCTGGCGATCGTCGAGGCCGAAGTCTATGACGATCCCGGCTTCCGCCGCCGCCTGCGCGATGCCGCTGCGTCGCTGAAAACCGGGCCGTCGTGGGAATACGACTCGATCGTCACCCCGGTCATCCGCGAACCCGGCGAAGCGCTGCACCGCGCCCTCACCACCCTCGATCCCGGCGAGGAGTGGCTGCTCGAACCGCGGATGATCGACGGCAACCCCTGCCTCTGGTCGCCCGGCATCAAGCTCGGCGTCGCACCGGAGAGCTGGTTCTGCCGCACCGAGTGCTTCGGCCCGGTGCTCGGGCTGGTGCGCGCGAACGACCTCGACCACGCGATCCGCATCCAGAACGACTCCGACTGCGGCCTGACCGGCGGCATCCACTCGCTCGACCCCGCGGAGATCGACGCCTGGCGCGAGCGCGTGGAAGTGGGCAACGCTTATATCAACCGGCCGATCACCGGCGCCATCGTCCAGCGCCAGCCCTTCGGCGGCTGGAAGCGCTCCTGCTTCGGCCCCGGCGCCAAGGCCGGCGGCCCGAACTACGCCGCGCAGTTCGCCACCTGGCAGAACGACGGCCTGCCACGACTTCAAGCGCCGCCGTCCCCCGGAGTCGCGAGCCTGTTAGAATCGTTCGCCGCCATCCTTTCGCCCGCCGAAACGGAGGACCTCCGCGCCGCAGCGGGCAGCGATGCGTGGTGGATGGCTCGCGAGTTCGGCATCGGCCACGATCCTTCCGCACTGGCCTGCGAGTCGAATCTCTTCCGCTACCGGCCGGTCGGGCGCTGCCTGATTCGCGCCGGAGAGGCACTTTCCGAGGCGGAAATCGCGCGGATTGTCATCGCCGCCCGCGCTGCGGGGTCGGATTTCGAGCTCTCCCTTCCGCCGGGCCGCGAATTCGCCGTGCCCGGTATCGCCGTGTGGCATGAACGCGTGGAGAACCTCGTCCGCCGCCTTCCCGACGGCGGCTACGGCTTGCTACGAGCGCCTTTCCCCGGCCCGGAGATCACCTCGGCCGCCATCGGTGCGGGCATCCGGCTGGTCACCCATTCACCCGTTTTCTCCGGGAAAATCGAGCTTCCGGCGCATTTCCGCGAGCAAGCGGTCGCAGAAACATTGCATCGGCATGGATCGGTGTTGCCCCGGCCGCAGGAATTGCGATAGTTCCCGAGCTTCGTCCCGGGTCAGAACCCGGGTGATCTGGGGGGAGAATCCGGGCTCGCCGGGGCGAGGCACCTCTTTTCAGGCCGCGCGCGACTTGCCGCTTGCCTGCCGGCGACGCGCCCCTTTACATCCCTCGCACACCGAACGGCGGCTTGGCGGAATTGGTAGACGCGCTCGACTCAAAATCGAGTTCTAACGAGTGTGGGTTCGAGTCCCACAGCCGCTACGGTGATCTTTCCCGCACTTGAGGCATGTCGGACTCACGCATCATCGGCATCATCGCGGGCAGCGGAGTTTATCCGGAGACCTTCGCCCGCGCGGCCCGCTCGAAATGCCCCGACGTGCGCCTGGTCGCCGCCGCTTTTGAAGGCGAGACGTCCGCCGCTTTCCTCGACCTCACCGATGCCTCCGAATGGTTCCGCGTCGGCCAACTCGGCAAGCTGATCAAGTTCTTCAAGTCCCAGAAGGCGACCGAGGCGATCATGGTCGGCCAAATCGCCCCGAAGAACCTCTTCGATCTCCGTCCCGACCTGCGCACCCTGATGCTGCTCGCGCGGCTGAAGGAAAGGAACGCCGAGTCGCTGTTCGGCGGGATCGGCGAGGAGCTGGCGAAAGACGGCATCCACCTGCTGCCCGCCACTACTTTCCTCGAAGACCTGCTGCCCACCGCCGGCCATGTCTGCGGCCCCACGATGAAAAAACGCCAGCTCGAGGACGCCGCGTTCGGCTTCCGCATCGCTAAGGAAACCAGCCGGCTCGACATCGGGCAAACGGTGGTCGTCCGCCACGGCACCGTGCTCGCTGTCGAGGCTTTCGAAGGCACCAACGCCTGCATCCGGCGCGGCGGCGAGCTCGGCCGCGGCAAGGACGTGATGCTCGTGAAAGTCTCCAAACCGGACCAGGACTTCCGCTTCGACGTCCCGGTCGTCGGTCCGCAGACCATCGAAACCTGCCTTGGTGCCGGGGTCAAAGCGATCGCGATCGAAGCCGGCAAGACGCTTCTGTTAGAGCGGGAGACCGTCTTCCGCCTCTGCCAGGAGCACGGCATCAGCATCCAGGCGATCGAGGAGTGAGCGGAATCCCCAACGGGAGCGCTGGTCTTCAGACCGGCAGAACGGTCCCCACGCACCCGCCGACCGATCAAGTCCGCATCGCCAAGATCAGCCGTCCCCGTGACTTCGGCGGGGACACAGGCTCCGCCGGGACCGCTGGTCTTCAGACCGGCAGAACGGTCCCCTCGCACCCGCCGCCCGATCAAGTCCGCATCGCCAAGATCAGGAGTCCCCGTGACTTCTGCGGGGACACAGGCTCCACCGGGGGCGCGGAGGCTCTGCCCCGCAGAACGGTCCTTCAAGCTCCGCTGCCCATCTAAGTCCGCATCGCCCAAAACCGCCGTCACCGTCGCTTCTGCGGGCCGGAGGCTCCGCGCACCCGGTGGGAAGCCCCCGACCGGTGCAGGGCTACCTCATTCTGGAGAGTCCATTTTCAAAAGGGTTTCCAGGGTCTTCTCGCAGAGGGCCGCGCGGATCCGTTTGCCGCGCATGGTGTCCTTGATGCTTTGGTCGCGCCGGAGGAGGTTGAGCGTGAGTTTGCGCAGTAACGCGAGGTTCTCTGCGGCGTTGCCTTTGCGGACACGGCAGTTGTCTTCGTCGAAGGTCATGTCCAGCACCCAGTGGCAGCGGTTCTCGA
>NEUO01000098.1 GCA_002304315.1 Verrucomicrobiia bacterium Tous-C4TDCM
AAACACCGGCTCACTCCACGTTCTGCACCTGCTCGCGGATCTTCTCGAGCTCGGTCTTGGCTTCGACCACGTGCTGGGCAATGCTGGCGTCGGACGCCTTGGAGCCGATGGTGTTGAACTCGCGGTGAATCTCCTGGCAGAGGAAATCTAGCGGTCGGCCGGCGGGTTCGGCTCCGGTCATGTATTCGCGGAACTTGCGGAAATGAGAGTCGAGGCGGGTGATCTCTTCGGACACGTCGCAGCGGTCGGCGAAGACCGACAGCTCGCGCAGGACCCGATCGTCGTTGAGGTCGAGCTCCAGCCCGGCGTCGCGGAGGCGTTTGAAGAGCTGCTCGCGGTAGCGTTCCGGGCGGCCGGGAGCCAGCGCGGCGATGGCGGCGGCGGTTTTCTCCAGCAGGTCGAGGCGGGTGGAAAGATCGCGGGCGAGGTCGTCGCCTTCGTTTTTCCGCATGTCTAGAACCTGCCCGATGGCGACCTCCAGGGCTTTTTCGATGGGGCTCCAGGCAGAGTCCGCGCTGACGCCGGCGTCCTCGATCCGGATCAGGCCGGGGGCGCGGAGGAAGTCCGAGGCATCGGGCGCGACCTTCCGGCCGGTGTGGGCGGAGATGCTTTCAAAGGCGTTCTCCAGCGCCTCGACCAGCCGCAGATCGACGCGGACCGGGGCGGCGTCGCCGAGCGGGCGCTCGAACTGGATGGTGACCTGGATGCGGCCGCGGGAGATGGTATTGAGGACGGCCTTGCGGATCTTCGGCTCCAGCTCGGTGAACTCGCGGGCGCTCTGGACGACCACTTCGGCTTGCTTGCGGTTGACGCAGGCGATTTCCACGGTGGCGGTTCCTTCGTCGGCGGTGGCCGAGCCCCGGCCGAATCCTGTCATCGAGTGCATGCGTGGAATGGGCGTGTTAGATGAAGTCCCGGGTCAGGGGCGGGAGCTCCCGTCGTTGGTCTCGTCGTGATTCCGCGGCTCATCGGGGTTCGCGGGATCCACGGTTTCCTCGGGCTTCACATCTTCCGCGGGTTCGGACTCGGGATAGGAAGCGAGGTCGGACATCCGGCGCTTCTCTTCGTCGGGGATGCTTTCGGGTGGCGTGTCGTCGTGTTCGATGCCGCCTTCCTGCCAGGCTTTCTCGTCGTCGGAGGGATCCCAATGGTCCTCGTGGGCGCCGGGATCATGATGGTCCGGGTGGTCGTGGTGGTCATAAGGGGCATGGTGCCCGTCGTGATCGCTGCGGCCTTCTTCCTCGCCGCCTTCCGGTTCGTCGGGTGCCAACAGCAGCCGTTCCATTCGTTCGCGCTCCTCCGCTTCCTCGGCGCGGCGGGTCTTGCGGTGGTCGAAGTAGGCCAGCCAGATGCAAATTTCGTAGAGCACGACCATCGGCCCGGCCATCAGGACCAGGGTGAAGGCGTCGGGCGTGGGGGTGATGATGGCGGCGATGACCACGATCGCCAGGATGGCGTGCGGGCGGGTGCGGCTCATCGACTCGTAGGTCAGCAGGCCGAGCTTGACGAAGACCATGACCACCACCGGCAGCTCGAAGGACAGTCCGAAGAGCAGGGTGAACTGGGTGGCGAAGGTGACGTAGAGGCCGATCCGCCAGTCGTTCGAGACGCCCATCTGGAGGCCCCACTCGAAGAAGAAGACCAGCGCCCGCGGCAGCACCACGAAGTAGGCGAAACAGACGCCGAGCAGGAACAGCCCGAAGCCGATCGCCAGCGCCGGCCAGAGGACTCCGCGTTCGTGCTGGTGAAGTCCGGGCAGCACGAACTGCAGGATGAACATCAGGAGCAGCGGGAAGGAGACGACGATGCCGGCGAAGAAGGCCAGCTTCATGGAGAGCATGAAGGGCTCGGTCGGATTAAGCACCGACATGATCTGAAGGTTCCCGCGGGAGTCGATGTCGGGATTCGCGCCCTTTTCGAGCATGTAGCTCACGTCCTTGGCGGTGGGATCGTCGGTACCGGCGGCGGTGAGGAATCCGGCGCGCTGATCTTCCGGCAGCACCGCCACCGCGCGCAGCAGCCGGACGATGTTGACCAGCCGCAGCGTTTCGGCATCGAAGCGCGCGAGCAGATTCTCCGCCAGCGCGGGTTCCAGCGCCACGGCGGCGCGCTCGATGTTCTTGGCGGCCTCCCACTTTTCCGAGCTGATTTCTTTCGGCAGCAGGCTGGCCTGGTGGACCTTCATCACCTCGTCCACCGGCTTGCGGATGATCTCCATCAGCTCGTCGCGGAAAGCGAAGCAGACGATCATCGAGATCAGCAAGGTGATCACGATCCGCGTGACCATGACCCGCAGGTCCTCGAGGTGATCGAGGAAGGGCTTCTCGTTTTCCGGGTTCGCCTTGTCCCGCAGTTGAAAAACCTTCTTGAGCAAAAACATTTCCGGTCGCGGCGGATTCAAGGGCTGGTCAGGCCGGGTGGCAAGGGATGATTGGGCGGGTTTCCGGGCGCAGCGGGGAGGCGGATGGGGAATCTTCCCGGTGGTTCCGGCCAAGATGACCACGGAGGCACAGAGGAAAGGCAGGAGGTCACGGAGGAGAAGTCATTGGGATGGGCCTGGAACCTGATTTTCTGCCTTTCTCTGTGTTCTCCTGCCTTTCCTCTGTGCCTCCGTGGTTCAAAAATGCCCGTCCAGCCTCCGGAGCCCGAGTCGTTCTGGCAGTCACGCGAAAAAAGATCCAAGGATTTCCCGGCCGCCGTGTCGTTACCGATGAGAAACCATGATCATTCGTCCCGCCCCGCATGGAAATTGCCTCACAGTCCAGGGTTGAAGCCCCGGCGCTGCTTCCTTTCGCCACGATGACCCAGGAGAAACCCACGCTCCGGCAAGTCTTCGAAGCGGAAGAAAGCCCGCTCCTGCGCTTTGCCCACGGCATGGTGGGGCGGCGCGAGGTGGCGGAAGACCTGGTGCAGGAGGCCTTCCTGCGGCTCCACACCCACTGGGACGAGGTGGCGAACCCGAAAGCCTGGCTCTACCGCTCCGTCCGCAATCTTTCCCTGAACCACCTGCGCGACCACAAGCGCGAAACGCTCGTCGACGAGCCCCCCGAGTGGGATGCCGCCGGCGGCCAGGGCGACCCGATGGGGCGCCTCGAGGCCGCCGGCGCCGTCCGACTCCTGCTCGCCGAGCTGCGCGACGACGACCGCGCGCTGCTCCAGCTCAAGTACCACGAGGACCTCAAATACGACCAGATCAGCCAGCGCACCGGCCTCAGCGTCGGGAACGTCGGCTACAAGCTGCACCACCTTTTGAAATCGCTGGGCGACAGCTTGCGGCGGATGGGGATCGAGAGCGCGGAGGGGTGAGGAACATCGAACGCCGAACATCGAACATCGAACTTTGAATTGAAGATGAATGACGACACGGACAAGCCGCTGAACACCGTCGGGGATGACGCGCTCGAAGCGCGGATCACGGCCTGGGTGCTGGGCGAGGCCTCGTCCTTTGAGGCGGGGGAGTTGGAGAAGCTCTGCGCGGCGGATCCCGCGCTCGGCCTGTTCGAGCGGCGCCTGCGGGTGCTGCACGGGCTGGTGGCGGAGGATTTCAAGGCGGGGCCGGTGGCGGAGTGGAAGCTCGCCGCCGAACGCCGGGGGAAGATCACGGATTTGTTAGGCGTGGCGCCGGAGGTGGAGGAGAAGATCGCGGCCCGAAGGAGGAAATCGGGCGGGCCTTCAATGCGCGGGATCATCCTCGCGCTGGCGGCTTGCGTGGTGCTGGGGTTCATCTCGATCTCTCTGATTCGCGGTGGGGGGAAGAGTGCGAAGTTTGAGACTTACTCCATGGTGGCTGAGAGTCAGGTGAAGGCATCGGCATCCGAGCGTGCTGCGGCGAGAGATGAAGCGCTGGCACAACTTGCGCGGGCCGTGGTCACGCAAAAGGACCTGGTCGAAGACAAACGGAAGCTGCTTTCGCAGATCATCCGCCAGGAAGGAATCATCTACAATGGCGACAAGACCGACGGCCGAGGACTCGACGCCAGCGACGAAGCCGAAGTGGCGGCGCGGGAATATAACAGGTTGGATCGGGAGAAGATCCAGTTGGAGAGCCAGATTGAAACCCTGCTGAAGTACGACGGGCCGCAGTTAATGAACTACGCGGCCGGTCTCAACCTCCCCCAAAATGCCATTCCAGAAAAGCTTCCGCTACTTCAGGAAGCCAAGCGCGAGTTCGACGCCTTGAAGAGTTCAGGACTGGGGCAAGGTCATCCCGATCTTGTCGCGAAGGGCCGGGAACTGAATGCGATGGAGGCCGAGGTCGGGCAAGAAGTCGCAGAACTGAGGGATACCCTGAAGGCCAAGCTGGAGCTTACGAAGGAACAGGTATCACGTCTCAGGAATCAACGGGAGACCACGACGGAAGATGCCATCAGCAAGGGTATTGCCAATGAGACCTTTGTCGATGCAAAGAGCGACTTCGAATCGAGCCTACGTGTGCTCGAGCAACTGCAGTTAAAGGAAATCACTGAGAGGATGCAGTCCAAGATCACCGAAGATGCGGTGGTCTTGAATGACATGCATCCAGCTATGGGTCTTAGCAACGCGGAACGAAGCTCCGGAGCCCCCGTGAAGAAGCCGGATAGCGCATACTCGCACCTCGCGACCAACTCGGCCTTCACTTCGAAGCCGCCACCGGCCTCGGTCTCCGCCGCCCGGCCCGCTGAGCCAGCCTCGCGTCCGGCTTCCGAGGCTCAAGCGCTGACAAATAACGAAGCACTGCCCGCGGAGAAGGCAAAGGAATCCGATGAGAAGCTCTCAGACCACGCGGTCGGCTATGTGGGTGGCGGTGCGGTCGGCGGACGCGGGGCCGAGGCGGCCCCGGAGGTCGCATCCCGCACGAGCAGGGATTTCATTCCCATGGTCGAAGGCGTGACCATTCCTGGCATCCCGGCTGCGGCCGGCGAGAAGGTGCAGGACATCATCACCGCCGGCAACCGCAGCGGGGACGGCGCGATCACCCGCAACAACATCGACGCCATCCTCAACAATCCGGACCGGGCGGCGGGGACCAAGCAGCAAGGCGAAGGGATCGCGGCTTTGACCGGAACCTTCAGCGACGAGGCGGTCGCGCAGGTCGAGAAAAAGTTGGTCGAACCGGCGAAACCCGCGGCACCGGCCGGCAGCGCACCGATGATCAAGGCCGGGGCGGGAACCTTGGGCATCGACGCCATCCCCGCCCCGTCCGGGCCCACGAAGGTCGAGGGGAAAGACGATGGGTTGAAGGCATGGACGGGCAGCTTCAGTAGGGGAGTCGTCGCCACGGACGAGAAGGCGCTGGAGGAGCTCGCCGACGAAGGTCGGATCGCCGGGGCCAAGGGGATTGCAGGCACTGGGGAATCGGAATTTCTGACCCGGAATCCGGAGGGCGAGAAATTCGGCGACCGGCTGGAGGTCGGGGAAGCCAATGAAGCCGATCTTGGTGGCGGTGGCGCTGGCGGGATGCCGCAGGAGCTTCAGGCGGGGACCTTTTTCAACATGAACACGACTTCGGAGTCCCTGTTCAAGTCGAACGTGCGGCTTGGCAGCGAGCGGGAACTGGGTCGGGGCGAAGCCACGAACTTCGGCGACCTCGGCGAGATGGGTCGTCTTGAGGGGGAGGCCCGGCCGGAACAGGATCAGGACTATTACGATTCCAAGAGCGACGGCCAAGTTGTGGATGGGATTGCCAATTTGTCCGATCTTGCCCGGAAGCAACGTGAATCCAGAGTGGACGCGGGAAAACCCGGCCAGGGGTTCGACCTAACAGCCCCGGCCGGTGGGGCAACGGCAACGGGCGGGCTGAAGCGCGACTTGAGCGTTGATCCGTTTGCGGAGCAAGCGCCGACCATTCCGGCTCCGGCCGCGACGGGCGATTTCGATGGCTTCGTCAACCAGGGTGCCCCGATCCAGGGGGAGATCGCGGACGAGTCGAAAAAGGCTCGATTGCGCGGGGTCACGGAGATGGAGGCCGGGGACTCGCCGGTAAGGGCCCTGACTTTGACCAAGAATCTCGAAACCGATGCGGCGCAAACGGAAGACAATGCCCGCGCCAGGATTCTCGAAGAAGTGGACAAGGCGTGGGAACTTTCGGTGCCGCCGGTGGATGCGCCAGTAGTGACGGATCCGGCGGGCTTGGTGCGGAGTGATTCCGAACAGAAACCCGGCGATGCGGATAAGGACGACCCGATTCGTTCCAATCCGGCGCTTGGAGTCGATGGCGGCGCGGCGGTCGATGACGTCCGCCGCAAGCTCTACCTTGCCGAAGGTGCCTCAAACCTCGGGAAATACGACCAATCCCAAAAGGCCTACGAGGAAGTCCTGCGGATCGATCCCTACAACAAGGCAGCACGCCGGGGGATGGAGAAGGTGGCCGCGGCCCGCAGCGACTATTACCGCGCGGCTTATGACCAGACGAGGGCTGAACTGCAGGTTGAAACTGACGGCAAGGCGAACGTCCCGGCGGATGCGGAGAAGGTGAGGGAATTGACGACTCTTCTCGATTTTGACAAGGCGGTTTCCGACACGAATGACAGGTATTCCAGCTTGGCGCAGAAGGAGATGATCCGCCGTCAAAGCTCGGTCGCGCAGTCCGACAGCTTGCGGGACGAAGGACGCACGGCTTACGCGGCAGGAAACTATGCCGAGGCGTATCGGAAGTATGTTAAGTCGTTAGAATTGCTGCCCGATGCGCCGATGGTGAAGGACCGACGGGACTATATTCAATTGGTGCTCCAGGACACCACCCAAGCCTTGGCAAGCACGGCGGAACGTGTGGGTGAAAAGGAGCTCGCCGCGAAATGGATGGAGAAGGGGATGGAGTGGTCACCAAAGCAAGCAGCCCCGGCCGAACCCGCCGCGGTCGAACCCACCGCCGAAACCGTCACCACCGACGAACCCTTCTCCACCTTCTCGCTCCACGTCAGCGACGCTTCCTTCAAGCTCGCCCAGGCGGCGATGGAGCGGGGCGAGGTGCCGGCGGCGGAGGGGATCCGGCCGGAGGAGTTCTACAACGCCTTCGACTACGGCGATCCGGCTCCGGCGAACGGCGAGCCGGTGGTCTGCGTGACCGAGCAGTCGGCGCACCCGGCCTTCGCCCAGCGCAACCTGCTGCGGATCGGCGTGCGGACCGGCTCGCAGGGCCGAGGGGCCTCGACGCCGCTGAATCTAACACTCCTGCTCGATCACTCCGGCTCGATGGCGCGCGAGGACCGCAACGCCGGCCTGGCGATGGCGGTGCAGCAGCTTTCCGGGCTGCTGAAGGAAGGCGACACGATCACGGTGGCCGGCTTCTCGCGGCAGCCGCGACTGCTGGCCGACCGCTTGCCCGGAGCCCGGGCGCAGGAGTTGAACGAATTGATCGCGCGGACGCCGTCGGAAGGCGGGACGAACCTGGAGGAAGGCCTCAAGCTCGGCGAGGAGCTGGCGAAGCGGCAGTTCAATCCGGCGGCGCAGAACCGCGTGGTGCTCTTCACCGACGGCGCGGCGAACCTCGGCGACGCCCGGCCGGAAGCCTTGCAGGCCCGCATTGAAGGACTCCGCCAGCAGGGCATCGCCTTCGATGCCGCGGGCTTCGGTGCGGACGGCTTGAACGACAAGCTGCTCGAACGGCTGACCCGCAACGGCAACGGCCGCTACTATGTCGTGGACGGTCCGGAAGATGCCGACGCCGGCTTCGCGAAGCAGCTTGCCGGGGCTTTCCGTCCGGCCGCGGAGAATGTCAAGGTGCAGGTGCGCTTCAATCCGGCGCGGGTCGCGAAGTACAAGCTGATCGGCTTCGAGGAGCATCGATTGCAGAAGGAAGACTTCCGCAACGACGCGGTGGACGCCGCGGAGATGGCGGCCGAGGAAGCGGGCAACGCGCTCTATCAGATCGAGACCCTGCTGCAGGGCGAGGGCGAGGTCGGCGAGGTCAGCGTGCGCTTCCGCGATGTGGCGAGCGACCGGATGGTCGAGCGGACCTGGACGATCCCCTACGACGCGCAGGCCCCGGCCTTCGACCAGGCGACGCCGTCGATCCAGCTCGCCGGCTTGGCGGCCTTCACCGCCGAGAAGCTGCGCGCCGCGCCGATGGCCGAGGCGGTGGATTTCCAACAGCTCGGGCAGGTCTATGCCGGAGTCCGCGCCCGCTATCCGAACAGCCAGCCGGTCGCCGACCTCGGGTCGATGATCGGGAAGATGAAGTAGCGCAACTTTGCAAGTTGCGTGCTTGGGGCGGCCCTTCGCTCACCACGGCACCGAAGCTCTCCCTATCGCATTTGATTTTACGAACGATTTACCCACTGCCGCCCGAATAGCGGCGTTCTCTCCCCACACCCTTTATCACGTTATGATCACGTCGCATGTAGTCCCGCCTTCAGGCGGACCGAACGGTTCCTTGAAGCTCGCCACAGGGAGAAGTCCGCATCGCCGGTTCTTCGGTCCGGCTAAAGCCGGGACTACGTACGCGTGGATCGCGGCTTTATTGCTGGGGTTCGGGCATGCTCAGGACGAGAAGATCGTCCTCGTCCCGGTCGACAAGGAGAAGCCGGTCCCGCTTTTCTTCTCCGCGGAAACGAACACCGACCTCATCGCGGGCATCGACCGGGTGCAGGGCGCCATCACCGCGAAGCTCCGCGTCCACCAGGGACGTCCGGAAGTCATGAGCATCGGCCTCACCGGAACCGGCGAGGTCACCGGCGTCGCCGGCGAAGGCCTGAAGACCTGGACCGTCCGCCGCGAGTCGGACGGCACGCGCTTTCTCGATCTCAAGCCGCTGCTCCCCGACGACCCGAAGGCTGAGACGGCGAAGGAGTTCCTGGTGACGATCACCACGCTGCACGACGACACCAAGCAAGCCTTCGACCTGCTGCTGCCGGCACCCGGCAGCGCGGTGGGATTTTCCTCGACGATCTCGCTGTCCGGCGACGGCGCGGCTGCGGCCACGATCCTTGCCATCGAAGGCTTGCAAACCCTGAAAAGCGAGAACGGCGCGGACCGCTTCAGCGGCAGCGTGGCGGGACGGCTGAACGTGAAGGTCGATCTCAAGGGCACCGCGCCACGGCCGGTGGAGCTGGCCGACGCGACGCTCGACGGCCAGGTGATCGCCGAGGGAACCAGCGTCTCTTTCATCCTGCGTGGCACGGTCAACGTGATCCAGGCGGGCGAGGCGATCGAGTTGTTAGAAGGCGTCGCGCTCAGCGGCGCGGCGTCGGGCCAGGGCTGGTTCACCCGCTTGAAAAAGAAGGGTGAATCTTATGTTCACGAATTGGTCGGCGAGGCGGTCGGCAGCTACCCGATCGAGCTGGCCTTCGAAGCCCCGCTCGGTCGTCAGGGCGATTGGCGCGGCGTGGATTTCAAGCTGCACGGCGGGGCGGTGGTGCCGGTGCGGATCGATGGGCTCGAAGATCCGGTCTCCTTCAAAACCGACCAGCCGGTGGTCCCGGAGAAGCGCGAGGGCCGCTGGACCGGCTACCTTCCGGCCACCGGCGCGGCGAGCCTTGCTTGGAAGAGCGGCCGCAAGGAAGGCGAGGGCGCGCTGTTCTTCTCCAGCAGCGAGATCGCGGAAACGCGGGTCGGCGCGGGACTGGCGCGGCGCTATTCGAAGATCGGCTTCCGCGTGCTGCAAGGGAAGCTGGAGGCGCTCAAGATCCGGGTCGATGGCAACGGCGAGATCCTCGCGGTGAAGGGGCCGCAGGTGTTGAGCTGGAGCATCGCGGAGGAAGGCGGCGCTCGCATGTTAGATGTGCGGCTCAGCCGGCCGATCGAAGGCGACGGCGAGATCGAAATCGAGGCCCAGGCGGCGCTCGGGACCTTTCCTGCCAAGCTCAGCCCGCCGCGCTTTTCGCCGGTCGGCACGCTGCGCCACAGCGGCTTCCTGCGGGTGGCGAACGACGGCGCGGTGCGGATCGAGGTCGGCGCGACCAAGGGCCTGATGCAGCTTTCGCCGGGCCAGTTCCCGTGGGCCAAGCAGGACGACAACCTGCGGCAGGCCTTCGTCTATCGCTTCCCTTCGGCGGAGCATGAATACGAGATCTCCGCGGACCAGGTGCTGCCGGAGGTGTCGGTGAACGAGGTGACGATCCACGAGCTCGCCGAGACCGACCGCCGGATCTTCGCGGACCTCGAACTCGACATCCGCGAGGCGCCTTTGCGCGAGTGGAGCGTCGAGGTGCCGGCCGACTTCGCGGTGGCGGCGGTGGAGGGCCAGGGCGTCGCGGATTACAGCCTCGCCAGCGATGCGGTCGGCGGGAAACGGGTGCTCAAGATTTTGTTCGGTCAGGCGCTGATCGGGCGGCAGTTGATCACGATCCAACTGGAGAAGAACCTCGCCGCCGCGGCGGGCGACTGGGTGCTGCCGGTGCTCGGCCATCCCGGCGCGAAGTCGGCGCGCGGCTATGTCGGCGTGGTGGTGGCCGCCGGTTTCCGTGCGGTGCCCGGCGCGACCACCGGGCTGGCGGAGACGCCGCCGGATTACTTTCCGAAGAAGCTGCCCGGCTTGCAGCAGGCCTTCCGCATCCGCGACGGGAAGTGGAGCGCGACCATGAAAGTCGAGGCGCTCGGCCAGAGCGTGCAGGCGGATGTCTTCCACCTCTACTCGCTGAAGGAAGGCGCGGCCTCGGGCAGCGTGCTGGTGAACTATTTCGTGATCGGTGCGCCGGCGACCGAGTGGCGGCTGCGGGTGCCGGAAGCGCTCGGCAACGTGGAAGTCACCGGCCAGAACGTCGGCCGCGACTGGCGGCGCGAGGGCGACACGCTGGTCATCCCGCTGGCCCGGCCGGTGCTCGGCGCGGGGACGGTGCTGGTGACTTTCGAGCAGCCGATGAGTGCGCGCGGCGGCGAGTTGTCACCGGGCGAGGTCCGGCCGCTCGGCGTGCAATCCGAGCGCGGCCACATCCAGGTGGTCAGCCCGCTGCAGGTGAAGTACGAGATCTCCCGTAGCGAAGGTGCGGTGCTGAAACTCGAAGCCTCCGAACTGCCGGCAGAATACCGCTTGCTGAGCAGCGCGCCGACGCTTGCCGCGTGGCAGTACACCGCCGCCGACGTGTCGATCGGGATGAAGATCGAGTGGTTCGAGCCCGGCGAGACGGTCGGGCAGGTGGTGGATTTCGCCAAGCTTGCCAGCCGCGTTTCGCGCGACGGCCAGGTGGTGACCGATGCCCGCTTCTTCGTGAAGACCCGCGGTCGTTCGGTGCTGAAGCTGACCCTGCCGGAAGACGCCGGCCTGTGGGAAACCAAAGTCGATGGCGGGACGGTCAACGCGCGCCAGGACGGCGGCGAGATCCTGGTGCCGTTGCCGGCGAAGGCGGATCCGAACGAACCGGTGGAAGTCATCTTGCGCTACGGGATCGCCAGCAAGAAGGCGTCCGCGCCGATGCTGGTGGCACCTGTGCTTTTCTCGCCGACGGTGATCAGCGAGTGGATCGTGACCGGTGACGAGGGTCGCCGGCTGATCCCCCGCGGGTCGATGATGCCGGTGCGCCCGGTGCAGACCGAGACCGGGACGGAGTGGATCCTGGCGAAGGCCCGCTTGGCGGCACCGCTTTTGCTGCTGGTCGCGGCATTTGGTCTGCTCTTGAAGCGGATCAAGGCGACGCGGGTGTTAGGGCATCTCGTGATCATCGTGGCGGGTGTCGTTTCCTGCATCATGGCATTTCGGGCGATGGAGGATCGGCGGGTGAACCTGGGGGCCTTGGAATACGTGACGCCGGTGGTGGCGCCGGGTGAAGTGGTGGCGCTGGAGGTCGGCAACGTCGCGCCGTGGCAGGCGATGCTGAGTATTTCTGGCGTCCTGCTGGTCGTGGCGGGGGTGGGGTTGTTAGGGATGAGAGTTTGGTCGGGGATTCAGGGCCGGTCGACCGACCCGTCCTCCGAAGCTGCAGCGAAGGGGGAGGGCTTCCGTCCTTATCTGGCGCCGGTGGCGCTGGGCTTGATCGGGCTGGGCTTGCTGGCTCAGCGGATGGGCGCGGTGCCGTTCTTCGCGATCTTCGGATTGCTGCTGATCTTGGTCCACGGCTTGCCGGGCCTCGCCGGTCTGTTGAAGAAGAAGGCGGCTCCGGTGACGGCGGCGGCGACGGCGCTGGTGTTCTTCTTCGCGGCCGGAATGGCGCGCGGGGCGGAGACGATCGTGCCGGCGGAGTCGATGAGCCACACGTGGCGGATCGTCGATGGCCGCTTGAGCGGCGAGATTGATGTCGAGGTGCGCGGCGCGGTCGACCAGCGGGTGCTGCTTCTCAAGTCACCGGCGGTTCTAACAGGATTCACCGGCGAAGGACTGCGGGTTTTGAAGGCGCCGCTCGGCGAAGAGGAAGCGTATTTCCTGGTCGCGACGGCGGAGGGTTTCAAGTCGGGCAAGGCGACCTTCGAGATGCCGCTCGCGGCTCCGCAAAACGGCTGGAAGCTGCCGTCCGGTCCTGCTGCGGTGCAGCGGGTCAAGGTGACATGGAACCAGGAAGGCTGGGAGTTCGTTTCGCAGCGCGCGGCGAAGGTGACCGCGTTGAAGATCGACGGTGGCAGCGGCGCGGAGCTGGTGCTTGGGCCGGCCGATGAGATCGTGATGCAGGCCCGTCCGCTGCGGCGCGACGTGGCGAGCGAGGCGACGCAGTTCTTCGTCGAAACGTCCGATCTCTATCTGCCCGGACCCGGCGTGGTCGGAGGGCGGCATCAGATTTCGATCCGGCCGTCGCGCGGTGTGGTGCGGGAACTGGTGATCACGGTGCCGGAAGGTTTCACGGTCGGCGAGGTGGCGGATGGCCCCATCGGGAGCTGGCGTTTCAATCCGGAAACGCGCGAGCTGAAGGTCGGGATCGAGCCGGCGCAGGACCAGCCGTTCGCCTTCATGATCGGCACCCAGCGCGGCACGGCGACGCTGCTGGTGGAGTTGAAACTCGAGCCGCTGGTGGTCAAGGGCGCGGCGGGATCGGTCGGGTTGTTAGGTCTGGGCTTCGGCGACGAGGCGCAGGCGGAAGCGGTGGTGGCGAAGGGGATGAGCGCGGTGAACCTCGATGATTTCGGCGGCAAGTTGCTCCCCGTGGATCGCGAAGGCCGCGCGCTGGCGGTGCTGCACCGGGCGTTCCGGCACGGTGGCGCGGAGGCCTCGCTGACCTTGAAGGTCGCGCCGGTGGCGGCGGAGATCCGGGCGGAGACGAAGCAGACGCTCTCGCTCGGCGAGGACCGGATGGTGCTGGCGGTCGATCTCGCGGCATCGATCACCCGGGCGGGCTTGTTCAAGCTGGAGCTGGAGATTCCGAAAGGCTTCGAGATCGAATCGGTGACCGGTCCGGCGCTCGCGCATTGGGCGGAGTCGGCGGACGGCGGGACCCGTTTGCTCAACCTTCATCTCAACGGCCGCACGCTCGGCGAGCAGGCCTTCGCGCTGACTCTAACGGCACCGGCACCGGCAGCACAGGCCTCGTGGGCCGCCCCGCGGGTGCTGCTGCGAGGGGCAGCGCGGCAGACCGGCACGCTGACGGTGGTGCCGGAGCGCGGTTTGCAGGTGCGGGCGGTTTCGCGCGGCAATGTCTCGCAGCTCGATCCCCGCGAGGCCGGGGTGCCGCGGCCGGGAGCGCTGGCGTTCAAGTTGCTGCAGGCCGACTGGTCGTTGGCACTGGCGATCGCCAAGCTGGATCCTTGGGTGACCGCCCAGGTGCTGCACGAGGTGACGCTGCGCGAAGGGCAGACGCTGAGCCGGGTGCGGCTGGCGTACCGGATCGAGAATGCGGCGATGAAGACGCTGCGGGTGAGCATTCCCGGGCTCGATGAAAGCGCGGCGGCGACCTTGCGGGCGAGCGGCCCGGCGGTGGCGGATTTCGTGCCGGTGGCGGGCGAAGCCGGGCTGTGGGAGATCCGCTTCCAGCGCGGGGTGGCGGGCGAGACGACGGTCGACGTCGAGTTCCAGCAGGCCGCGAACGAGCGGGTGACGGTGACGCCGCTGCTGCCATCGGAAGTACGGCAGGCCTCGTATTTCGTGTCGCTGCGGACGGCGGGCCGGCTGGAGATCAGCGCGACCGAGCTGCCGCGCGGCTGGCAGAAGAGCGACTGGGGCGTGGTGCCCGAGACGCTGCGTGCCGCCTTCTCCGCGCAGGCTCCGGCCGGGGTGTTCCGGGTGGCCGAGGCGGAAGGTCCGCTGGCGGTGACCCTGAAGCGCCACGATCTGGCGGGTGCGCTGCGGCTGCGGGTCGAGCAGGGCACTCTCACAACGCTGGTCTCGCCGGACGGCGCGGCTTTGACGGCGGTCGATCTCAAGGTCCGGGTGACCGAGAAGGGAACTTTGCGGCTGACATTGCCGAAGGAGGCGACGCTCTACAACGTGCTGGTCAACGAGGATGGCGTGGCGCTGGTGCGCGAGGGCAACGACTGGTTGTTCTACGTCTATCCGGCGCCCGAAGGCGACCGGCCGGCGAGCGTGCGCTTCGTTTACGCGATGCCGGCGGGCCAGGGGACGGTGCTCGAGGGGCCGATGCTCGATGTGCCGCTCGAAAACCTGCGTTGGCGGGTGATCCTGCCCGAAGGCTGGCGTCTGGCGGACCATCACGGCGATTTCAACTTGCAGGAGAAAGCGGCGGGCAAGGCATTCCAGGACTACAGCAGCTTCGTCTCCAGCAAGCGGGCTGCGGGCAAGCAGGAGGCGGTGGCCTTGCTCGACCAGGCGAACGCGTGGATGGTGGCCGGCGAGCAGGACAAGGCGGGCCAGGCGCTGAGCAAGGCGGCGCGCAACGGCTTGCTCGACGAGGCGTCGAACGAGGACGCGCGGGTGCAACTGCGGAACCTCAAGACCCAGCAAGCGACCCTGGCGCTCAACACGCGGCGGCAGCGTCTGTATCTCGACAACCGGGCCGACGTGACGAAGGGCAACGCGCAGCTCGAGCAGGCGGCGCAGGAGAACCCGCTGTTGCAGGGGAACCTGAACTACGATCCGCAGCAGTTCGACCGGCTGTTAGAAGGCAATAGCGTCGATGAGAACGCGGCGATGAAAGCGATCGCCAACCGGATCGTCAGCCAGCAGCTCGCCGCGGATCCCGCCCCGGCGGCGCTCGACGTGACGATGGCCGAGCGCGGGACCGTGCTGGATTTCAAGCGCAGCGTGCAGGTCGATGGCGGCAAGCCGATGCGCCTGGAGCTGGAGATCGAGCCGGAGTTTCCGAAGGGGTGGTTCTTCGGCGGGATCCTGGCACTGCTGGCAGGGGTGATCCTGGTGCGGAAGCTCCGCGCTACTCCGGGTATTTGATGTCCGGGGCCTTGCCGCGCCAGAAGGGCTGTCGCGGGTCGAAGAGGTTCATGCCGTTGAGGATGACGTCGCCGTTTTTGTCGATGGGGAGGGCGGTGGCGGAGCTGTCGAGGTTGAGAACGATCGCCTTTCCGTCGAAGGGTTTGGGGTCGAACTTCAAGGTGCCACGGATCATGGGAATCATCACGACCGGCGTCTCTGGATCTCCTGAGGATGTGAGTCCCGCGACGTAGGAATAGGCGCATTCCCCGGGAGCAAGGGCGTCCGCACCGAGGAGGTCGTTTGGCTTCTTCCGTGAGGCGGGAGTCTTGGCCCAGAAGATCTGCTCGCTCCTCTCGCCGGTTGCGAGAAGCTGGCGGAATAGCTGGTTGGAACTGCTGTCGCCCAGATGGAGAGTGGTGCCGGTGGCTGCTTGGACGGCGGGAATGGTCGAGGCGTCGGGGAAGCGTCCGTATTGGTCGTCGAAGGCGAAGAGAGTCACGCCGATCTGGCGGATGTTGCTTATGGCGATGGTTCTTGGTGCCGGGGGAGGTGTGTAGAACGTCGGAATGGAGAGTAGGATCAGATAGCCCAGAAACAGGCTCAGCGCTCCAAGCGTCTTCCAATTCATGATCCTCCGCGACCGGATCGCCTCGGGTCCCGGTGGCGGGGCGGGGACATCGGGAGGCGGCTGCGGAGGGAGGTCCATCTCGGGCAGGATGATGCGGCGGGTGTTTCACCGCAAGGAGGCGTTTGCGCAGGGATCGGCCACAACGCCGTTGGCGCAGGGAATTCACCGTGCGCGGCCCGGGGTCGCTCGCTGGCGCTCGCAATCCCGGGTTTTGTTGCGGAGTCCCGTTGGAACAGACGTCAGACCCGATGATGGAATCCGGGCTTGATCGTGGCGTGGGTATCGGGAACGGTCGTCCCCGTAGCCCCCACCGCGGTAGTCCGACTGTCGTTTCTCACCTGTTCTTTGCAGGGTCATCCAACAGTCATCGACCGCCAAAGCGGACCTACCCGCACATCAACCATCGAAAAATCCTTATGAAGATCAGCAATAACAAGTTCTCCAACGAAGAAGTCGTCCTCGATTTCCACGAATACAACACCTGTGAGTTCACCAACTGTCGGTTCGTGGTTCTTGGTTTCGGACCGTTTGCCTTGAACCAGTGCGAGGTCAAGAATTGCGAATTCACCTTTGCTGGACCGGCCGCCAGCGTGATCCAGACGATGTCCACCATCTACAACATCGGCGATCAGGGGAAAAACCTCATCGAGGGCACCTTCGAGCAAATCCGCAAGGCGGGCGGCGGCAACCCGGGCTGATCCGGATCCGAGCTGGAAACATCATCCTTCACCTCCTTCCCGGCGGGCCTCACAAAGGCCCGCCGTTTTTGGTTCCGGGGGCCTGGGGCTCCCCGGCTACGGCTATTGCGTGACCTTGAGGCGGGCGAATCCGGCGGCCCCGAGAACCGGGAGGGTGACCTCCACGCGATCCGTGTTGCCTTGGGGCGTGATCGTCACGTTGGTGGTGTTGCCGGCTGGAATGGTCAACTGGGTCCAGCCTGACAGGTTGTCGCCATACTCGACGATCTGGGTGGTGCCGGGCGGGCGCGAGGCGAAACTCCGGTTGTAGGCAAAGACCCAGGAGCCGGTGGACTTGGTGAGGGTGGGCAGCGGGGCCTGCGAGGAAACGATTGGCGCACCGCCGAGGACGAATTCCAACTGGTTCTCGATGCCATCAAGGTCGGGATCATCCGTAGGTCCGTCATTGACCCCGGCGGTGAGGCCTTGGGCGGGATTGGTGGCCCACGATTGGTAGGGAGTGAGCGTGCCGATGGCTACGTCCGCGAAGGTGAGCGCGGCGACGCCGTTGTAGCCAACCAGGAGGTTCGACTGTTGCCAGGAAACGAGTCCCTTGAGGTAGGTGATGGTGGCGGCGGACGAAGCGCCGGCAACCTGCAGTTTGACCGTGTTGCCGGTCGCGCTGCCGGTAGACACGCTGCCGGAGGTGGCACCCGCGGAGTTCGCAAGGAACAACATCGTCGGTGCACCCGGACTCCAGGCAACGTTCTGGTCGAATACGAGCGCGATTTCGTTCTTCGCCGGGGTGGTGAAATAGGCCTGCTGGAGGTTGGGCGCAGTCATCGGGCCGGGTGGCACGTAGCCATAGACATCCTGTTCGACCAAGGGGCCGATGCGGTCGGAGAACACCTGGTAGCCGGCCGGTGAGTAGTGGCAGCTTGATCCCGGCACGATGCCGTGGGTGCTCATGGCCTTCATGTTGGAATAAAGACGCGGCAATGTGCGCTGCACCTCGCGAAGCTGGTCGTTGCGCGAGGTGTCGCCGCAGGCGGCGGGCCAGATTTGGAAGAGGTAGTAATTGCGCAGGTTCGGGAAGTCCTGTTTCCAGGCCGCGGAAATGTCGACGAAGTATTGCTGATAGAACTTGTAGTCGTAGTCGGGGTCGATGCCGCCGGAGCCTTGGTTTTGTTCGCCCTGGTGCCAGAACAGGCCGCGGATGCCGTGGGTGAGCTTGGCACCGACCACCCGGTTGTAGAGGTTGGCATAAATCGAGTAGAGGCTGCCCGCGGTGCCGTGGCCGGCGGGATTCGGGCGGTGTTGGTCGATCCGGGTGCCGCCGGCCGCTCCGTTGATG
>NEUO01000099.1 GCA_002304315.1 Verrucomicrobiia bacterium Tous-C4TDCM
AAGCTCGCGACGGAAGGCCTGACGCCCCAGCCGCCGGCCGACCCGCGGACCCTGATCCGCCGGGTCACGCTCGACCTGACCGGCCTGCCGCCTTCCGTCGATGAAGTCGCCGCCTTCCTCGCCGACCCGGCGCCCGATGCCTATGAAAAGGTGGTCGATCGATTGCTGGCATCGCCGCGCTACGGCGAGCGGATGGCCATGCCGTGGCTCGACAACGCGCGCTATGCCGACAGCAACGGCTTCCAAAGCGACGGCTCGCGGCAGATGTGGCTGTGGCGCGACTGGGTGATCAACGCCTTCAACCGCAACCTCCCCTTCGACCAATTCACCATCGAGCAACTCGCGGGCGACATGCTGCCGGGTGCCACCTCCGACCAGGTCATCGCCAGCGGTTTCAACCGCAACCACCGGATCAACGGCGAAGGCGGGCTGATCCAGCAGGAATGGTTCGTCGAGACGGTGATCGACCGCGTCGACACGACCGGCAGCGTCTGGATGGCCCTGACCTTGAATTGTTGCCGCTGTCACGACCACAAGTATGACCCGATCTCGCAGAAGGAATTCTACCAGATGTTCGCCTACTTCAACAGCGTCGACGAAACGGGCATCCTCGCGGGGAACAGCAGCAACACGGCACCGCTTTTCCGAATGGCGACGCCGGAGCAAGACCGGCAGGTGGCCGACTTGAAGAAGCAGGTCGCCGCCGCCACGGCCGCGGAGAAACAGGCGCGGCAGCAGGCCGCCGCGGGTCAGGCCGCGTGGGAAAAATCCGTGTCGGCCCGTGATGCCGGGCGACCCGCCTGGCGGGTGATTTCGCCGGATTCGATGAAGGCGGAAAAGGCGACGCTGGTGGCGAAGAACAACGTGGTCTATGCGAGCGGTCCGCATCCGGACAGCGACACCTACACGATCCGCTTCAAGACCACCACGCCGGCCGTGACCGCGATCCGGCTGGAGCTGCTCGCGGACGACCGGCTGCCCAGCAAAGGTCCCGGGCGGCACCCGAATGGCAACCCGATCATCTCGGAGCTGACGCTTGCCGCGGTCGGCCAGACGCCGGTCTTCAAATCGGCCAGCGCGACCTTTGACCAACCCGACTGGGAGTCACCGAAAGCGATCGACGGAAACCCCGCCACGGGATGGGCGATCCACCCGCATGTGGGGATCGATCAGAGCGGCATCTTCACCCTGGCCACGCCCTTGCAGGTGCCCGTCGGCACGGAGCTGACCCTGGGGATCGTCCAGAATTTCGGATCGGGGGCGACCCTCGGCAAGTTCCGCCTCGCGATCACGGATTCTAACACCACGTCCCCGCTGCCCGCGGCCGTGGCGGCGATCCTTGCCAAGCCGGCGGCCAAGCGGAGCCCGGCGGAGAAGAAGCAACTCGCCCAGTACCACAGCGGCCAATCCGGCGAGCTGATCACCGCCCAGGCGACGGCCAAGCGGCTTCAGCAGTCGCTCGCGGAGCTGGAGAAGGGCGCGCCGACGACGATGGTGATGAAGGAACTGGCCACGCCGCGCCAAGCGGTGATCCTGGATCGCGGCGAATACGACCGGCCGGGAGCCAAGGTCGAGCGCCAGTTGCCCGCCTTCCTTCCGCCGTTCGCCGCCGGGGAGCCGAACAACCGGCTCGGCCTCGCCCGCTGGCTGGTCTCGGGCACCCATCCGCTGACCGCGCGGGTCTGGGTGAACCGCGCGTGGGAGCAGTTTTTCGGCTACGGCCTGTGCAAGACGAGCGAGAACTTCGGATCGCAATCCGAATGGCCCAGCCACCCGGAATTGCTCGATTGGCTGGCGACCGAGTTCGTGCGGGTCGGCTGGGACATGAAGGCGATGCAAAAGCAGATCGTCATGAGCGCGGCCTACCGCCGCTCCGCGAAGGTAACACCGGACTTGTTAGAGAAGGATCCGGAGAACCGCCTGCTGGCCCGCGGCCCGCGCCTGCGGCTGAGCGGCGAGACCTTGCGCGACCAGGCGTTGGCGGTTTCCGGGCTGCTGAAGGAAAAGATCGGCGGACCCAGTGTGCGGCCTTACATGCCCGAGGGGGTCTGGGACGAGACCAGCCGCTACGGCGATCTGCGCGGCTACAAGAACGAGTCGGGGGAGGGGCTCTACCGGCGCACGCTTTACACGATCTGGAAACGCAGCGCCGGTCCGCCAACCTTGCAGTTGTTCGATGCCCCCACACGGGATATCTGCACCATCAAGCGGGGCCGCACCAACACGCCGCTGCAAGCGCTTGCCCTGCTCAACGAGGTGACCTTCGTCGAAGCCGCCCGCCAACTCGCGCAGCGCATGATGACCGAGGGCGGAGCGACGCCCGACGCGCGGTTCAACTGGGCGATGGAGCATGTGCTCGCCCGCCCCGCCACTCCTGACGAGCTCGCGGTCCTCGGCAAAGGCCTGGCCTCCCGCTTGGCGTGGTTCCAGTCCCATCCGCAGGAAGCGGCCAAGTTGCTCAACTTTGGCGAGAGCAAGCCGGCCGAAGCCACGGCCGAACTCGCGGCTTATGCCATGATGGCGAATGTGATCCTCAATCTGGATGAGGCGATCACCCGTGAGTAGGGCGTAGGATCGCTACCCTTCTTCCGTCATGGTCTGCTTTTCCATCTGCCGCCCCGTTCTCCTGCTGTCGTTGCTTGCCCTGACTCTCTCCGAGCAGCCGCTGCGGGCGGACGGGGCGGGGGATAATGTTGCCGGACAAGTCCGCGCGATCCCGCCGCCGGGCGTGGCGATCCCTGATGACGCGCGTGCTGTCCTAACAAGCGAAGCCGCGCGGCTGGGGACGGGGATCGAAGCGCTCCGACAGCGTCTCGCGGGCAAGCCGGAGCGGGTCTATCTGCCCGACGTGGAGATTTTCCACAAGGCCGTCGACTGGGCGCTGCGCTATGACGGGTTCTACGATCCCAAGCAGGCCGATTGGGCGGCGGCGCAGTTGAAAACTGGCTTCGCGCGGCTCGAATCGCTGGCGAAAGGCGGGACCCCGTGGCTCGACGAGACCGGCCTGGTCGCGCGGGGCTACCGCTCGAAGATCGACGGCAGCGTGCAGCCGTTCGGGCTGGTGGTGCCGCCTTCGTTCCAGTCCAAGCTGCCGCACCGCTGGCGCCTCGACACGTGGTTCCACGGCCGCGGAGAGAAGCTGACGGAGCTCGATTTCATCCGGCAGCGGATGACCCAGCCCGGCGAGTTCACCCCGCCGGACACGATCGTGCTCCACCCGTACGGTCGTTACTGCAACGGCCAGCGCTTCGCCGGCGAGACGGATTTCTTCGAGGCGCTCGAAGTCGTGAAGCGCGACTACCGGATCGATCCCGACCGCATCGTCGTGCGCGGGTTCTCCCTCGGTGGCGCGGCCTGCTGGCACATCGCGACGCATCACGCTTGGCAGTGGTGTGCGGCGAATCCAGGCGCGGGCTTCAGCGAGACCGAGGAGTTTCTCAAGGTCTTCCAGGGCGAAACGCTCCAGCCCTTCCCCTGGGAGCGGCAGTTGTGGAGTCTCTATGACTCGACGACGGTCGCGGGGAATCTCCTCAACTGCCCGACGGTCGCCTACAGCGGGGAGATCGACCGCCAGAAGCAAGCCGCCGACTTGATGGCGCAGAGGATCGGTGACGGGGATAGCGGGCTTTCGCTGCGGCACGTGATCGGACCGAAGACGGCGCACAGCTATGAGAAAGAAGCCAAGGCCACCGTGGCGGAGGCGATCGATGGCATCGCGGAACTCGGGCGGACGCGGGTGCCGCGGCAAGTGAGGTTCCAGACCTTCACGCTCAAGACCAACCGAGCGGCTTGGGTCGAAATCGACGCCCTCGGCGAGCACTGGCAACCCTCAGCGATCGTAGCTTCTTTCGGTCGTGGACGTTTCAATGTCGGGGTGAAGAACGTTACGGCGTTCACCCTGCGCTTCGATCCTGGAACCTTCCCGGATGAAGTGGGATCGCGGTTTGGAGTCACCGTGAGTGAAGATCCCTTCGGCGACAGCGGGACGGACCTGCCGGCCGGCGAGTTCGGCCGGTCGTCGGATGGCTCGCTGCGGATAAGCTTCGCTCGCCGTGGGGACGGGAGCTGGGGCGTGGCGCCGGACATGCCCGGCGGTCTGCGGAAGAAGCACGGGCTGCAAGGTCCGGTCGATGACGCCTTCATGGACGCCTTCCTCTTCGTCCGTCCCACCGGGAAGCCGGCGAACGAGAAGGCCGGTGCTTGGGCGGCGGCGGAAATGGAACGTGCGATCCGGGAATGGCGGCGTCACTTCCGCGGCGAGGTCCGGGTGAAGGACGATGTGGCGGTGACTGCCGACGACATCCGTTCCTCCAGCCTGATTCTCTGGGGAGACCCGTCGTCGAATTCGCTGATGGGAAAAGTCGCGCCACAGTTGCTCGTTCGCTGGGACGGCAAGGGGATCGAGGTCGGCGAGCGCGTGTTTCCCGCGGCCGATCATGCCTTGATCTGCATTTATCCGAATCCGCTGAACCCGGAGAGATATGTGGTATTCAATAGCAGCTTCACCTTCCGTGAGTATGACTATCTCAACAATGCACGCCAGACCCCGAAGTTGCCGGACTGGGCGGTGATCGACCTCAAGACTCCGCCGGACAGCCGCTATCCCGGTGCCATCCCCGCCGCCGGGTTCTTCGGTGAGAAGTGGGAGTTGAAGGCGGGCTTTTGAATTAACAAGGGGTGGTCACGAGGATCGGGTGCGCGTCCGGGAGGGAACTCCTTCGTAGTGCAGCCCCGGCAGCAGATGCTCGCGTTTCATAACCACGCTGTGCGCGGCGACGTGGGAGCGCTCCCCGATCTCCGCGCCGTAGAGAGGCACCGTGGCACAGCCCACGGTCGCATGCCGGCGGACGATGACATGGTCGGTCTTGAGAACCCGGTCTTCGAACGTGTGGGCTTGAAACATCGCGTTCACCGTCGCGCCGTCCTCGATCACGAGCATGTCCGGGTCCACTACTTGCGAGAAACCCGGGCCAAGCACCACCCGCTTGCCGAGCTTCATGCCCATGGCCCGCAGGTAGAAGTTGAGGAGCAGGGTGCCCTCCAGTTGCTCCAAAGCATGCCGCGCGTGCTGCCCCCAGGCCACGTAGAGGAAGTCCCAGCGGCTGCACCAGCAGGACCAAAGCGCGTGCTGGCCGGGCCGCACGCGTCCCAGCAATGCCCACTTCATCGCGAGAATGAACAGGCAAAGGAATGCCGCCGCGCCGAAGGTCGACAGAGGGACGATCACCATCAAAAGGGTTGGCGTTGAAAAGTTCTCCGCGGCACTCGCGAGGATCCTGCACCAGCCGACGAGAACCAACATCGGCATGATCGGAAGCGCGAAGCGGAGCGCTTCCCAGAACACCCGGTTCCAGTAGCGCGCGGGCGACGGCTCATGGGTAAGGCTGCGGTCCATTTCGACCACTTCCCGGCGCGGAAGCTCGAACGGCGCATGGCCGAACCAAGAACTGCCCGCCCTTAGCGATTGGTCATCGGCGACCGTCGCGATTCCGATAAGAATATCACTTTGCAGGTGTTGTCCGGCCGGCACCACGACGTGGTTTCCGAGGAAGGTGTTGCTACCCAGGCTCGTCTCCGCCAGCACCACCACGCCCTGTTGGATTCGTGGTCCTCCCAGATAAATGCCGTCGGCGAAGAAGGTTTCAGGCCCGACTTCGATGAGTTCCGGCACCACGTCGAGGATCGTGCTGACCTCACAGCCATGTCCGATTTTCATTCCGCTCCAGCGCAGCCAGACCGGCCAGAACAAGGTGCCGCTGAGCCAGTGCCCGGCACTGTCGACCAGGCCTGATTTCAACCAGACGCGGACGTAGGCCGTGCTCCATCGGCTGATCGTGGCCTCCGGCACCCGCCCCATCAACCGACTGACCGCCGCCATCCATGCCACCGTCAATGGCACTGCCAGCACTTCGAGCCCCAGCACCAGCACCCAAGGCGACCAGCTCGCCGTGCCTTGAAACATCCAGGACCATGCCTGTTCCTGACTCAGTCCGATGGCAAGGCAGGCTGAGATCGTTAGCAGCTCCAAGGGAAGTGAAACCATCAGGGCCACTCCCGCCTTCGCGGCCATCATGGCCAGGCCATGCTGCCAAGGAGATAGCACACGTGAGGAATCGGTCGGAGCGGGTGGGATGGGCGCGTGGCCGGCGGGTTTTGCGGGAACGCCATCCCAGCGTTCGCCATCGGGAATATGTCCGCCTGATGGCAGGGATGACAAGGCGGTGAGATAGGCACCTTTTCCCAGGACGGTATGGCCCGCCACGCCCGCCCGCGTTTCCAGGGTGGACCCGTCGCCGAGGGACACCGGGCCGATGACGATTTCGCCGGTTTCAAGGTCCACCAATCGGACGGCAGCGTCCTGCGACAGCGTCACGTCATCGCCGATCTCCAGCAAATCCCAACCACCTTGAAGCAGGTTCACCCCCCGGTGGATGTGAACGCGGCGACCGATGCGCGCGCCCAGCGCCCGCAGCGCGTGTTGCTGATAGACCGTGCCCTCCAGTATTCGCCACGGTATCAGGCGCACCATTTGCTGGACGATCCAGCTTCGCAGATAGAAGCCGCCCCACACCGGCGCGCGGAGCGGAGTGTAGCGGCCGATCAGCAGCCGCTTCGCCAGCACCGCGGCTCCTAGGGCAAGCGGCGTGTAAATCATGAACGACAGGATGGCGAACACAGGCGCGAGAAGAATGAAGGGAATGAGACCCAGATGGGCGGTGAGCCGCGGCAGACATTCAAACGCAAGCCACCAGCCTGAAGCCGAAGCGGCGACGAGAACGCCAACCAGCCAGATCGATTGCGCGACCGTCACGAGAATCGGACGGGCCACTCCGCCGCTGGACCCGCCGACGGGCGTTGCGGATTCCAACTCTCCGGCGTGACAGGCCCGCCGGGCGAGCTCGGCAACGGTCCGCGACTCGTAGATATCCCGGACCGTGACCCAGGTGGTGGCGGGATCCTTGCGCAACAGGGTGACTAACAGCGCGGCACGCAGGGAATCACCGCCGAGGTCGTTGAAGAAATCCGAGTGGATCGAGACCGGCCGGGTGAGCCCGAGAACGTCACGAAACGCGGCAGCCAGGCGGGCCTCCATCGGATCGCGCGGCGTCACGGCCTGATCCGTCGTTTGCTCCAGCTCTCCATCGAGCGACGGCAGGGCGGCCCGGTTCAACTTTCCGCCCACGGTGGTCGGTAGCTGGTCCAGAAATCCAATCCGCGATGGCACCATGTAGCCGGGCAGCGCTTTTGCCAGTGCCGCCTTGAGATCCTCCTCGACCGGCGGTCTGGCGGGATCCACCGGCACGACGAAGGCCACGATCACCGCGCTTCCATCTGCTCCCTGCACCTGGCAAGCCGCCGCACCCACACCGGGGCAGCTGGCCAGCCGGGACTCGATCTCGCCGAGCTCGATGCGGTAGCCGCGCAGCTTCACCTGCGAATCCATCCGGCCGTGATAGAAGAACCGGCCTTCCGCATCGCGGTGGACCAGATCGCCCGTCCGGTAGAGTCTGCCGAAGCGCGGATGTTGGATGAATTTCTCCGCTGTTAGATCCGGGCGGTTCCAGTAGCCGCGAGCGAGGCCTGCGCCGCCCATGCACAGTTCGCCGTGTTCACCGGGCGGAAGCTCCTCCAACTGTTCGTTCAACACCCGGGCAGTCGCCCCGCTCACCGGTTTGCCGATGGTGATGACCCCGCCCGCTTCGATGCGCTCGCGCAGGCAGGTCACGGTGCACTCCGTCGGGCCATAGCCATTGACCAACTCGCGGCCGGGGGACCAACGGTCCGCCACGTCGCGAGGTAGTGCCTCGCCACCGACGTAGAGCAACTTCAAGTCGGGCAAAGCCGACGCCGGATCCTCACAACCGGTGGTACGGAGAAGCGTGGGTGGAGGACAAAACACGGTGATGCGCTCCAGCTGCAGCCATTCGACGAGGTCGGGCCCGAGGCGCGCGGTGTCATCATCTATCACGACCAAGGTCGCCCCGGCGGCGAACGCCAACCAGGTTTCCTCGATCGACGAATCATAGGCCGCAGACGAGCCCTGGGCCACACGGTCGGAGCTTTCCAAACGAAAGGCCTCCAAGTCGGACGCGACGAGATTCGCGATGCTGCGGTGCTCGATCATCACGCCTTTCGGCCTGCCGGTCGTGCCCGAGGTGTAGATGACGTACGCGAGGCTCGATGGCTTCAGCCACCAGGCAGGATCGATCCCGTCTTGTTCCGGAATCTCTACATCCCCGACATCGATCACGGTGAGCGAGTCCGGACCGCTTTGACGGATGCGGGGAAGTCCGGCGGCATCTGTCAGAACGAGGGTGGCAGCGGCGTCGTCGAGAATATCCGCAAAGCGTTCATCCGGGAAGGAAGGATCCAGGCAGGTGTAGGCGGCGCCGGCCTTGAGGACTGCAAGCTGAGCGACGAAAAGGCGATCGCTGGTGCGCGGTAGAAGAATGCCGACCACGCACTCGCCGTGGATCAATGGGCGCAGCAGGGCCGCCAGCGCGTTCGAATCAGACTCCAGTGCCGCGTAGGTAAGGAGACTCCGCCCGGGCCGGTGATTTCCTGCCGGGATGTCCACCGCCACCCGCCCCGGCCAGCGGTGCGCGGAGTGCTCGATGAAGCGATGCAACAGCCCGCATCCCGTCGGGGCATCCGTTTCGGCGGGCGGCGCGATCTCTGGGGAATAACTCATGCTTGCGATGTACCGGCGGGAACTCGGCACTCACCCGGCATGTGGCGACGGAGGTGAGAGGCCACCGTTCCCAAGCGCTCGCGTTGGGATGATGTGAGATACCTCAAGCCCCTGATGATTCCGAGGCAGTCCACGCTCCCGCATCCACAGCTGAAGGGCTCCGCCATATCCCACTCGGTCGTGTTGTAGTCGAACGTGACGGACTCCCAGGGTTGGATGTCGCGCCGGGCAACGACTTCGCGATCACGGATCAACGAGTTGGGCGCGCAGCTGTGATTCATGAAGCGCCAGAAATAGCGGTCGAGGATTTCCTCCGTACTGTGACCGCCGCTGAGATCGACGTGAAGGTTTTCCCCGATCTGCAGGGAATAACGTGTGGGGGTGGTGGTCTGCACTCCTTCGATCCGGAAAAGCAGATCTCCTGCCGGGATCGGGCAGATCGCCACGAGGCGGTATTCGCGGGCCGCCCGTATGACCCCCACGACTTCGGACCGGGTAGGACGAGGGATTTCGAGGATTCCGGAGGCGGGTTGATCGATGACCGGGCTTTTATCGGGGTTCTTCATTGGGAATCCGGCGTGCCGAGGAAGAAGGAACCCTGAGTTGGATGGAAAGTTTGAAAAACGTCGAGGGAGCCGGACCGGGACCACCGGGACAGGCTACGGCTGGACTTTCAGTCGGATGAAGAAGCGGGGGCCGAGTTGTGCGGTGGGGACCTTGCTCCGATAGGTGACGAGCGGATCAGCGCGATCTTCGCGGCCCAGGTCGGCTGGTTGTGATTGGTGGCGTCGCCCAAGCGGATGGACTCGCCGATCACCGCCTGGTCGATCTGTGCGGCACGGGCGTCCCAATACGTCAGCAGCTAGAAGATGCCGAAGACCCGGTAAGACGATTGGCGACGATTCATGGCGGGAAAATTCTCCGGAGGTTTCGTTAGCAGCTAAAGCGGCTGAAATCCCGGCATTTCCCCGGCTCGTCACGCCTTTACCATCACAGGGGGAGGCGCGGTTTTCACCGCGGGGTCGGGAAGTGCCTCGATCGGGCGGACGAACATCGTTTCTACCTCGACCTTAAGCCACACCCGCATCCCGTGTAAGAGATGGCGCACGGCCTTGGTGTTCGCCTCGAAGGGCATCCGCAGCAAATGGCGGTGCTTGAGGTTGTTCTTGCCGTAGGTACCGGCGGCGAGGCGCTTGCGGGCGATGACTTCCAGGCGCCGGTTGTAGAAGGCCATGAAGCGGGCGAAGATCGCGCCGCCGGGACCGTTGTAGGGCATCGTGGAGTATTCCATGTCGGCATCGGCATAGACCGCGCGGACCGGGCCGATGAAATACGTGGCGATGTCCATCAGGAAGGCCGCGTGCATCAGGTCGGCATCGCCGAGATACTGATACTTGTTCTTGTAGAGGGCATGGTACCAGCGCTGGTAGGACTGCGGATAGATCATGTTGTGATGGTCCAGCGCCATCTTCACGCACTCGCCGTTCAGTGACTTGAGCAGGATCTTGTGCGCGGCGTAGGTCGCATGGGCGCAGTAGTCGAGGCCTTGCGAGTAGAGCGGGTCCATGAAGCCGGCCGCGTCCCCGGCGAGGATCCAGCCGTCGCCGCAGACTTCGGTCGAGTAATAGGGAAGATACTTGTAAATCCGCGCGTCGTTCTCGGTCGGCGCGGCATCCTTGAACATCAGCTTGCCGATCGGCTGGCTGGTGAGGTGCTGCTTCACGCGCTCGCCGACGGGTCCTTCGGACGGCGGGGTGAAGATGCGCTCGTCCCAGGTCACGCCGGCGGAGAAGTCGCCGTTGGAAAGCGGGATGATCCATGACCACCAGCCGCGGCCCATCAGGTGGTTGGTCGCGCTGGCGCGGGCGACGCTGGGTCCGTCCTTGAGGCAGGGGGCCTGGGTCCGCGCTTCATGGGTGTCGAGGCTGAGGACATTGCTGAAACGCACCCACATCGAGTGGACCGGATGACTCTCCAGCTTCCTCCAGATGCCGCGCTGGCGGGCGACCAGGCTGGCCTTGCCGGAGCAGTCGGCGACCCAGCCGGCGGTGAGGGTTTTCGTCTCGCCGTCGTGCTTGAGGACGATGACGTTTTTCCCTGCTCCATTCAGTTCGAAGGATTTGATGGTGGCGGGGCGGATGACGGTGCAGCCCTCCTTTTCCGCCATTTCCAGCAGGTGGAGGTCGAGCTTCGAGCGGTCGAGCTGGAAAGTCGGAAGCCGCGCCTGGGTGTTCGGCCCGATTTCGGCGCAGGCATTCGGGCAGTCGTTTTCGGGGGTGGTGAACCACATCCGCAGGCCGTGCTTTTGGAAATGCTCGCAGGAAAGGTAGTGGGAGAGCCCGAGTACCCGGGTCAAGAAGCAACCGGCGACCTCCGACGTCGATTCGCCGACCTTGCGGTCGAAAACCTCCGATTTCTCAACGATGAGCACCCGGGTTTCCGGCCGCGCGCGCTTCAGGAGCAGGCCAAGCGAGGACCCGGAGAAAGCCCCGCCGAAAATGACGACATCGTAGTCGGTGGCGGGGGATGAGGTAGCGGGAGAAGGGCTGACCATGACTTGAACGGCGGCATCGTAGCCGCTTCCACGCACCGGGCAACCCGTCAAAGTGCGGGATCCGAACTTTCGGGGATATCCCCGGTTTCGGGCCGGGTGAAGGGCTTCTTGTACCAGACGATGCCCTTCTTGAACTTCACCACCAGATCTTCCACGGCCAGGTAGGCGGACGGCACGAGGAGCAGGGTGATGAAGGTGCCGAACAGCATTCCGAAGCCGATCGAGACCGCCATCGGGTTGAGGAACTGGGCCTCGGGCGATTTGTCGAAGATCGTCGGAATCAGCCCGACGAAGGTGGTGGTGGAGGTTAGGAAAATCGGCCGGAACCGCCGGATGCCGGACTGGACCACGGCTTCGAACAGGTCCATTCCCTCGCGGCGGCGCTGGTTGATGAAATCGACCATCACCAGCGAGTCGTTGATCGCCACCCCGGCCAGCGCGAGCAGCCCGAAGATCGAAAGGTAGGACGGCGTGATGTCCATGATCAGATGGCCGAACAGCGCGCCGAGCACCGCGTAGGGGATGGCGATCATCACGAAGACCGGCTGGAGGATCGAGCGGAACGGGATCGCCAGCAGGACGTAGAGCGCGACCAGCAACGAGATGCCCATGACCCAGAAACGGATGCCGGTTTCGCGGTGCTCCTTGATGTAGCCTTCGAAGCGCCAGCTCAGCTCCGGGTGGCCTTGCAGCAGCGCGTTGATCCGCGGCTCGATCGCGTCGGCGATGGCCACCACATCAATGGTCTCGTCCGACGGCTTGGCGGAGACGGAGCCGACCTGCGCCCCGTCGCGGCGCTCGATGTCGGACTGCGCCTTTTCAAAGCGTGCGTCGGCGACCGAGCGAAACGGCGCGGCACCGCCGTCGGGGGTGAGCACCCTCATCTCTTCGAGCGTGTGCAGCGACTGGCGCTTCTCGAGCGGCAGCCGGACCATCACGCGGACGTCGTCCCGGCCGCGCTGCATCCGCTGGGCTTCCTCGCCGAAGAATGCGGCACGGACCTGCGTGGCCAACTCCCGCTGGGTCAACCCGAGCGCCTCGCCTTCCGGCCGGATCGTCACGTGGAGTTCGTCGCGCATCCGCGAGTCATTGGTCCAGGCGTCCTGGATCCCGGGATAGGATTCGAGCAATCCTGTGAGCTGATCGGTGATCGCCTCCTTTTCGGGCGTAGCGGGGCCGCGGAGTTCGATCTCGATCGCTTCCATCTCGTCGTCGTTGCCACCGCCGCGGAAGCCGCCTCCCGAGTCCCCGGAAATCCAGAATTGCTGGGCATCCTTCAGCTCACCGACCAACTCCTGCCAGCGCTTGGCGATCTCCTTGTTCCTCGGGCCGGGTTCGCTCCGGTCGCCGGGATCGAGAATCTGGATCACCACGAAGCCTTGGCGCGGGTCGATCCCGCCGCCGCCCGACCAGCCGCCGGTGCTGGTCATGATGTCGAGGATGATCGGCTTGCCGTTGCCTGGGTCGATGAATTCCTTCTTCAACTCCTCCGCGGCGGCGAGCACCTGCTTGACCCGGTCATCGGTGATCTGCATCGCCGTGTCCCGCGGCATGGTCAGGGAGGCCACGATCCGGTTGCGGTCGATGGAGGGCATCGAAACGAAACCCAGCCGCCCGCTGCGCAGCACCGCCACGCTGATCATCGCCACCGCGGCGAAGATCGCCAGCGTCACGTAGCGGTGCCGGGTGGCGAGCAGGATCAACGGCTTGTAGCAGCGGTCGATGAAGGTCTCCAGGCTGTTGGAAATGGCGGTCTGGAAGCGGTCGAAGCGCAGGAAATACCTCGGCTTCAGGGTGATGTTCTTGAGATGGCAGGGCAGCGCCAGCTTGGTCTCGATCAGCGAGAACAGGATCGTCGCGATCACCACCGGCGGGATCTGGCGGGCGTAGGCACCGTAGAAGCCGTCGAAAAACATCAGCGGCAGGAAAGCCACGCTGATCGTGATCGCGCCGAAGGTCACCGGGATGGTGACCTCCTTGGCCCCGTCGATGGCCGCGTCGAGACCGCTGACTCCGGCGCGCAACTTCGTGAAGACGTTCTCGGAGGTCACGATGGCATCGTCCACCACGATCCCGACCGCGATGATGAAGCCGAAGATGCTCATCGGGTTGAGCGTCATCCCCATCGCCGCCATCACGATGAATGCGCCGGCGAAAGAAATGGGAATGCCGAGCACCACCCAGATCGCAATCGAGGGCCGCAGGAACAGGCCGAGGATGATCAGCACCAGGAAGCCGCCTTGGACGAGGCTCTCCAGCAGGCTGCCGAGTCGGCCGCGGAGCTCGATCGAACTGTCGTCCCAGACGCCGAGGTGGATGCCTTGCGGGAAAGATGCCTCCGCGCCGTGGACATACTGTCTCACCCGGTCGGCGATCTCCAGCGCGTCCTCGTGCGGCAGCCGCAGGACCTCGACCAGCAGCGCAGGCTTGCCGTTGAAGCGGATCCGCTTGCGGTTCTCCTCGAAGTCGTCCTTCACCGTGGCCACGTCGCGGACCTTCACTTCCGCACCGCCGCTGCTGCGGATGACGATGTTCTCGAAATCGTCGCGCGAGTAGGCCTGATTCTTCGAGCGGATGGCCAACGCGCCCTCGTCGGTCTGGATCTGGCCGGCCGGCAGGTCGAGCGACGAGCGGCGGATCGCGGCCGTGAGATCGGAGAAGGTCATCCCGAAATCGCGGAGACGGGCCAAATCCGCCTCGATCGACAGCTCGAACGGGGTGGCACCCTGGATGTTCGCCTGAGAGATTCCGGGCAGGCCGGTCAGGTCGTCGCGGATCCGCCGTGCGGCCTGCAACAGGTCTTTCTCATCCATCTCGCCGGAGATGGCGACCTTGATGACGTCGAACCACTTGCTGCTGTCGGGAATTTCGTAGCGCGGCGGTTCGGTCTCCTGGGGAAAGGTCGTGATGCCGTCGATCAGCGGCTTGACTTGTTCCAGTAGCTCCCGGGGATCGGTGCCCTTGGTCACGTTGAGCTCGACGCTGCCGCGACCGACGCTCGCGCGGGATTCGATCGACTCGATGCCCGGCAAGTTTTCCAGCGCCTGCTCGATCGGGACCACCACCGCGTTCTCGACGTCTTCCGGGCTGCCGCCCCGGTAGTTCACATCGATTTGCACCTCCTCGAACTGCACCGTTGGCTGGACCTCCGGCTGCACCTTCTCGAAATAGCACCACGCGCCCACGACGATGAGGATCCCCATCAGGAGATTCGAGGCGATGGAGTTGATCGCGAACCAGCGGATCATGCTGAGGCTTCTACGGTGGCTTCGTTCAGCCGTCCAGAGCGACCTCGCCCGCCGTGGCGATTCCGCCGGGCGTCTTGAGGGCACCGGTCTTTGAGGTAGAGGTTACTCGATTACCACGTCCACCGGGCCGGAGCCTGTGTGCTACTCGTTCGCAACCCCAGTAGGAGCTCTCGATGGGAAAGGTCCGCTAGCAGCCATCGTCGATCTCATGAACCGGCAATCGCACGGCCCTTGCTAAACGGGGCAGCGGAGAAAGGGAATCGCCAAGACGCGCCCGCCAAAGTGGCTGCGGCATCCCTGCAGCTCGTAGCTTCAGCGATGGGGGGGTGCCGTAAGCCTTCCCCTAACCGGAAGGCAATCCGCGGCGGAGCGGAGACGGCCTTTCATCCGCCTCTTCCGTCCCGATGCCTCAGTGACGATTGAGGAATGACGATTTTTGATTTTTGAATGGAAGAGCAATGATCGCAGCAGTGGCTCAATTGCACTCAAATCCAAAATCCAAAATCCAAAATCCAAAATCAACAATCGTCATTCTCTTGAGTCCAACGGACTCACCACCCCCAGCCCATGCACCCCCGTCGCCACATGCAGATAAATCTCCGTCGTCGTGATCTCCTCGTGCCCCAATAGATCCTGGATGGTCCGGAGATCCGTCCCAGCCTCCAGCAGATGCGTCGCGAAGCTGTGTCTCAACGCGTGACTCGTCACGTGCTTCTCGATCCCCGCCGCTGATGCGGCCCGCTGGATCGCCTCGTTGTAAACCTTCCCGTGAAGATGGTGCCGCCGCCGGATCCCGGACTCCGGCTTCGTCCGGACCGCCACCCGGGTGACCGCAGCATCGCCGACGGCATCGTCATCCCGGCCCGCCCGGTCATAGCACCGCGTCTCCAGATCCACTGAAGTCTGCCGCGCAGGAAACAACCAGAACCACTCGAAGGTCTCCGCCGCCCGCCGGAACTTCCGCGCCAAGGCTCCGGGCAAATACACTCCCGCCAGTCCCTCTTCGCGATCCCTCCGCCAGATCTCTCGCGCCTTCTCGATCTGCTCCGCGATCTGCTCCCGCAGGCTCTTCGGCAGCACGGTCATGCGATCCTTGTCACCTTTCCCCATCCGAACCGTCAGGGTTCCGCGCCCCAGATCCACGTCCTTGATTCTTAACCTCACCAACTCCGACAGCCGCAAACCCGCTCCATACTGAAGCCGCGCCGCCAATCCATATCGTCCCTCCGTCTTTTTGGCCTGCTTCGGCGGCTCGTCCAGCTTCTCGAAAAGCCGCTCCGTCTCCGGCTTCGCCAAGACCACCGGGATCCGCGTCCCCGTCTTGCGCAGCTTCACCTGGAAAACCGGGTCCTCCACCCCGCAGACGTATTTGAAAAAGAAGGCCACCGCGTTGAGCGCCTGCTTCTGGGTTGAATATGCGCAGTCCTCGTCATTCACCACCGACCCTAGGAACCGCGACGCCGTCTCGACCCGCATCACTTCGCGCTCGTCGCCGGCGAACACCGCATATCGCGCCGCCCAGGCTCCGTAGCATTGCTTCGTTCGCAGCGCCAGACCCCGCCGCGATCCCGCCGAATGCACCGCCGCCCGCAGCCGCTCCGGCAAACTCCGGTGATCCGCCCCGGCTTCCTCACAGGCCTTGAGCCAGTTCAAATACCATTGGATGGCGTCCGACCACTGGTCGAGCTGCCAGGGCTCGCGCTTGCGGTCTTCCCTCTGCACCTCAGCCCTCCAGAAAGCCTTCGCGGCGTCGCGCCCGGCCTCCATCTCATGCCGCAGCCGGAAGTTTTCGAACCATTCCAGCACCAGCAGGAATCCCGCCCGTTCCCGGTCCGAAAGCCCGCGGAACTCCGCCAAATCCCGTCTCCAGCACCAACGCGTCTTGGAAGGTCTCATCGTCCGAACACAATCAGGACTCGGAATAGCCGTCAACCTAAAAAGTGTTCACCTGACCACTCTTCCAGAAATCACCCCCCAGCCCGAACTCCGGAATTCCTTACTATCCAAATCTCCTAATCGCCCAATTTCCCAGATTCCGCCCCTGATATCAGCCTCCCGCCCCAGCTCCTCGAATCCGCCGCCGCGGCTCCCGGATAGACGCACCCAATCCCCAAAAAAATCCTTGCAGCTCAGTGATTTCCGATCAGAGTCACTTCGATCGAAAGGTCAGTGATATCGCTCTCTGACACTCTACTAATACCACTGTTCGCCCAACTTCAACACGCCTAACTGCCATGCCCCAGCCTCAAGCCAACCGCCCAAGCACCTCAGTCGATGCTGCCAGCCGATTCCTACTCAGTGCCGTCGTGTATGCCCTGTCCGCCCAGACCGAGATCTTCACCATCTTACACAGAGAGCTTTGAAGGGCTATACCGATGGAGAGGAGTTTTTCACAGATATTACGCTCCGTGATGCGCGGCAGCCAGGTCTTATGTCCATCGACTTCTCGGTTACTGCGAGTTCGCCAGCAGGTGCGCAGCGTGCAGGCATTTTTTACCTCGGACAGCTATGTGACCTGCTCAGCGCAGTGACCCGTCAGCCCCTCAAGTTTCTTATGCCTGGGGAGGATTCGCAGCAGGAGCGTATTCGAGGCAACCGCACTTCGACACACACAGACAGGATACTTACTGAACAGGAATGGCGGTGGATTATCGGTTCCGTTGTTCAATTGAGGCTTGAGCATCCGCGATTTCTCGCAGCAGCCAGTTGGTATCGCAAAGGGTTGTGTTGCATCGATCCTCTTGAAGTAGTTTGTTGCTTTTGGCGGGTAATTGAGCGGCTTTCACTTTCCTATGCAGACAAATCCTCAATGAAGGAGGATGAGCGAGGTCGCGCTAAGCCGTGCGTTCGCAAACTTGCTATAGACCTTGAACTCACTCGTGTTGCCAACGGCATATTGGAGGACGAATCGCTGTTAAAGAGAATTGTGGATTTAAGGAACGATGTATCCCACGGAAACGAACCAATTACCCCGAAGCTTATTGAGGAGGCCGCAGACCTTAGAGAACCACTTGAGGAGGCAGCCTTTGCGACGCTTCAGGCAATTCGCCACTCAAAGCTAATCCACACCTAACCAAAGGCGAACAAGGCGCGGCTGGACAACCGCTGGGGCTGCTCTGTCGGCCATGCTGTCCGTAACTTTAACCCGCCATCCCGTTTCGACGCTCACCCCCGCCCCAGCGGTGCCAGCGCTTGAACGTTCGCCAAAATGAAAGCTAGATTTAAAATGAAAAAGTCGTTTCCGCTCATATTGTTTCTTGTTGCGATATGTGGTGCATTGCGCGCCGCCGATGCGACCCGCTTGGAATTTGATTTTGCGC